>NZ_JAUCGU010000001.1:0-397054 GCF_059916625.1 Chromobacterium sp. CCUG 76385
CATCAGCAGATACAACCTGTGCATTGTTTGCAGGAAGCGGTGGGGCGAGGCTACCAACTTACAATTGGGACATAGCCTTTTATTTGGCGGAAGGGGCAGGGTCAAAAAGACATGGCCAGCCCCAGATACCAAGCGATGATTTCCTTTCCCTTCCAGTGGGCGACCAGGCCCGCGGCGATAAGATAGGGGCCGAATGCCTGCGGCTGGCTGCCATCGATGCGCTTCAAATGAATTTTCAGGCCGCCGAAGATGGCGCTGCCGACAGCGCCGATGGCGATGATCAACGGTATGGCCTGCCATCCCAGCCAGGCGCCCATTCCCGCCATTAATTTCCAATCCCCCCTGCCCAGGCCATCCTTTCCTGTGCAAATCAAAAATAGAGCCGCAATCGCCCGCATGGCCAGGTAGCCGGCCATGGCGCCGATGACGGCGTCCGGCAGCGTCGTGAACCGCTCCGACATATTGAATGCCAAGCCCAGCCAAAGCAGCGCTTGAGTCAAAACGTCCGGCAGCAGCTGAGCGTCAAGGTCGATGAGCGCGAGGGCGGCCAGCAGAAACAGGAAAGTCATTTCGGCCAGCGCTCGGCTGTCCAGTCCATGGCGCCAGCCTATCCAGGCGGATGCCAAGCCGAAGGCGGTTTCCACAAGCGGGTAGCGCAGGCTGATCCTCGCGCCGCAATCGGCGCATTTGCCGCGCAGCAGCAAGTAGCTCAACAGGGGGATGAGCTGCCAGGCGCGCAAAGGGGTGAGGCAAGCCGGGCAGTGGGAGCGCGGGCGGCGCAGGTTGAGTTCGGGCATGGCGGGGGATGCCGCGCCCATATAAGCGGCGCACTCTTGCCGCCATTTTTGGGTCAGCATCAGCGGCAGTCTATGAACCAGCACATTTAAAAAACTGCCCATGGCCAGGCCTAGCAGCAACAGCGCGGCAGCGCTCTTGCCGGCCGGCGCGCCATGCAGGCCCAGCCAGGAGAATGCGGCCAGCAGCGCGACAATGAGCAGGGACAGGCAGGAGAAATTTCTCAAAGCATGATTCATGGGTTCCCCATCCGGGAGTGGCTGAGCTTGGCGCGAAAGACGGATTATCAAGCGTTGAGTTCGCCACGTTTTGCAAAATGTTTGATTAAGTATGTATCTTAATATAACATAATTTCATCGGAATGATGAATGGGTGCTTGCGATGCGGAAGGGTCAGGATTTTGGCGAGGCGGAAAGTTTGGCGCTGGAGGGCGATGCGCTGGAGCCGCCCATGGTTGAGGCTGGCGGCCATGTCGAAGAGCGTGCGGGCAAGCAGGCTGAGCCGCGCCGGCCTGCGCGAGATTACCGCAAGATGGTTTTGCTGGTCCTGATCGCCTGGCTGTCGCTGGCGGCTGCCGGTCTGTTTCTATGGCAAAAATTTTCCGGGTATCCGCCGCTCCCCGTTGAGGCCGAGGCAAAGCCGCTTGTCTCTATAGCGCCGGACAAGCGCGGCCCTGCGCCTCAGGCATCCATGCCGGCCGCCGCGCCCGCGCTGCAACTGCGCCCGGCCAATGCCGGAGTGAGCGCGAAGCCGGTTATGGCTTCGGCTTCGGCTCCGCAAAGCCTGGCCGCGACGCAAGCGCCTGTCGCCATTTCCCGGCCGGCGCTGAAACCCGTGGCGGATATGGCGCGGCTGGAGGATAGGGTGGCCAAGCTAGAACAGGAAATCAAGACATTGTCCGGACGCGGCCATGCGCAGGCGCGCACGCCCAAACCGCAAGCCGCGCATGACGCCGGCAAAGTGGTGGGCATGTCTTCGACCTCGGTCTGGGTGAGAAAGGCCGGCGGCGAGATGGTTGAGCTGCGCGTGGGCGACCGGTTCAGAGGGAGCGAGGTCATTCAGAGAATCGATCAGCAGGCGCAATTGATTGAAACGGATAGAGGCAGCTACAAGGCGGGTCTCTAGCCTGCGATTGGCGAAGCGTGCGCCAGGCGACTGGCATCAATAAGGACATATCATGCGCAAATTTTTCGCGAAAATGCTGCTGGGCGACGACGCCGCCAGCAAACTAAAAACTCCGCAGCCGGTGGAGGCCGCGCCAACGCTTCCGGCCGCGCCGACGCGCAGCTCGGCGGAAGACGCCATCAGCGAAACGCTGAGAGCAAGCTCGCCCACCATCACCCGTGAGCAGATCCGCTCCTTGATCGAGATAGATATGGAGATCCATGGCGATATCTATATCGGGCGGGGCGTCAAAATTTCAGGCCGCGTCATCGGCAATCTGATGCCGAATGGCGCGGTGGAGGGCGGCGATCCTATCGTGATTGTCAGCCAGGGCGGCGATGTGGATGGCAATTTGCACGCGCGGGTGGTGGTGGTGGCGGGCAATCTGGATGGGGACATTTACGCCGATCATGTGCTGCTGATGCCGACCGCGCAGGTGAGCGGAACCGTCAATTATCGCCACACCCTGAGGCAAGACATTGGTTCGACCTTGTCCGGCATGGTTCGGCGAGTGGAGCAGATCGCCATGCTGGATATGCCGCCCCATCCCGCGGATACGTTGAGCATGGACGCGCTGGGCGGCGCGACGGATGCCATACCGGTGCTGTCGCTGGAGCGGGAAGAGCTGGCCGCCGCTTCGGCCGTGTCGCCGCTGGCCAGGATAGCGGCCATGGCGCCGACTTCGTCGGGCCTGGATATCGAAAGTTTGTACCGGGGCCTGGAGATGGGGCGCGAAGCGTCGCCGCCACTGCGTCCCGTCGCCGCCAGCGCGTAATCTCCTGCGGCCTGGTTCTGATGGCCAGGACGAAAGGGGGCTTGTGATGTTCAATATGGTTTGACATGGATGGCATGATGCTGGATGAGGGATTTCCGCTAAGAGCGCCTGCCGATGCCTTCTCGGAGGCGGAGCGGGAGCAACTGGGCCTGGCGGCGGAGGCCGAATCGCCGGAGAGCGACGAAGAGGATGCGCGCTGGTCGCATGTGCCCTTCTTGTCGCGGGCTGTAGAGAGGATGGGCATGCTGTTGCTGCTGGCGGAGGATTATGAGGTCGAGCTCGACCCGCGCGGCATGGAAGACTTGGCCGCGGCCGGGGCGGCCGAATCGGGCGAGGATGCCGTATTCGCGCAGATAGCCGTCGACTATCTTGCCGGACTGGAAACGTTGGCCTCGATGAGCGGGCGCCGAGCCGACGATTGGCATCGCGCTATTTGTGCGCTGTATCAGCCGGAGCGCTTGTGATGGAGAAGCAAGCGTGGAGAATGCGCGACTATGCGCGCGAAGCGGCGGACAAGATAGCGGCACGCATCGAGCTCTCTTCCGAGGGGATGGCGAGATTTTGCAGGCCGGGCCGCGGCGCAGTCCGGCATTTCAACCCGGTATCCGGCGCGCTTTACCGTGGGATCAACCACCTGATGCTGTCGCTCGCCGCGCCGCCAGACGGCGGCGATTCGCGTTGGCTGACGCTTAGCCAGATAGAGGCGCGCGGCATGAGTCTGGCGCCGGGCGCGAAAGCCGGTCTGGCGCTGTTCGCCAAGCGGGTTTCCGGCGGCGCGGAGCCTGCCGCCTATGCGATAAAGGGCTGTTCCATCTTCCAGGCCGCGGATGTGCTCGGCTTGCCTCGGCAGGAATGCGCGGCGAAGAGACAGGATAATCCTTCGCTATTGCTGGATGTCGTCAGGCGGGAATGCGAGGAGCGTTTCACTGAGGCCGGGCGGGTTATGGAGGCCGGAGATGCATCTGGGGAGGATGGCGTCGGCGCGCAGGCGTACCGGCTGGCGGGCTTGGCGGCCTGCGGCATAGGGTTGTCCGCCAGCCCATCGATGATGGCGGCAAGCACCGCCATCGCCGCGTTTTTGCTTTTGGACATGTTGGAAGTCGAGGGCGGAGTGGATTTGCCCTGGCGCGCGGAACTGGCGGCGTGGCAAAGAGAGTTGGCCGAGGAGCCGCGGCAGGCCTTGCGCGCCGCGCGGATGGCGGAAGAGGTCTTGTCTGCGGTAAGGACGGCCTCCGCAACTTGGTCGGGCAGGCAGAAGATTGCGGACGCGCGGATGAAAAGCGGCTTGCTGCGGGACGGCGCGGCGGGCGAATTGGCGACCCAGGCTCAGCTCGCGGCTCGCGCGGCCCTGAAGCTGGAGGTGTCCTTGCTCAGTCCGGCTGAGCTGGAACATGCGCTGGCCGCGGCATATGGTTGCCAGGGCGTTTTGCCGCAAACCAACGAGGCGATTCACCGAGACTTTGCAGCATGGGCCGCCCAGTCGATAGATTCCGGCGCGCTGGATGGCCAAGCGGCCGACGCGAAAAGCGCGTTCCTGTTTTTTTTGCGGAGCGAAGCCTTGCGCGTGGAGGACTGGCTAGCGCGGGACGAGGCGAGTCGGAGGCAACGCTTGGCGGAGGGGGCCATCGATATGCCGCGCGGGCACGGGCAGGCCCTGTGCGGCGAAACGCGGCGGATCGACTTGCAGCCGCTGCGCGACGCGAATGGCGAATGGCTGGCGGTGGCGCATGGCGACCTGGTCGCATCTGGCCTGAGCGAGGGCATCGAGGACGGGCGCTGCCGCATGGGGCCGGAGCGAGTGTATCTGATCGGCGAAGATGCCCAGCGATTTCTTCAAGCAGCCGCATCGGCGGGTTGGGGTCTGGAGATGCGCGCCGCCATTGAGGCGGACTGCGATATCGTTGGCGGCTATGCCGCCTACTATGCGCCATTGGCGGGTTACGCGCCCGCGGTGGGGGACAGGCTGCGCCTGGCTTCGGGAGAGGGCTGGATAGAGGCGCGCTTGCCGGAGGGCGATTGGCTGTTGCGGCTTGAGTGCGGCCGTCGACAGCTTTTTCGTCGGGAAAACTTCTATGACCACATCGAGGCGGTCATCGAGAGGGCGGCGCAGACCTAAAGCGATGATGCAGATGCAAAAGGGAAGGCTCAGGCCTTCCCTTTTGCATGGCCGCCGTTGCGGTCACCAGTCCTGCATTTCCGGCGGCGTGCCGTCTGAAAGCATGACATCCTGCATCCATTGCTTCAATTGGAACTGCAGGTTGACCGCATTCATCAAGGCGGTATTCAAGGGTGCTCGCAGCGGGTCTTCTAGGGAGGTCTGTTGCAATGCCCGCCGCAACAATGCCTGTTGCTGTTCCACGGTCGCGCAGGCGGGGGGCTGATCCGGCGCGGCGCGGCATTGGCGCAGCAAATTGGAAACCGCATTGGCCCGCGCTTGCAGCGGCTGTCCCTTCGGGTTCGCCAATACTGGAGATTGGCGCAAGGCGTCCAAGAAAGGCGAAAGCAAGGCTTCGGTCTTGTCTTGGGCGCTTGGGTCGTTGACTGCCGCGGCGGCGCCGGAGAGCCTGTGCTGAAGAGACACGACAGGCTCCATGGAGGAGGGCGCGAGCCCGGCCGGCAATCCGCCGGCGGCTTGGGTGGTCAGCATGATTCCGATTCCTGATGATCGTTGTCGGCAGCCTGCGAGAAGGCTTGCAGCCTGGCGTCGAGTTGTTGCTGGAGCTGCCTGAGCGCCGCTGCGGAGAGGCCGGCGCAGTCTCGGGACAGCGTGTGGAGGCGTTGCCGCAGAAGCTGGCTGGCCGGCTCGACGAATTGCTCTGGCGAAAATTCGGCTGCCTGATCGGCGCAGCGCATGATGAAGCGCTCATCATCGTGATAATCGATCTGAATCGCGCCGTGCCAATTGTCGGACAACAGAGCCATCAGCTCGGCTTGCCGTCCTTTGGCACGTCTGGGCAGCAACAAATGCAAAACCGCTTCTTGCGCTGAGCCATTCTGGCTTTGCAGCCATTCATCCAGCAGCAATAGCAAGGTGTCTGGGTGATTCACCGCCGCGGTCAGCATGTCGCGGGCCTCGGCCGAGAGTTGCGCCTGCCAGCGCGCCGCCTGGCTTTGATAGTCGCCCAGCTGCGCCGCCACCTGGTCCAGCGCGCGCAGCATGCCTGCTTCGTAACCGGCTTGCCAGGCATGGCTTTGCAATGTCTCGGCCTCACGCAGAGCCGCGTCTACAATCTGCCGCGCGCGTCGCCGCGCCGTTTTTTCCAGATTGTCGCAACGGCGCAGTTGCTTGAGATCGGATTGGCGGATCAGCGCGTTTTCAATCGGGGTCGCTGGGCGGGGCAAAAGGGTGTCTCCCGGCCTGTTGCAAGGCCAAAGTCAATAGCAGAGCGTCGGGCTGCCCGGCCGCCGTTTCAAGGTCATCGACCATGGGCGGAAACAACAGCGGTAGGCGCTGCGTCAAGGCCAGCGGAAGCAGAGTGCGCCAGCGCAGCAATTGATGGTAGCCGGCGCATGACAGGTCCCGGTGGTTGACGCGCCGGGTAGACGGAGCATTGTGGGCGGTTTGCAGCGGTAGCCGGACAAACGCTTGCGCCCAGCCGGGCAGTCGCAAGATGGCCCCCTGCCGCAACAACTCGGCGCGCAAGGCTTGACAACCCATCAGATAGGCGGCTTGCGGCAAGCGCTGCCAGTGGCGCAGAAATTGCCGCGCGACCCCGCTCATCTCGTTGACGCCCCAACAGGTATCCAGTTCGTAAGCTGCGATCAGCAAGTCATTGACGATGCCGCGAGCAGCTGGGTTGGCAAGGGATGGCGTCCATGGCAGTCGCTGGGGGGCGATATAGGATAGCGGGTCAAACAAGATGGCCCTCCATTCGGGTTTCATCTCGTCCGCAGCTGGATCGGCGCCAAGCCGGCGTTTAACCATGTGTCTGCCTATGTCTGGGGCGTTGCCGTTGTAGCCAGAACCAGGCCGCAACGACGGCGATCAGGGCGGCCAGGCTCAGTCCGGCAATCAAAGCGGGCTGGCCGGGCGAACGATTGGATGGTGGCGCGACGGCCGGCTGCTGCTGGGCCTCTTCTCGGCGCGAGAGTACGACTGAGATATTGTCGTACTCCACTTCGGCGAAGCTGTTCTTCAGAAAACGCTTGATGTCGTTGATCATCGGCGCGGGGTCGGCGTCGCGGTCGTATATGGCCAACACCGAGATATGCACGGGTGGTGCGGGGCGGCCATTCTCGCCGGCCTCCAGGTCATAGCTGATGTGGACGCGGGCAGACAGCACCCCGTCCAGGGTTTGCAGCGACTGCTCCAACCTTTGCTCTATGGCCGAGTACAGCCGCGCCTTTTCCGCCCGCGGCGAGGAAACCAGCGCGTCGGCGGGGAACATTTGCGACACCTCCATCCGCGGCCGCGAGGGCAGGTTGTAGGTTTTCAGCCAATCCACCGCGGCGGCGAAATCCGGCGGTGCCACCATGATGCTGTAGCCGCCCTTGCCCTTGTCCTGTTTGTCCGCCTCGATATTGTGCCTTTGCAGCACGGCGATCACCTCGTTGGCCTGCTGCTGATCCAGGCTCTTGAGCAATTCCTTTTGCTGGCAGGCGCAAAGCAGTAGCGCCAGCGCGGCGGCCTTGAGGATCGATGGCTTCATGCCCGCAGCAGGCTTTCCACCACCGCCACGCCTTTGCGCGCCAGGGTGCTGAGCATGGACACTTCCAGGTTGTAGTTGGAGGTGCGGACCTGCAATTGATACAGCTCGGCTGGGTTGGACAGCGACTTGGCCTGTTCGACCTTTTGCATGATCTGTTCTTTTTCCACATCGGCGGCGGATGCGGATTCGGCGAAGGCGCGCACCAGCCGGTCTTCCAAGGAAACCGGCTGTTGCAGGCTGGCGCTGATGTCGCGCGCTTGCGTGGCGGCGATGCCTGAAACGGGAAGCATGATGCGTCTCCTTTTGGAGGGCCGGCGCATTGCCGGCCCTTATGGTTAGCGGAAGTTCTGGATGATGGCCGCATCGATGTCCTTGAAGGACTTCACCACGTTGGATTGGGCGTTGCGGTACAGGTTGTATTCCGACAGCGTGCTTTGATACGTGGCGAGTTTGGTAGGGTCGGACGGATTCTTGATCAGATCCGCCAGCGAAGTTTCTACCGCGGCATGTAACGCAGTGGTATCAAAATCTTTGGATTGCTTTGTGATATAAAAAGCATCAGCCATGATTGCTCCTTTGGTTTAAAACTGTTTTGGAAAAACCCAATGGCCAGCGTCTTGCTTGACGTAGCCTTGGTCGCCGTACAGAAAGGACTTGCCCTTGAGCTTGTCATCTTTCAATTCGATAGCGAACTGCGCGTAACGGCTGCCCCACTGCCGGGTGTAGCCATCAATGAATTGGCGCAGTCCTTGCAGCGCGCCGTCTTCCAGTTCGCCGGAAATGATGAAGGTGATGCTGTCCGCTTGATTCTGGCGGCGGAAGGGCAGCGCCAGGCTGGCCAAGCCGGCCTCGGCCTGTTTGGCGGCCTCGTTGTCGTCCATATCGATGATTTCAACTTTTTCCGCGTAAGGCAGTTGCTCCGCCAGCTGGGCGCGAAGCCGCAGCTTGTCCGGCGCCTGCAGCGCGGCGCGTTGCCGGCTGATCCACAGGCTGGGGTGGCGCGGATCACGCAACTGCAGCCTGAAATACGCCAAGCCGGGATAGCTGGCTGCCAGCCAGCGGCTCAGTCTTTCGTTTTCCAGTCCGGCCAGTATCACCTGTGGAGGATTGGGGAAATCGGCGCGCAACGCCGCCTGCCTGGCCCAGGCGCGGTCTCTTTCGTTCTGGGTAGCGACATACAGCAGGCCGTCATGCCCTTGCATCACCTCAAAGCGCCCGCTGTCGCCGCCTAGCAGCGCCGACAGTTGTTCCGCCTGGAGTTGCGGCAAGTTTTGCGAAGCCTGGTAATCCAGCGCCAGCCATGCCAGTCCGCCGATCGCCGGCAGCAGCGCCAGCCAGGCCCATGCGCGCAGTCCGGCTCGGCGCGGGCGAGCGGGCGCTGGCTCCGCTCCGTTTTGCGGCTGGCGCAAAACCTCCGGCGACCAGTCCATATGCTCGGCGCGCAAAGCCAGCTCCAGGCTGCCGATGCGGATGCGCTGGTTGAGCGTGGCTTCGCGCTCGTTCGCTCCGTCCTGGCCCAGTTCGCGCAGCCTGATGGTTTCGCCGACCAGGATTTCGAAATTCACGCCGCCTTCTTGCCAGGGCAGATAGATCGCGTCGGCGGGCAGCTCCGGCAGCTGGCGCGGATCGGCCAGGGCCTGATCGGCGCCGACCAGAAACAGCGTCTTGCCGGCAGGCAGCTCAAATTCACAGCCGCGCAAGGGGCCATTGAGCAGCCGCAGCGTCAAGCCGGCGCTGTCTAGGCTATGTGGATTCTCGGCGGACATGGGGGGGGGCTCAGGCCTGGCTGCTTGGGTTCATGGAAAGCACTGTATGCGCGCGGCGCTTAGGATTCCTGATGGAAAACCGATTAAAAGCCGCTGGCTTGATCATAATCGTCCGGCATCCGCCACTCCGCCGCCGCCATGGCCGGGTCGTTGAACAGCTCGGCCAGCCGCGGATCGTGCCGCCAGGCCGCCAGCCAGGGATAGCCGCCGTCTTGCAACTGGCGCAACAAGACGATGGCGGATTCGCGGCCTTCTCGCGCCAGCACTAGCGGGAGCAGGCTGGCCCGCACTTGGCGGCTGTCGATTTGCGGCGCGGACAGCCGCGCGCCGTCGCCCGAGCGAGCGTATTCCACGCAGCGGCGATTGATTTCCAGCAGCCCGTCTTCTTCGCCGGCTTCTTGCACTTGGCGAACCAGCTCCTGCGCTTCGTCATGGCGCTGCTGTTGCGACAGCATCAGCGCCAGCAGGTTTTGCAGCACGGGATGCTGCTGGCCATAGCGGCGCAATTGGCTGTGTCCCAGCGTCACCGCTTCGTCGATGCGGTTTTGGTAGAAGGTCAGCCACAGCTTCAAAATGCCAGGCGCGATGCGGGAAGGATCGCGCGTCAGGCAGGCGTCCAGCGCGCCTTGCGCGAGTTCTAGCCGGCCGGTCAGGAATAAATGCCAGGCGCGATAGTAATGCAGCTCCACCGATTGCGGAGCCAATAGCCTGGCCTGTTCCAGCAGCGCGTCGGCCAACGCGTATTCGCCGCGCAGGCTGCCCAGCAGCGCCAGCAAACCCAGGGTTTGCGGATGGGCGGCATCCAGCTCCACCGCTTTGTCCACCGCCGCCTTGGCCTGGCGCAAGGCCTGCTCCTGATCGAATAGGCTGAGTTGCGCCAGCGCCAGATAGCACTCGGCCAAAGCGCGCCAGGATGGCGCGTGGCCTGGTGCGCGCTCCACGCACTGGTGCAGTTGCGACAGCGCGCGGCGCAGGCTGGAAGGCGTGTGTTGTTGCAGCTCGCGCATGGCGTTGAGATAGGGAGTGGCGGAACTGAGCGAATCCAGCTCGCGGGCCTGATCTCCGCGTTGGCCGGCGATTTGCCGCGCCAGCAGGTCGCTCAGCCGCGCTTGCAGCGCGGCGGGGTGCAAACCAGCCAGGGCGATGCTTTCGTGATGCACCAGCTGATGCCCAGGCGAACGGATCAATTCCACCCGCAGCACGGCGGCTTCGCCTTCGCCTTGCGCCTGGCCGGCCAAGTAGTAGTCGGGGGAGAGCTGCTCCATCAGCAGCTTGAGGTCGCTCAGGCTTTGGCAGTCGCGCGTGAGCGTGGCGGGCAAGACCCGCAAGCCGAACGGCAGGTAGCGAACCAGATTCTGCACCAGCGCGCCATGCAGCGCCTGCGTATCCAGCTGGCCCTCGGCCCGGAACGGCAGCACCGCCACCGATGCGGAGCTTGCCGCCTCCCCTTGGCGCGCCACCACCGCCACCGGCCGGCAAAAGCGGTAGCCCTTGCCGTATACGGTGTCGATGTAGCGCTGCTCCTTGTTCTCCAGCAGGATGCGGCGCAGCGCGCAAATGCAGCGAGTCAGCGATTCTTCATTCACCTCGCCGCCTGGCCAGGCGCGCTCCAGCAGCGCGTCCTTGCTGACCAGCTCGCCCGCCGCTTCCAACAGCGCGGTCAACACCGCCAGCTCCTTGGGCGGCACGCCGACAGGCTGGCCGCTGTGCGTCAGCCTGCCGTCGAAGTGCAGGATGAAGTCGCCGAAGACGAATTGCCGGTGGATGAAGCCGTCCTTGTTCACCATCTTGCTCCCCAGTCACGGATATTCCGCACGTGAATGCGGTGATGTAATGTTTGATATAATACATACTTTAGTGAACATGATATGATGTATGGGCTAGGTTGGCAATCTGAAATTTGCAAGGAGGCAAGATGTGGGTGGGCGGGCGAAAAATGAGCGGTTTTTGTAAGTAAAAAAGTGAGTTATTGCTTATGCTGAGTCCTAGTTGTATCTGAAAAAAATAGTGGGATCTACCTGCCTGGTGTGATTTGTATCGGTGGCCATGCAATGTCTTTAAAGTGTTCTAATTGGTGGATAGTTTAATTTGGAAAATTAGCAGTTAGTGGTATTTGCATGTCAGTGCTGTTGATGTCATTCTACTTATTATTAATTGGGGTTGAGAATATGATTCAGAATGCAATGAATCCATTATCTTTTTCAGGCCAAGTAGCATGCAGCTTGGGCGAACTGGTAAAGGAAACTCTTTTGCAATTGGGTGTTAATGAAAAACTATTGATTGAGTTTGATCATGATTTATCAGTGGCGCTAAGTTTTGAGGGAGTGCCGGATGTACTGATTTCTGTTTCCGACGACCGCCTGTGGGTGTGGAGTAACTTTTCAGGGGTGAGTGAAAATATAATATTAAGTAATGCTTATGGTATTTTAATGGTGCTAATGGAACCGTTAGATAATGTTGAGTGTGGCCAGCTTACATTTGGCAGAGGAAATAATGGATATGAGTTGAAGGCACTGGTGAATTTAAGGTGTTTGTCATGTGGAGATGGAGGTGGTTTAGGTGTGCTGCTGGAGAGTTTTTATGAAAGGTTGAGAGGTTTATGTGGAGTGATTTGTTAGGGTTGATTTAACTTTTATATAGAATAGGTAATTAATCCGGTGAGTTGTGTATTGGGTGTTGCTGTGTCAGCGGTATTTTTATAGAGAATGTTTTAGTTTTTGATTGTGCCTAGTTTTTAGGTGATGATTTGTGAAACTTTACCGCGTTAGTACTTGCATTTTTAATGGATGCCGCAGTGAAATTTTTCAATCAATTACCTATGTTGATTAATTGGAGTGGTTTGTTAAAGGAGTTATTCGATGGTGAATCCACTGCGTAGAAGTTTGTCGTGCCCAGACTTAAGGTCATCTCTTGGGTCTACGAAGGAAAATTTTTCTTTTGCGGAAAAGATTTTGGCTTTGAAGTCAAGTTCTATTGATCCGACTAGCCGTGGAAGGGGAGAGCCTATTGAGGTGAAATTAAACCCTCAGTGGATAAATCCTGAAACAAGGTTGCAATGTAAATATTCCCCAGTAACTGTTCCTAAAGGTCAGCGTCCCCAAGCGCAGGGCAGCATGCGAGGTGTTTGGGAAGATCGTATTGCTGTATGCAAAGAGTTGGCGAGTGGTGGGAAGGAAAGCGATAGTTGGTTGTCATTTAGGCGGAGTAATACTATACAAGTAAAGGGGGCAAGCCCTAAAACTGTGCCTGCCATTGTGATTAGCGGTGGGGCGGCAGGAAAAATAAAGACAGAACTCAATCGGGAGGCTATTCGTGAAACAGGCAAACAGTTTATAGAAAGCCTAGATAGTAAGGTTGTGTGGCATCCAGGATATAATGGAGGTGAGCCGGTTTATCTGATGGTGCATAAGGATGAGTATGATAATTATAAGAACGTGCTGGGCGACGAGCTAGAGAAATTCAAAAATCTATCACTAGTTGGATGGGATGGGGGTGAGCTAGCCGGATTTGGTCCTGCTCGAGTAGCCGCCACTACTTTTGCGGACTCTTTGGAGTATCAACCAGAGAGATTTATGATGATAGATCAGGATGTTGTCCTAACCAAGAATACAAATCCTGCTTTGGAAAAAGTTAAGACGAGTGTGGAAGAAATGCACGCTCGGTTTGGTAAAGCGAAACCCATTGTAGCATATGGGGTGGGCGAGCCAACTAGATTTTCCATAGAAGAAATAAGTGCTGCGCGAGGTGGGACGGTTGTAAGGTCTGAACCGGATAGTGAAGAGATAAGAAAATTTAACTCACCAGCCCAGCAATTTGTTTCTATCAAAACAGGTGTTCGGCACAGCAGTATAGTGGGAAATGATGGCATCTATCCTGCCTACATGATTGCGGGTGGCGAGGATATGCTCATGGGGCAAATTTTAAATCTTACGGAAGACGATGTAAATGCCGTATTAAGAGATGCGCAGATCTATAAAAAAAACTTGATGGGTAATTATGATGCGACTAATGGGGGTAAAAATTCTCGAGTTAAAACACTGGAGCATATTTATGAAAGGGAAAAAAATACTGAGCTGAAATTTGAAGGTAAAAACATGACCTTGGAAGACTTGATGAAAGAATTTGTATCGCGCGAGTATATTAAAGAGAGTGATATTCCGAATACGGCAGCTTGTGTTGTCGAGCGTATTATATTGAGGGCGGATAAAGAATTGGGAGGAAATAGTAACCGGCCAGATGGCACTGTATTTATGCGCAACCCTAATTGATTCTCTTCTGAATATCAGGGCCTCTGCGTTCTGAAATTGTAATGATGCATGCTCGATAAGCAATGGCTTGCGTATCCTAATACTAGCAGGGTGTTGAAAAAACTATTTTTGATGATGGAAAAATTGCCGAAATGTCTATTTCGAACAAAAAATAAGCTAAAATAGATTAAATTTTAGGCAAAACACCATTGTGAGTGGTATTTATTCAATGATTTTCTGTTCTGAAATTTTTTTTAAACAGTCTGCTAGGGCTAAATTTACGAAGTCAAATGTTTGACATGAGTAAGGCCACTTCAGTGATGGCGCTTTGCCTTGTTGATACTTCGTTTGAGCGGATAGGCACTTGGGAAGTTGGCTATTTTATCAGTGCATGCTTTGGGTGGTTGGTGTGATAACTTGGCGCATTTATTATTGAGGTGGTTGAGTATGACGGGTGCAATTGACAGGATGGTGTCTTTTTTTTGGGGGGGGAAGGAGAGATGTGATGTTTTTGATGCGATTGCTGATGGTGCGCCGCTTGATACTAAAGTTACACATGGACCAGACGGATTGTTGAAAAGAAACTCATCAATTAATAATTATTTGGATGGTTTGGTGACCAGTACTGAAAGGGGGAATAGGAGTAGTCTTGAAATGCTAATGAACATTGCGTTGACAGAAAGAGGGGCAGGTAATTATGCGCGAGATGCTCTGGTTGCGTTGATGAGTAAGCCAGATTTGGGGAATTATGCGCTTGCTAGGGATATTAGATCTTGTGCCCAGGAAGCTATTGGCTGTGTTTCGGGGAAGTCGGGTTATGTGAGTAATGAATCAAGCGAGTTCTTTAAATTATTGCTGATGGCTGGTTCGATGTTGCATGATGAGACGAGTGATAATAATATCAATAGATTGATTAAGGATGGTATTAAAAAATTCTCTGTGCGCGATTTAGACGTACCGCCTCCGACGCCTCTGCCGCCTCCGCCGCTTTCCATGAATTCGGAGGTGCTACCATTTTCCGAGGGTTCGGCGGCTCAAGTTGCTCTGCGGAGTCTACCTGATTTGCCTGATCCAGAAGATCTGCTTTCTCGACCACGGTGGTGGATAAATAATTCGCCCCAAAATGGGGTATTTAGTTTTGATCAACTCCAAAATATAGCTAATGATTTGGTTAATGAAGATCATCAGGCGATGGCTGCTGTCGATTCCGATGCTAGTAACGCAGATCGAAATGCTCAAGACGCTGCGAGGCGTGATATTTTACTCAAGCAATTTCAACACCGTTTGGATCCCTGACGGATGCGCTGAGAAAGGTGAATGCATCCGCAATGGTGAGCATGCTTTCCAACGCAGATGGGCATTGTTGCGCCACTCCGTGTTGGATACAGATCTACAGCCCGCGGCCATTCAATTCTAAAACGGATCAATGACAGCTTCTCGCCGCTGCGTCCAGGGTATGAATTGATCGATCTTGGCCGGAAGGATTTTGCCGCGGGCGCATTTCTTTTGGGCAGCGAGCGCCAGGCTGATGAAGGTCAGCTGCTGGCACATAGCGGCGTCCTGGATAGGCTGAGGTGGAGTGAGTATGCGGGAAGGGCAGGGGCTTGTTCAGACCTTGCCTAGTTTTTGCGATGCTCATCATATTCCCATCAGGATTCCTTCTCCTTCCTCCCCCACACTGCTGTCATCCCGGCATTTGCCGCAGCCAGGACAGGCGCGATGACAGACAACCATATGCTTCACCCGATGCAAACGATAGAAACGGCCTGCCGCCGCGAGGTGTCCGGCCAGGCTGCTTGGCTATTGCTGCCGCTAGCCCAGCCGGGTGCGGAGTTGAGGTTGTCCGGCGCTTGCGGCAAGGCGCAATGGCAGTTGCCTCCTGGCTGGCAGGGGCTGCTGTTGTTGGAGCATGCCCGCGTGTTGGTGGCAACGGGCAGTTTGAGTTTTCACGCGGTTCAACTGGAGATCCTGGCCAAATTGCTGGCCTTTATCGACGAGGCGCGGGCCTTGCCGACGGTGAATCCGGAAGCGCGCTGCGAGCGTTTGTTTCTGGAGGATTTATCCATCTGGTCCGACCGGCGGCGTTTGGAGTATTGGTTCTTGGCGCAGCTATTTGCGCCGGAGCAAACCGTCGCGCCTCTGTTGGCCCAGCTTAGGCGCAATGAGAGCTATTGGCTGGTGCGGTTTTTATTGTCGCACTCGGCCCGCGGCGACAAGTTGCAGAGTTTGGGCGATCGCTATGGGGTGTCGACTTCGCATTTCCGCCGTTTGTGCCGCCATGCGCTGGGCAATGCCGCCAAGGCGTCGTTGCGCGATTGGCGCGCGGCGCGCTGCATGCTGGACGTGGTGGGCGGCGAGGAAAGCCTGACCCAGCTCGCGCTCAAGCACGGCTATGCTTCGCCGGCCCACTTTTCCAAAGAGGTAAAGGACTTGATGGGCATCTCTCCGCGCGGCTTGTCCAATCTGATTCAGCTGGCGGCGAAATGAGCAAGGCAGTGGCCATCGCTCTGTTATTGGCAGGCTTGTGTTTGCCGCAGTTTTGCGCGGCGGAGAGCGAGGGGCGCGGCTCGGGCTATGTCGCGCGGCAAGATAGCTTGCGCTCGGTGTTCGACGCCATCTCTTCCAGGCTCAAAAAACCGGTCATCCTCAGTTCGCGCGCGGCGCGCAAGCAGGTCAGCGGAGAGTTCGATCTGGGCAATCCCCAGGCCTTGCTGGAAAAAATGACGCTGCAATTGGGTTTGATCTGGTATGGGGATAGCCAGTCCATTTATGTTTACGACGCCGGCGAAATGCGCAACTCGGTGGTGCTGTTGCGCAATGTGCCTCTGGCCACGCTGAACGACTTTTTGCGCAAATCCGGTTTGTACGACAAACGCTATCCGCTGCGTGGCGATAATCGCAGCGGCACCTTTTATCTCTCCGGGCCGCCGGTCTATGTGGATTTGGTCAGCAATGCCGCCAGTTTCATGGATCAGCAGAGCGAGGGCATGGATCTGGGGCGGCAGAAGATAGGCGTGATCCGGCTCAACAACACCTTTGTCGGCGACCGCAGCTATGAGATGCGCGATCAGAAAGTCGTCATTCCCGGCATGGCCACGGTGATAGAAAAATTGCTGCAGGGCGAGAGCAAGCCGCTTGCCGCGACGGAGGCCGCGCCTGCCAAGCCGGCCGCGGAGGCGCTGGCCAATCTGCCCATGCCCGTGCCTGCCGGTTTGCCGCCTTTGCCCCGGCCGGGCGATGCCAAGCCCAAGTCAAGCCTCCCGGCGGAAACGCTTGACCCGTTCGCCCGTGCCGCAGCCGCCAGCGATATCAAGGTGATCGCCTATCCCGACACCAACAGCCTGCTGGTCAAGGGCACGGCCGAGCAGGTGCGCTTTATCGAGAAGCTGGTGGCCGCGCTGGATGTGGCCAAGCGCCACGTCGAGCTGTCTTTGTGGATCATCGATATGGAGAAGGATGATCTGGACCAGCTGGGTGTGGATTGGCGCGGGCAGGTTTCCCTGGGCGGCCGCCTGGGCGTAACGCTCAACAGCGCGGGTTCGTTCAGCACCCTGGATGGCACCCGTTTCCTCGCCTCGGTAATGGCCCTGTCGCAAAAGAACAAGGCTAATGTGGTGTCACGCCCGGTGCTGCTAACCCAGGAAAACGTGCCAGCCATCTTCGACAATAACCGCACCTTCTACACCAAGCTGGAAGGAGAGCGCAGCGTCGATTTGCAGCATGTCACCTATGGCACGATGGTGAGCGTATTGCCGCGTTTTTCCGCCGACGGCCAAATTGAAATGGCGCTGAATATCGAAGATGGCCGCGAGGCTCGCGCCCCAGACTATAGCCAGGGCAATAAGGACGCCTCCACGCCGGAAGTGGGGCGCACCCGCATCAGCACGGTGGCGCGGATGCCGCAGGGCAAAAGCTTGCTGATAGGCGGCTTTACCCGCGATTCCAGCAGCGATGCCCAGACCCGGATTCCGCTGCTGGGCGACGCGCCTCTAGTGGGAAAGCTGTTCCGTTATCAACGGCAGAATCTTTCCAATACCGTGCGCGTGTTCTTGATCCAGCCGCGCGAAATCACCGAGCCGCTCAAGCCGGACGCGGCGGAGATGACAGCCGGCCTGGCCAGCCAAAGCGGGCTGGACGTTGATCCCTTGCAGCAGAAAGTGCGCGATTACCTGGAACGGCGCGGGAGCTGGACCGGTGGACATTAGCGGCAGGACGCTTAGCCATTCGGCTTTGCGCACCGCCAGACAGCAAGCGCAGCTGGACGCTAAGCGCGAAGCGCGCCAAGCGCCTGTGCATCAGGACGAGTCCCAACAAGCCCAAGCTGAATTGAACGAGGCCGAGCAGGCGGAAGCGGCCAGTCCGGGCGCTTTGCAGCAACGCGCGGCGAAATCGGCCAATGGCATGGCGGCCATGCTGGCCCAGTTTCGCAACCGGCGAGATTACGACAAGAAGCGCAGCAGCCTGGCGGATAGCTTCGAGCGGGTGCTGGAGGAGGATGTTGAATCCAAAGCGGATGGCATTTTGCTTGTCGCGCGGTCGCCCGACGCTTCGGCGGAGGAACTGCTAAACCAGGCGCGCCGGCAGTTTCCCGACGATAGCGATTTGGTGTTGGTGCTGCGCCAACTGGCGCGGCGCAAGCAACTGGACGAGGCTGCCCGCAAGCGGCTGCGCGAAGCGCTGAAGCAGGCCGAGGCCGAAGCGGACCCGCAGGCTTTGAAGGCGGGCATCAACAGCGCGCTCAAGGCGAGGCTGTTCGGCGCGGCGCTGGAAATGAGCCCCAGCCTGCTGCGGGCAAGCTACAGACAGTTTTTGCAAAGCGAGGGCTCGGAGTCGGAGATCTATCAAGACTGGGTGGCGAGCTATGGCTTCCAGCATCGCCGCGCCGTGCTGGATTTTGTGGAGGGCGCGCTGCTGGCGGATATCGACTCTCTGGACCCCAGCTGCTCGCGGCTGGAATTCGGCAATCTGCTGGGCAGGCTGACTCAGCTCAAGCTGCTGCGCTCGGCGGATTTGCTGTTTGTCCGACGCTTGTTGGCCAACCCGTTGGTTTGCCGTTTCAACCCCAGCGAGGCCGACTGGCTGCTGTTGATGCTGTCTTTGCTGCAAACGCCGCAAGAGCTGGATGGCCTGTTGGCCGAAACCGTAGGCGACACCGCGTTGCTGAGCCGCCATGCCGATCGTTCCGCCTTGTTGCAAGCCTTATATCAGGCGTGCAAGACGCTGCCGCCCAGGCTGTTTCCAGATGAGGAATGGCAGGAAGCCTTGCTGGAGGAGTTTCGCTATCTGGCCCATATCGCTTATCGGCACGAGCAGATCGAGCGGCGTAGAGAGCAATGATGCCGCGGCCCTTGGGTTTGCATGTTTTGTCAGGCGCGCGCGTCTGTATTTTCTGGATGGATGAACGGTGTTGAATTCTTTGTTGAGCGGCGCGCGGGCGCGGCCGGAGTTGCTGATTCTGGCGCTGATGGTGATGATCATCTCGATGTTGATCATCCCCTTGCCCACCTATTTGGTGGACTTCCTGATCGGCCTCAATATCGTGTTGGCGGTGCTGGTTTTCATGGGCTCGTTCTACATCGACCGCATCCTCAGTTTTTCCACCTTTCCTTCGGTGCTGCTGATCACCACGCTGTTCCGCCTGGCCTTGTCCATCAGCACCAGCCGCTTGATTCTGATCGAGGCGGATGCCGGGGAGATCATCGCTACCTTCGGCCAGTTCGTCATCGGCGACAATCTGGCGGTGGGTTTCGTGGTGTTTTCCATCGTTACCGTGGTGCAGTTCATCGTCATCACCAAGGGTTCGGAACGGGTGGCGGAAGTGGCGGCGCGTTTTTCGCTGGACGGCATGCCCGGCAAGCAGATGAGCATCGACGCCGACCTGCGCGCCGGCATCATCGACGCCGACGCGGCGCGCGAGCGGCGCAGCGTGCTGGAACGCGAAAGCCAGCTGTATGGCTCGTTCGATGGCGCGATGAAGTTCATCAAGGGCGACGCCATCGCCGGCATCATCGTGATCTTCGTCAACTTTGTCGGCGGCATCGCGGTGGGTGTGTCCCAGCACGGCATGACCCTGTCCAACGCCTTGTCCACCTATACCATGCTGACCATAGGCGACGGCCTGGTGGCGCAGATTCCCGCATTGTTGATCGCCATCAGCGCCGGCTTCATCGTCACCCGCGTCAATGGCGACAGCGACAATATGGGCCGCAACATCATCGTCCAGTTGCTGGGCAACCGCTTTGTGCTGGTGGTGACGGCGGTGATTGCGCTGGCGGTGGGCATGCTGCCGGGCTTTCCTTTGTTGGTCTTCTTGATCCTGGCTGCCGCGTTGGGCGGCCTGTTTTACTACCGGCGGCGCAATGATCAGCCGGCCCAGGCGCAGCAGGGCGGCGGCGCCAGCCGACAGGAGCGAGCGCCCAAGCCGGGCAAAGCGGGCAAGTCCGCCGCGTCGTCCGCGCCAGCCGGCGCTGCCGGCGCGGAAGATAAGGCCGGCTCCTTGCGCTTGATCGAAAACTTGGATCAAGTGGCGACCGAAACCATCCCGCTGATTTTGTTGGTCGCGCCATCGCGGCACGCGGAGCTGGAGAGCTTGAAGCTGGCCGAGCGGCTGCGCAGCCAGTTCTTCATCGATTACGGCGTGCGTTTGCCGGAGATGATGCTGCGCGACTCGCCTAACGTCGCGGACAACCGTGTGATGCTGCTGATCAACGAGGTGCGCGCAGAAGAGTTCGTCGTGCATTTCGATCTGCTCAAAGTCATCAACTATTCGGACGAACTGGAGGCTTTGGGGGTCAAGCCAGTGTTCGAGCGTCAACAAGAAGGCCAGAGCGCCTGGGTGAAACCATCCGACCGAGACAAGCTGGCCAAGCTGGGCTATCAGTTGCGGACCGCGCTGGACGAGTTCTATCAATGCCTGGCCGCCAGGCTATCGCGCCATGTCAACGAATACTTCGGGGTGCAGGAAACCAAGCACATGCTGGATCAGCTGGAAAGCCGCTATCCGGACTTGCTCAAGGAAGTGCTGCGCCACGCCACGGTGCAGCGCATCGCCGAGGTGCTGCAAAGGCTGCTGACCGAGCGGATATCGGTGCGCAATATGAAGCTGATTATGGAGGCGCTGGCATTGTGGGCGCCGCGCGAGAAGGACGTGATCAATCTGGTCGAGCATGTGCGCGGCGCCATGGCCCGCTACATCTGCCACAAATTCGCCCAGGACAATGAGCTGCGGGCGGTGATGGTGTCGGCCGAGGTGGAGGACGTGGTGCGCAAGGGCGTGCGGCAGACCTCGGCGGGGGCCTTTCTCAATCTTGATCCTTCCACCTCGGAGGAGCTGATGGATCTGTTCGGCGCCGGGCTGGGCAGCCTGGGTTTGTCCAATAAGGACATGGTGCTGCTGGCCTCGGTGGATGTGCGCCGCTTTATCAAGAAATTAGTCGAAACCCGCTTCCACGACCTGGAAGTGGTGTCCTTCGGCGAGATCGCCGACAGTGTGTCGGTCAATGTGATCAAGACCATTTGAGCGGGAGGGCAGGCATGAAGGTAAGCAATTGGAATAGCCGCAAGCTCGATGGGAGCCCGCGATGAAGCCGCCGCGCCTGTTGCGCAGGCTGGCATATCCCTTGCGCTTGTCCGGCCCCATCATCGAAGCGCTGCTGCCCGATGTGGCGATAGGCGAGCTGTGCGAAATCCGCCGCAGCTGGCAAGACAGCGAGGTGGTGGCTCGCGCCCAAGTGGTGGGCTTTCATGGCTCGCGCGCGGTGCTGAGTCTGATCGGAAATGCCCGCGGCCTCTCGCGCGAGGCGGTGCTGCAACCCACTGGCGGCGCCTTGTCGGCCTGGATAGGCGACGACGCGCTGGGCGCGGTGATCGATCCCACCGGCCAGATCGTCGAACGTTTTTGCGAATCCACCGGTTTGGCCGGCGGCCGTCGCGGCATCGATGTCGATCCACCGCCGTATTCGCAACGGGTGGGCATACGCCAGCCGCTGTTGACCGGCGTGCGAGTGATAGATGGTTTGCTGACTTGCGGCATTGGCCAGCGGGTGGGCATTTTCGCTTCGGCTGGCTGTGGCAAGACCATGCTGATGCATATGTTGATCGAACAGACCGAGGCGGATGTGTTCGTGATCGGACTTGTGGGCGAGCGCGGCCGCGAAGTGACCGAGTTTGTCGAGGCCTTGCGGCAGTCGCACAAGCGCGAGCGCTGCGTGCTGGTGTACGCCACGTCGGATTATTCCTCGGTGGATCGTTGCAACGCTGCTTTGTTGGCCACCACGGTGGCCGAGCATTTCCGAGAGCAAGGCAAGCAAGTGGTGCTGTTTGTCGATTCCATGACGCGCTACGCCCGCGCCCTGCGCGATGTGGCGCTGGCGGCGGGGGAACCGCCGGCGCGGCGCGGCTATCCGGCGTCGGTGTTCGACAGCCTGCCGAGGCTGCTGGAGCGGCCCGGCACGATGAGCCAGGGCAGCATCACCGCTTTTTATACCGTGCTGCTGGAAAGCGACGACGAGCCGGACCCGCTGGCGGATGAAATCCGTTCGATTCTGGACGGCCACATTTATTTGAGCCGCAAGCTGGCCGGGCAGGGGCATTACCCGGCCATAGACGCGCTCAAGAGCACCAGCCGGGTGGCGGGGCAAGTGACGGAGCGGGCGCATCAGCAAGCGGCATCGGCGGTGCGGGGATTGATGGCGCGGCTGGAGGAGCTGCAAGTCTTTATCGACCTGGGCGAGTACCGGGCCGGCGAAAACGCCGACAACGATAAGGCGATGAAGGCGCGGGACGCGCTGCGGCTATGGCTGCGCCAGCCCATGGATCAGCACTCGCCGTTCCCGCTCACGCTGCGGGGCATGCATGAGCTTGTTGCCTAAGATAGGCGCGTTGCTGCGCCGCTGCGAACTGGCGCAATCGCGCTGCGAACAGGCCTTGGCGCAATTGGCGCGGCGCGATGCCGACTTGGAGCGGGAAATTGCAGCGATGAAAACGCAGCAAGACGGCATGCGCCAACTGTTGCTGGCGCAGCGGCCGGACGGCGAGGTGATGGCGCGGGACGAGTTGTTCGCCTGGCAGCGGACCCAAGCTGTTTTGCGCCATCGCATGCAAGACCTGGATTTTCAGATGGACCGCTTGCGCGAAGCGCGCGGCGAAGTGAAGCAAGAGCAGGACACGCAAACCACGCTGCGCAAGAGTTGGCTGCGCAAAGAAGATAAGTACCAGCGTTGGGCCAGGACGCAGCGCAGGCTGCGGCGGCTGGAAATGCTGAGTCGAGAAGAGAGCGAATCGGAAGAGAGGACAAAATGGGGATCGTGATGCCGGGCGCGGCGCTGGGGCGGGCGGCGTCGCTTGGCGAGGATGCCGGCGGCGTGGTTTCACTCGAGCGCATCGCCAAGCTGAAAGTGGAGCGAAGCAAGAAACGCTTGGATGCCGAAGCTGAAGAGGCGTGCGCCTGGCTGGCGTATGCGCCGCCGACAGACCGCTTGGCCGATGCCCCGCTCGCGGCGGAATCGTTTTCCATGTCGGCGGGGCCGGCGGAGGCGGTCTCGTCGGCCAGTGTTTTCGACGCTTTGCCGGAGGCGGGAACTCGCGCGGGCAATCCCGTCGCGGCAATCCAGTTGCCGATGGCGCCAGCAATAGGAATGACGGCCTCTGCTGAGCCCGTTCTTGTCCATGGCCGCGAACTTTCGCCTGCCGCGGCCGACAGCGCGACGCGCACGGATGAGCCGGCCTTGCGTGTTCCGGGCATCGTGGCGGCTGCGGCCACGCCGGGCCAGGCCCTGGCTGTGAAAGCGGGCGTCCAAGGGGCGATGAGAGACCCGGCGAGGATCGCTAGCGCTAAGCCATCCAGACAAGAGGAGCCTATTGACAGGTTTGCTGTCTCTTTGCCGCCAGCTTTGCCTGCCGATCTGCTGGCGCGTCCGCTTGGCGCCGATAAGGGCGAAACGAAGGGGGCGGCCCGGCCGAATCCAGATTCGATCTCTGCGATGGCAGTCGGCAAGCCGCCGCAGCATCATCGCTCCGCGCAACCGCAACCGCAACCGGATTTGCTGCATCTTCGAGCAAATGCCGTGAAACCGATTGGATCGCCGCATGATCGCGCGGCGGTTGCGCCGCTGGAGGGGCGGAAGGCGGCAGGCTTGCCGCCGGAAAAGATCGGCGCGGTCAGCGGGGTGGAATGGCAAAAACACGATGAAACGATAGCGAAGACAGAGAGAGCTGCAGGCATTTCTGACGGCATGGATCTCACCTCGGCAGAAAAACATGCCGTGAGGGATGGCCAGCGACACAGCAAGCAGAGCATGGAGGCCGTCGCGCAGCAGGCCGCTATTCCAGCCAACTCGCCAGCCCACGGCGCGGTAGCGGGTGCCGCGCTTGGCTCAGCCTTGGCTGTCAAAGCTGAGAACCAGCCAGAAGCGAGTCTGCCGGGCGCATTGCCGACTGACCATGTCGCGTCCGCTACGGCTGCCGTGCGGGAAGCCGCGGCGGTGGATGCTATTGCGTTTGCTTCGAACGCGGCCGCGTCAGCGTCCCCCGCTTTGCCGGGTGAAGCTGGGGCTTTGCAAGTCGCGGCATTGAATCTATCCGGCGAGCTGGTAGCGCCGAACCTGAAAATGCTTGCGCGAGAGGTAAGCCTCATTCCAGAAACGCGCGGTGCGGATATACCCAAGGCCGCGCACCCTCCATCTCGAAAAAGTGGGCTCGCGTTTGAGTATGAGCTTAGCGGGGCTGAGGCAGGCGTTTGGATGCCGCGGCCTTCGCTGTCGCGAGGGAACCAATCCGAAGAGTCTCATGCGCCGGCCGCGAAGAAGACGCCGCCGCAGAGCCGCCAGGCGGCTGTGGAGCCGGAAAAGTCGCCATCAGGCATGAATTTTCGCTTTCAAAGCTGGGGGGAGGCGCATGCGGTCAAGATCACAGCGGAAACCGGCCCTTCTGGCTGGCAACTGCAGTTGCAGCCTTCCGATAGCCTGGTGTCGCAACGCTTGAGCGAACAATGGGCGTCCGGTAATCCTCAGCAATGGCGGCTGCTGCCGGGCGATGGGGAGGGCCGGCGCGATGCGCCGCCGCAGGGCGAAACCGAAGAGGATGAATGATGTTGCGTTTGCGGCGAGTGAATAGCCAGGCGATCCACTTGGCGGCGATGGCTGAGCGCTGGAGCGGGATGGGGCTTGAGACGGCGCTGGCGCGCCCCTCCCGCGCCGGAAGATGGTTGCCGCTGGGCGATGAGCAGCGCCGTTGGCATGGCTGGCTGGAGCATCGCGATTGCCTGCGGCGCTTGTCGCCGCAACTGGCCGGTCTGGCTAGCGGCGCGGCGTCGGAAGGATGGCTGGCCGAGCTGATCGCGGCCAGCGCAGAGCCTCAGGAGTGGCCGATGCCGGAGCTGGTTTGCCGGCGGCTGCGGGTGGGGGCTGCGGTGGCGGGAGATGCCTTGCCGGCTGGCGACATGCTGAGAGTGGAGACGCCGCTGGGCGAACTATGGCTGGACCGCGTTGAAGCGCCGCAGCAGGCCTCTGCCGCTTGGGACGCCTGCCTGCGGCGCTTGCCTTTCCCCTTGAGTTTTGTGTTGGGCCATAGCCGGGTGTCGCTCGGCCTGTTGCGCAGCGTGGCGGCGGGGGACTGCCTGCTGATCCAGGACGCAAGCGCCGTGGTCGCGTGCCATGGCCAGGTGGTGGGGCGTTTTCAACAATTGGATGAGGGAATCACGATGACGTGGCAGCAAGAGGACATGGCGCAAGACGAGGAACAAGCAGTATCCGATTTTCAGCGCCTGCCGGTGCGGGTGGAATTTGTTTTGCAGCGCAGTCAGATGACGCTGGAGGAACTGCAATCCTTATGCCAAGGCAGCGTGTTGCCGCTGGAGGCAGAGGCGCAGCGCCGGGTGGAGGTGAGGGCCAATGGCGCCCTGCTGGGCCGGGGCGAGCTGGTGCAGCTGGATGGCCGCATGGGCGTGGAGCTGGAGCAATGGCTGGGGAGCGCCGACGATGTCGAATGATATTTCACTGATCGCCTTGATGGCGTTCGCCACGCTGCTGCCTTTTTTGATCGCCTCCGGCACCTGTTATATCAAGTTCTCCATTGTGTTCGTGATGGTGCGCAACGCGATGGGCCTGCAGCAAGTGCCTTCCAACATGACGCTCAATGGCATCGCCTTGATGCTTTCAATGTTCGTTATGATGCCTATTGCACAGCAATCTTATGAGTACTACAAGGACGAGCATGTCAGCTTCGCCAGCATCGATTCGATAAGCGATTTTGTGCAAAACGGCATGGAAGGCTACCGCTCGTATTTGCAAAAGTACGCCGAGCCGGAATTGGTCCGTTTTTTTGAAAAAGCGCAGGCCCAGCGCTTGGGCGCGGAACCCGCCGCCGCCGCCGCTTCCAATGAGCCGGCATCGATATTCGCGCTGTTGCCGGCTTACGCGCTCAGTGAAATCAAGGGCGCGTTCAAGATCGGCTTTTATCTGTATCTGCCCTTTGTGGTGGTGGATCTGGTGATTTCCAGCGTGTTGCTGGCCTTGGGCATGATGATGATGAGCCCGGTCACGATCTCGGTGCCGGTCAAGCTGGTGCTGTTCGTGGCGCTGGATGGCTGGACACTGCTGTCCAAGGGCTTGGTGCAACAGTATCTGGATGTGCCGGCTTAAGGGGCGAGAAATGAATGACTTGGTTTTCGCCAGCAACCGGGCTTTGTACCTGGTGCTGCTGATGTCGGCAGGTCCTGTCGTGGTGGCGACTGTCATCGGCTTGCTGATCGGCCTGTTTCAGACGATTACCCAGCTGCAGGAGCAAACCCTGCCTTTCGGCATCAAACTGGTCGGCGTCAGCCTGTGCTTGTTTTTATTGTCGGGCTGGTATGGCGAAACGTTGCTGGGCTTCGCGCACGAGGCGATGCGGCTGGCGCTGCGCAAGGGATAGCCGCATGGCCGCGGGATTGTATTTCGACATCCATGGCTGGGCGGCGACGGCGGCGCTGGGCTTTGCCCGCGTGGGGCCGGTGTTCTTCATCTTGCCGTTTTTGAACAGCAATGTGTTGACCGGCGTGGCCCGCGGCGCAATCGGCATGTTGGTGGCGCAGGGCCTGTGGCCGCATGCGGCCGGAATCGAATTGCCTGTCGATATGCCGCCTTTCCCATTGTTGTTGCTGCGCGAAACCATGATAGGCCTGCTGCTGGGGGTGCTGTTGGCCTGGCCGTTTTGGGTATTTCATGTGCTGGGCAGCGTCATCGACAACCAGCGCGGCGCCACCTTCAGCAGCAGCGTGGACCCCGCTACAGGGGTGGATACTTCCGAGCTGGCCAATCTGTTCAACTTGTTTTCGGCGGTGATTTATCTGCAAGGCGGCGGCATGGCGTTGATGTTGGAGATGTTCGCGCAAAGCTACCGCTTGTGCGATCCCTTGTCCGCCGGCATGCCCGCTTTGCAGCCGGTGTTGGGCGTGGCGGGGCGGCTCATCGGCAAGGCCGTGGTGTTGGCCAGCCCCATGATCGCCGCCTTATTGCTGACCGAAATGACTTTGGGCTTGCTGTCGCGCTTCGCCCAACAACTCAATGCGTTTTCCGTCGCGATGACGGTGAAGAGCCTGGTCGCGCTGATCATCCTGCTGCTGTATTTCGAGCCCGTGCTGTCGCGCGAGGTGGCTCTGCTATCCATTCATCCCGCCGCCTTGAACGTCTGGTTGCCCGCGCCGAGCTGACATGGCTGAAAAAACCGAACAACCCACCCATAAGCGGCTGCGCGATTCCGCCAAAAAAGGTCAGTCCTTTAAAGGGCGCGACCTGATTATCTGCTGCATGACGCTGGCCGGCGTGGCCTGCCTGGTGTCCTTCGGCTCGCTGGTCGAGGTGATGGGTTTGTTCCGCCAAGCGGTCGCCCATCGTTTTCAGCTCGAAATCCATGGCTATGCGCTGGCTGTGTTGTGGCTCAGCGCCAAGTTGATGCTGCCGGTGCTGCTGGTGTGCATCCTGGCTTCGGCCTTGCCCTCCTTGCTTTTCAGCGGCTTTGTGCTGGCCACCGAAGCCTTGAAGCTGAATTGGGAAGCCTTGAACCCGGTGGAAGGCTTCAAGCGGCTGTTCAGCCTGCGGACAGTCAAGGAGGTGGTGAAAGCCTTGCTGTATCTGGCCAGTTTCATCGTGGCCGGCATGGTGGTGTGGAACAAGCACAAGGTGCTGCTGTTTGCCCAGCTTTACGGCACGCCGGCCAATCTGGCGACCGTCTGGCGGGAGCTATTGCTGTCGCTGGTGCTGACCTGTTTGGGCTGCATCGCGCTGATCGTGGTGCTGGATACCCTGGCCGAATACTTCTTGTTCATGAAGGACATGAAGATGGAAAAGGAGGAGGTGAAACGGGAAATGAAAGAGCAGGACGGCAATCCGGAAGTGAAGTCGCGCCGCCGCGAAGTGCATATGGAAATCCTGTCCGAACAGGTGAAGTCAGACGTGTCCAATTCGCGGCTGATCGTCGCCAACCCCACGCACATCGCCGTCGGCATTTATTTCCGCCCGGATTTGTCGCCTATTCCGCTGGTGTCGGTGCTGGAAACCAACCAGCGCGCGTTGGCGGTGCGCGCCTACGCCGAGAAAGTGGGCGTGCCTGTGGTGCAGGACATTCCACTGGCGCGGCGGATTTACGCCACGCACAGGCGTTACTCCTTCATCAGCCTTAAGGAAATCGACGCGGTCTTGCGGCTGCTGGTGTGGCTGGAACAGGTTGAGGCTGCTGTTGTGGCTGAGTATCCCATTGAGGATGAGCCACCGGGCTGAAAATGAGCGTTTCTTGAATGTTTTTTTCCGAAATTCCAGGCCAAATAGACCCATTGAAAATTTTTAGTAAATTTCAGTGTTGGGCCCCGTCTGGAGTGCTGATTAATAGTGAGGGTAATGTTATGCAGACTTTGGATGAGACGAGTAGTGATAGGTTATCCCAGCAGATTTGGGATGCGATTAATGAAGGCGCTACCTTAAAAGACATGCACGGCGTGTCTCAAGAGATGATGGATGGCATATATGCCTATGCCTATCACTTTTACCATAGCGGCCGCTTAGAGGAGGCAGAGGCTTTTTTTCATTTCCTATGTATTTATGATTTTTATAATGCAGATTATATTATGGGTTTGGCTGCTGTATTTCACTTGAAGAAGCAGTATAAAAAAGCATCTGATCTATATGCGCTTGCTTTTGCGCAAGGGAAAAGTAATTATGCAGCCATATTTTATATAGGCCAATGTCAGTTGAGCATGAGGAAGGCAGTCAAGGCAAAGCAATGCTTCGAAGTTGTCCAAGAGTTCAGTACTGACGAGTCTTTGATTGAGAAAACTAAAGTATATCTGGACGCGTTAGCTGAAGTCGAGGGTGCTGATGTTAGTGATGTTGGCGAAGAGGACTAGATAAATGGTAGAGAAAGTGAATGGCGGGTTCCAGGCTTTTGATCCTTTAGGTAATACTGTCTCGAGTATGGTCCGGTGGTCGGAAGAAAAAGTTGCCAAGGTTTTTTCTCGGCTAGATAAAGGGGATTTAAGGCTGGGTGCTGCTCCTGTTGTAAATGATGCGCTTCCTAAAATACCTTCCCCTTCCGATGCTGCGCAAAGCATGATAGGTAAGGATGGTTTTTTTGTCGGCTATGTGATGACAGCTATAAGCTTGCTAGGCAAAGTGACTGTTGAAGAGCTGGAGCAGATGGTTGCGAATTGGCGTGCATTAATGAAGAGCGAGAAAGATGCAAGTGATAAACTGTCGATGAAATTTAACAAGGCGGTAGCTGATTCAGAAGCCGCTATCGCGGATTTTAAAAAGAAAGATGCAGCGTATCAGGCTGATTTGAAAGATGAGTCGGATAAGAAGGCTACATTCGATAAGGCGAGTGATGAATTAAAGAAGGCAGAGCCGAGTGCTTCGAATTATGGAAAATTAAAGGATGATAAAGATAAGGCGGAAAGGGAGTGGAATGCGGCAAAAGATAAAAGTAAAAACTCTGGAACTGAGCAAGCCAATGCCTATGCGGAAATGAGCAGGCAGATGAAAAGCACTCAGGATTTGTCGCATAAGGTGGTTACAAAAGATGGTAATTGGTCTGATTATAGAGATTCACAGACGAGAAATCTGAATAATCTTGGTATTATGGTTAAAATCATTGCAGAGATGACCAAAAGGCTGGGCGAGGATGGCGTGAAAAGTTTAGGGACCGATCTGGAGATATTCAAGCAAATTCAAGAGGCACGCATTAAGGAGATGGATAAAAAAGCGAGTGATCTTGAGGAGAAAGAAAATACGTCCAAGGCTTTGGGGTGCTTGGGGAAAATATTTGGCTATCTTCTTGCTGCGGTGGCAGTTGTCGGGGCGGTTTTTACAGGCGGAGCCAGTTTGGCGTTGGCTGTAATTGGTTTGGGCTTAATGGTTGTGGATGAAGTGGTAAAGGCTGCAACCGGAAAGTCATTTCTGGGTGAGGCAGTTAGCTATCTGTATGATAAGTTGATAAAGCCATTGGCTGATTTGATAGGAAAGGCGATTACATCATCTTTAATGGCTTTGGGTGTTGATAAAAAGACAGCAGAAATTATTGGGAATGTGGTTGGAACTATATTGGCGATAATTGCTGTTGCTGCAATGATGGTGCTTGCCAAAGCGGGAGGGCAAGCTTTGGCAAGTAAAATGGAAGGCTCTATGATAAGTGTGATGATCAAGGAGGCTGCTAAGTTTATGGAGAGAGCTTTAGAGAATGTCACGGGGAAAGCAGGTCAGAAAGTTTCTAACTCGGTTACAAAGTTAAGAGAATTTTTTACAGGGCATAAGCAAGGGACGGATGGTTTTGATAAGGCGGTGTTGCAGGGGGAGAAGTATGCAAATCGAGCGCAATTTGTGGTTGGTGGCGTTGATGCAGGATTTTCAATCGCAAAGGGTGTGACAGATATGTTGAAAGAGCAGGACTTGGCAGTGATTACCTTGTTGCGCTCCGAGATGGAGTTGTTGAGTCAATTAATGAGTCAGGTGGTGGAGCGTATTTCGAAAGACTTCAAGGTGGAAGAGAGAATGGCTAATTTAAATTCCAGGTTGATAGAGACAAACTATTCAACGGGTGTGGCTATTCTTGGTCAGATGAAACTTTAATTGGGAGGTGTGTATGACTGATGCTAATGCGATCAATAGATCTAGTGGCCCGATATATATTCCAGAAAACAGCGATGATGAAAAGCACCTAATTCTTGCGCCGCGGGTGGATTATTTTGGCTGTGTTTTCTTGGGCTTGCCAGGTAAGGATGGTAAAGATGGCAAACTCAAATCTCCAAAGCTTAGCCAGCAGGATGCTGGCGATTTGGATATTGGTAATTTGTCAGGGGGGGCGGCGCATATGCTATCCATCCTTTGGCAGGATTTTTTGAAGGTTTATCAAGATCATAAGAAGTTGCAAGGAAAAATGATTGAATTCAGCTTTAAGCTAAGCCAGGCGCAGGCTGAAGATATTGTCCGTAAAGGATGGATGGAGTTTGGTGTTGGCATGGCCGGTGGGGTTCTTTCTTTGGGGCTTGCCTTTCATGGGTTTAACAGCACAAGAAAGGGGATAAATTTACAAGAGAGTGCGTTGTCAAAAAATGTGGGTGTTGATGCTGTGCAAACTAGCACCCTAAGTAAGGGTTTAGAGAATATTCCTTTTGCTGTGCCAGTGAATCCCACACGCCAATATGGTAAGAATCCTTCTATCGTTCCTGTTAAGTCAGAGAGCAATGCTGGTAATCCTGCTACGGCACCAAAAAATGATCCTGCTAAAGAAGCGGAGTTATTAAAAAATAAAGGCGCCTTTTTTACTGCCATTGCCATGTCTTCGGGGCAGGCTGTGGGGGCGATCTTTCACGTTCCAGCTTCAATGGCTGAAGCGGATTCAATTTTACATCAAGCGGAGTCCCAAATAGCGCAAGCACAGGCTCAAGCTGAGAGTGAAAATAGTGGGAAAGATTTGCAAATGATCGATGGAATTTTTTCCACGATAGATAAATTTTTTGAATCAAATAATGGCGTTATGTCGACGTTGGCGGGACAGCGCTATGCATAACCCACTTGGGTTGTATTTTATTAATCTTGGGAGCGATGATGCTTGATTTTCAAAGTCAATTAGTGCCATTTCAATCTGGCCTGCATACGGCTTCTAATTGGTTAAATCCAAACCAAGTCAAATTGGTCGATGAGAGTAATGGGCAATTTTCGACAGTCGAAGAGGGGAGAAGTAAGCTATTGCATGACATTGAGTTGCGAGCGAATCGTGTGAGAGAGTCACTGCCGTTGATCGAGGATGGAGTCGTTTCCTCTGGTGAAGTGGATAGTAATTTACTGAGTGATATGCAGTTAAATCAACATCAATTACAGGGAGCAGTTAAAAGTCTGAGAGCATTGAGGCCGAATATTCCAAGTGCAGTTGTAAGCGCTCAGCTTGATAGCTTAAGCACGATTGTGCATTCCTCTACTCCTTTTGCTAGGTCTCTCATGGCCAAAGCGGAGGGCGGGACTTTGTTGCGAGATAAAGGCAGCGATTTTTATTTGTGGGATCAATTGGCATTTGGCATTAATAGCGTTAACGTGGCTTATTTGCAGGCATATCAGGAGATTGTATCAAGGTATGTAAATTTCTATACGAATTTTAGCGATAAAGTTTTGGCGAAGATGGGAGATTGGGTTACTGCGACCAGTGGCGATAACGGAGACAAGATTACATTGGATACAGGGGCCTTGGGGGGGGCGCTGGATTCTCTTATTAAGAGTAATGAACTGCTTTTGTATAAAGTGAAAGACAGAGAAGATAGTGATAAAAAGGTCACGAAGAGTGCGAGTGAAGCGGCAAAGGAATGGTTCTATGAGTTGACGGGGTATAAAGATACTTCTCTTCCTCGCGGTGGGATTTCTCTAAAGAGTCCTGAGCTATATATAGATGTGACACCTCTTGAAAATATGAAAAAGAGTTTGGGAGGCTTGCCTAAAGATATGAATAGCGCCAAGTTTCAAGCATGGAAGGCTGGATTTGATTCGCAAGCTGAGGAGTTGAAGAGCACCATGCAGGCGTTAACTCAGAAGTACAGCAATGCAAATTCTATTTTTGACAACTTGGTAAAAGTGTTGAGTTCAACCATTACCGCTTGCCTGGAAACGGAGAAGTTATTTTTACAGGTTTAGTATTGGTAAGTGTGAATTGGATTGAGGGCTTGTATGGTTTGGCAAAATGGGATTGAGAAAAGAGTTGTTGAAGTGCTGCGAGTGGCTTTTGATGTGAGGGCAGAGCAGCTGCTGCCCCAGGTCAGATTGGTCGATGAGTTGTATGCAGACTCTATGGAGTTGCTGGATATGGTGTTGCGACTGAATGATGCTTTTAAAATTCAAATTAGCGCTGTTGATGTTTCTCGTATGCAGACTGTTGAAGATGTGTGCGCGGTAGTGCTTAAATGCCTGGCCGCGGATGGGAAGCAACTGGTCTGATTCGAATGTTGATCATTTTTTTATGGTTTTCCTAAAAAGCAATTTTCTGCCCAGGTGGCGAGGATATCTGGACGTTTTCTATGCTGAGTTGAGATATTTCAAAATCACCAAGGTGTTGGCATGTTTAAGTTATGCGGTAATGATTTGGGGTGGTCAAAGAGTTGATTGAAATTTGACTGGCTGAGAGTAATGCATTTTGTTTTTGAATTTGGCTTGGTTTTCTTAATGGGAGTTTGGGAGGGTTTGGATTTGGCAGCAATAACTGTAAGGAGGGAGTGAGTAGCATGCCTGAATTGGTGACCGGTGGTCATGTGGATGCATATGAGCAATTTGACAGGTCGCTGTCTTGGATAACTAATTTTGCCTTTTCCCAAGCGTTGGGCAATGGCGAGTTCCGGATGTGCTATCAGCCACAGTTATGTTGCCGGAGCTTGAGGATCGTCGGCGCCGAGGCCTTGATGCGTTGGAACAGCAGTGTGGCAGGACGAGCGATTAGTCCTGCCGACTTCATTCCACAGGCCGAGGAGAATGGTTTTATCGTCGAATTAGGCGGTTGGAGCATGTCGGCGGGCTTGCGAGAGTTGTCGCGTTGGCGGCAGGCGGTTTCGCTTGAGAGCGGTTTTCGCTTGGCGATCAACCTCTCTGGAAGGCAGATGACGGCAAGTTTGCCGAGCAGGGTGGCGGCTTTGTTGGAGGAGGTGGAGGTCGCTCCCGAGTGGGTGGAGTTGGAGATCACGGAGTCATACAGGCATCTGGATATCGACTTGATGGCGAAAGTCGCCGCGCGATTGCGCGACATGGGCTTGGGCATCGCCATTGATGATTTCGGCACCCGTTTTTCGGTGATGGAGTACTTGCGGCGCATGCCGGCGACGCGGATCAAGATCGATGGCAGCTTGACCCGGCAGATAATGGTTTCTGAACGTGATCACGCCCTTATGCGCAATTTGATCCGCATGATAGGCGAGCTGGGCATGGAAAGCGTGTGCGAGGGTGTGGAAACCGCCGAACAATTGGCGGCGATCCAGGACATGGGCGCCGATAGCTGGCAGGGCTTTCTGTTTTCGCCCGGCGTTTCCAGCAAAGCCTTTCAGGCTTTGCTGGACGATGGCCCCCAGCAATGAGCGCGGCATGAAGCTGCGCATGGCTGGCCTGGGGTATACTCCGACGATTCTGTGGCGATAAGCCGCATAATCGTTATCGGGGTAGAAATGGCGGAACAACATTCCCTTTTTGGCGGCGCGCAGGAAACCATGGCGCGCGGCGCGTGGCAGGCGGGCTTGCCGGCGGTGCTGACTTTCCCGGATGAGCGGCCTATCGTCGGCAGCGATTTGGACGTGTTCAAAGAGTATTTCGGCGCCACGGTGGCGCAGGCGCTGGCGGCGCTGGGCATTCAAACTCACGGCCGCTGGTCTACTATCGTCAAGAAAAATGCCGACAAGCCGGTGGATGGGGCCATCGCCAATCTGGTGCGCTGGTATGCGGCGCATCCCGAGCGTTTTCCGTTCGGCCAGGTGGATATGCCGACATTGCGCCTGCGCTTGTCGATAAACCAGGATTCCTTTGCCCAGCTGTTCGGCCGCAGGAAGGTGGCGGTGTCGCACTGGGAGCGCAAGCAGGTGAAGCCGGAGCCGCAAGTCCAGATCATCGCCCGCGAGATCGATGATTTGTTGAAATCATACGAACAGCAAGCAGAGCAAGAGCGGGACGGCTCGCCGCGGATGATCGTGCAGCATCTCTTCCATAAGCTGGAAGAGGTGGAGCAGGACAAGAGCCTGCGCGGCAAGGGCGAGATCTTGGCGGCGATCCGCGAAACCTTGTCGATGCTGGAGAAAAACATCCTGGTGAAGCAAGAAGCCACCACGCGCAGCCTGGATATGTTGCACGAGTTCATGGACATCGCGGCCCTGAACGCCAGCCTTATCCCCGCTTCCCCTCCGCGCCGCAAGGCTGCCGCCGCCAACGATGATTGATCGCCTCGGCGGCTCAGGAAGCCGCCGCCAACTCTCCCACTCGGATCAGCGCCCGCTGATAGGCGTCGTTCCACGGGTAACAGCAGGATAGGCGCAGGCAGTTGCGGTAGCGGCCCTTGGCCGAGTACATCGCCCCCGGCACCACGGTGATGCGTTCGGCCAGCGCGGCGCGGAACAGCTGCATGGTGTCGGCGTGGCTGGGCAGCTCCACCCACAGCAGGCAGCCGCCGGAGGGCAGGGTGGCGCGGGTGCCGGCCGGGAAGTGCTGGGCCACCGCGCCGCGCAGCTTCTCCATCTGGCTGATGAAGTGGCGGCGGATCAGCCGCAGGTGGTGATCGTAGCCGCCGCTTTCCAGATACTCGGCCAGCGTCTCTTCCAGCAGCGCCGGCTGGCCCAGGCTGCTGGAGAATTTCAGCCGCCGCACCTCGCTGAGAAAGCGGCCGGGCGCGATCCAGCCGATGCGGAAGCCCGGCGCCAGCGTCTTGCTGTAGCTGGCGCACAGCAGCACCCAGCCGTCGCGGTCGTAGGCCTTGACCGCGTTTGGCGTCGCGGCGCCGTAAAACAAATCGGCGTGCGGCACGTCCTCGATCAGCGGCACCTGGTAATCGTTGACCAGCTGCGCCAGCCGCTGCTTGGCTTCCGGCGGCATGGTGCTGCCCAGCGGGTTGTGCACGGTGGGCATGGCCACGACGGCGTTGAGCCGCTTTTCCGACAGCAGCAGCTCCAGCGCGTCCAGCGCCAGCCCGCTGGTGGGATGGGTGGGGATTTCGATCACGGAGAGGCCCAGGTCTTTCAGCATGGGCAGCAGGGCGAAGTAGGTGGGCGATTCCACGCCTACCGTATCGCCGGGCTTGCAGGTGGCCCTGAGCGCCAGTTGCAGCGCTTCGGTGCAGCCATTGCTGATCACCAGATCATCCGCCGCCAGCACGCAGCCCCAGCTGACCGCGCGCTGGGCGATCTGCCGCCGCAGCCGTTCCGAGCCGGGCGGAAACGGGTAGTCGGTGGTCAGTTCCGGCTGCTGGCGCAGCAGCCGGCCCATGATGTGCTTGAAGCGGGTGGTGGGGTAGAAATCGCTGCCGCGCGGGCTGGCCAGTGACAGATCGATGAAATCCGCCTGGTTCTGCGCGCCCATCACTGCCTCGATCTGGTCCACCACCTCGCCGGTGTGGTGGGCGGCGCTTTGGCGGCGCATGCGCGGCAAGGGCAGGGTGGCGGCTGATTTGACGTAGAAGCCGGATTGCGGCCGCGCCTCTATCAGCCCGCGGTCTTCCAGGGTGCGGTAGGTTTGCAGGATGGTGGACGGGCTGACCTTGTGCATGGCGCAGGCCTTGCGCACCGATGGCAGCCGTTCGCCTGGCCGCACCGTGCCGTTCTGGATCAGCGTGATCCACTCGTTGACCAGCTGCTGATATAGCGGCTCTTGGCTCATGTTTTGCTCTCCTGCAAATCCAAACAGTACAGTTCCGAACGAAATTAACCATAACAGTTTCGCAACTGTACAACTGTTATGGTCTCAATTCTATTTTTCTGAATCTGTATTTGTCCAGCCGCAAGGCATAAGATGGCGGCCTTGAGTCGGGGGGCTGCCCCGAGGATGCCGGCGCCTTGCCGGACGCGGTTTCAGGAGTCGTCATGAATCTGGTTGCGCTTGTCACTTATCTTTTGGTGATGTCCATCACCCCGGGCCCCAACAATCTGGTGCTGGCCTCGTCCGGCGTGAATTTCGGTTTCTCCCGCACGCTGCCGTCGCTGCTGGGCATGACATTGGGCCTGTCGCTGCAAATCGGCATCCTGACGGTGTGCCTCGGTGAAGTGATGGCGACTATGGCCTCGCTGCAGCTGTACCTGGCGCTGGCCGGCTGCGGCTACCTCTTGTGGTTGTCCTGGGGCATGGCGCGCTCCGGCAGCGCCAAGCGCGTGGAGGCCGGCGCCCGGCCCATGGGCTTCTGGGGCGGCATGCTGTTCAATTGGCTGAACCCCAAAGTCTGGCTGATGGGCTTCAATATGGTGATGGTGTTCCTGCCGGCGCAAATGAATCCGTGGCGCGCCGCCGCGCTGTTTGTGCTGATCACCTTCCTCACCAGCCTGCCGTGCATCGCGGTATGGGCCGGTTCCGGCGTGGCCATCCGCCGCTTTCTGGATTCGCCGGGCCGTCTGCGCCTGTTCAACTGCGCCATGGCCGCTTTGCTGGCGCTGACGGCCTTGTGGCTGCTGTCGGAAATGCTGCCGGCCCAGCCGCTGCCCAACATGATCTGACGTCGAGAAAGCCCGCCTGTTTGCGGGCTTTTTTGTTGGCGGCGTACAATAGCCGTCTTTCAGTGTTTTCGTAGAGTCCAAGCCATCATGATCCGTACCCGTTTCGCTCCCAGTCCCACCGGTTACCTGCACATCGGCGGCGTCCGCACCGCGCTGTTCTCCTGGGCCTTCGCCCGCAAGAATAACGGCGTATTCGTGCTGCGCATCGAAGACACCGATCTGGAGCGCTCTACCCCGGAATCGGTGAAGGCGATTCTGGACGGCATGCACTGGGTGGGTTTGGACTACGACGAGGGCCCGTTCTACCAGACGCACCGCTTCGACCGTTACAAGGAAGTGATCCAGCAGCTGCTGGCCTCCGGCCATGCCTACCATTGCTACTGCAGCAAGGAAGAGCTGGAAGCGATGCGCGCCGAGCAAGAGGCGCGCGGCGAAAAGCCGCGCTACGACCGCCGCTGGCGTCCGGAAGTCGGCAAGACCCTGCCGGCGATTCCGGAGGGCGTGCAGCCGGTGGTGCGCTTCAAGACCCCGCTCTCCGGCGTGGTGGCCTGGGATGACGCGGTCAAGGGCCGCATCGAGATTTCCAATGAAGAACTGGACGACCTGATCATCGCCCGCCCGGACGGCAGCCCCACCTATAACTTCTGCGTGGTGGTGGACGACTGGGACATGCAGATCACCCACGTGATCCGCGGCGACGACCACGTCAACAACACCCCGCGCCAGATCAACATCCTGAAGGCGCTGAACGCGCCGCTGCCGGTGTACGGCCATCTGCCGATGATCCTGAATGAAGACGGCCAGAAGATGTCCAAGCGCCGCGACGCGGTCAGCGTGGTGGACTACGCCGACAAGGGCATCCTGCCGGAAGCGCTGCTGAACTATCTGGCGCGCCTGGGCTGGGGCCACGGCGACGACGAGTTCTTCACCATGGAGCAGTTTGTCGAGTGGTTCACGCTGGAAGCGGTGAGCCCGTCCGCCAGCCGCTTCAACCATGAAAAATTCATGTGGCTGAACGCCCAGCACATCAAGGCCGCCGACAACGCCCGCCTGGCAGAGCTGATCGCCCCGCGTCTGGCCGCCGCCGGCATCGAAGCCGCGAATGGCCCGGCGCTGACCGAGGTGATCGCGCTGGTGAAGGATCGCGTGCAGGATCTGAACGCCTTGGCCGTGGAGGCCGATTACTTCTACCAGAAGCGTGAGCCGGCCGCCGCAGATGTGGAGAAGCATCTGGCGGGCGACGCCGTGGCGCGCATGGGCCGCTTCGCCGACAAGCTGGCGGCGCTCGACGTCTGGACAGCCGAATCCATCCATGAGCTGTTCAAGCCGTTCTGCGCCGAGGAAGGCATCAAGATGGGCCAACTGGGCATGCCGCTGCGCGTGCTGGTGTGCGGCACCACGCAAACGCCGTCGGTGGACGCAGTATTGGCCTTGATCGGCAAGGAAGAAGTGCTGCGCCGCATCCGCGGCTGATCCGGCGTTTCAGCCTGAAGCACAATGCCCCGCCTTGCGCGGGGCGTTTTGTTTGTGGATGGGCTGTGCGCTAGGGGCTGTTGACGTTTTGTGAGCGGTCGCGCCGGGATGCGTTTTGCGACGAATCGAGGCGTTTCGCGCGCCGCATAGTCATTCTCTGCCAGCGCGGAACAACGAAGAGTCGGCGCGAAAGGCACCCGGCCCTGCGGGTTTGGCCGCTTTGGGCCGGAAGCCACGTTGCCCAGCCCTTGCATAGAATGACTATGCGGCGGACTGTGCGCCTTGCTTCCGGCACAAATCGGCTCAAACGCGATCCACTCACCAAACGTCAACAGCCCCTAGCGCCGCAGCCACTGCCAGCTGGCGATGCCGGCCAGGGTCATCAGCAGCGAGCCGCTGACGTGGAATGCGATGGCGGTCAGCGCCGGCAGCAATTGCCCCTGGCGCAGCAGGTCCACCACCTCGGCGGAAAAGGTGGAAAACGTGGTCAGCCCGCCGCAAAAGCCGGTGATGATCAACAATCTCCATAGCGGCGACAGGCCCGGCAGGTCGGCGAATACCGCCACGGCCACGCCGACGATGTAGCCGCCTATCAGGTTGGCGGCCAGCGTGCCCGGCGGCAGCGCCGGGAACAGGCTGTTGAGGCGCAGGCCCAGCAGCCAGCGTAGCAAGGCGCCGGCGGCGGCGCCGATGGCGATGGCCAGTATCGATTTCCACATGGTCGGGACGCTTGAAGCGGCAAACAGCTTGCATTCTGCATGGCGGCGTCCCGCGCGTACAGTCCTGCGGCCTCACAGGATTTCGGCGATGGCGCGGGCGGCGCGCTTGGTGTCCAGGAAAATCAGCCCGAGCTTGGCCTCCTTGCGCGCGATCACCGCCAACACCGCGTCGCGGCTGGCATGGCTCATCAGGATGTAGCCGTTGTCGCCCTTGACCATCACCTGCTCCAGCTCGCCGCGCGACAGCTCGCGCGCGGTGCGTTCGCCCAGCGACAGCATGGCCGCAGCCATCGCGCCGACGCGATCTTCGTCCACGTCCTGTGGCAACAGCGCCGCCATGGTCAGGCCGTCGGCTGAGATGATGGCCGAGGCCTCGATGTCGGCGGAGGCGCCGTTCAGGTCCTTCAAGATCGATTTGAGCATTTGTTCGCGCATGGTTTTCTCCGGGGCTAGGCGTAGCGGCGGGCCAGCAGCTCCACCAGCGTGACGAAATGCTGGTCTTGCAGGCGCGGCATGCCGCCGATGATCAGGACAAACGATTGCTGGCCGATGTACAGCGGGTAGAAGGCCAGCTCGCTGGCGCCGGCCGGATTGGCCACCGCCCAGGCCGAGCTGCCCAGGTTCAGATGTTGTTGCAGCAGCAGGGCGTGGCGGCGGCCCAGGCTGATGATGTCGCCGGCCAGCGCGGCCACTTCCTCCGCTGTTTCGTGGTGGAAGCCGGCTGCGGCGTAATACAGGCCGTTGTCGTCGGCCAGCATGGCGCGGCCGCTGTCGGACAGCGCCGTCAGCACCGGCGGCAGCTGGCTCTCCAGATTGCTGCCCAGCGTGGGGCGTGGCGTTTCCGTGCCGTGGACGAAATCCAGCCGCTGCAGCCGGTACAGCGTATCCAGCGCGGCTTCGCCATCGCCGTCGCACCATTCGGCCAGCAGCGCTTCCGTCAGCGGCACGCTGTGGCCCAGGCGCAGAATCTGCGACAGCAGGCGGCGGGCGAGGGTCTTCTCCTGGCTGGCCACCGCGAAATACGCGCCGGCGGGGGTGGCCATCGGGTAGAGCCTGTCTTTCAGTTTCAAAGTGCCGTCCATCTCATGCCTCCAGACCCGGGTCCAGCGAATACAGCAGCGCCAGCACCAGCTGCTTGACGTCCTCGCGGCGGCGGCAATCTACCTCGAAGACGGGCGGCCGCATGCCGAAGCGGGCCAGCAGCCGCGCGTAGGATTCGACGTCCGGCTCGCGCTTGAGGTCGGTCTTGCTGACGCCTATCACCAGCGGCGCCTGACGCAACAGCGGCTGGAACGCTTTCAGGAAAAACTGCAAGTCCTTGACCGGATTGGGGCGGGTGTTGTCCAGCAGCAGCACCAGGCCGATGCCGCCGCGGCTGACGATCTCCCACATGAAGTCGAAGCGCTCCTGGCCGGGCGTGCCGTACAAATGCACCTTGCAGTCCTGGTCCAGCCGCAACAGGCCATAGTCCAGGGCGACGGTGGTTTCCCCCTTGCGCTGCAGCGTCATGTCGGAAGCCGCCGCGTCGGTGCGCACCGGTTCGATGTCGCTGATCGCGGCGATGGCGGTGGTTTTGCCGGCGCCTACCGGTCCGGCGAAGATGATCTTGTTGTCTGGGCTTGGCATGGCGTGAGAGTCCTGATGGCTTACAGGCCGGTGATCTTGCGCAGCAGCCGGGACAGCACGCCGCGGCGCGAGGCGTCGGACGCGGCTTCCGGCTGGGGAGGCCGGCCGCGCATGGGCGGGGAGGCGATGACGCCCAGCCTCCCTTTCGTCGGGATGTCCAGCGCGCCTATGCTGTGGGCCGCCGCGAGGAAGTCGAACAGATCGGCCGGGGCGATGCGCAGCATGCGCGCGATGACCCGTAGATTCACCGTGGCGCGGCACAGCAGCGCGCTGACGCGCAGCGCGTCTGGAATCGGCGCCAGGCGGGTCAGGTTGGGCCTGTAGCGCAGGCGCAGCGGGGTGTCGGCCTGAATCTGGCGGATCAGGCGGCCGCGCGCGCTCCAGATCGCCAGTTGCCACAACAGCGGCTTCAACGGGCAAACCGGCGCTTCGGCGGGCAGCGGGGCGCGGGTCAGCGGCGCGTGCTGGATGGCCGCGGCATCGATCTGGCAAATCTCGCGCAGCCACTCTGCGCGGCATAGCCGCCGCGCCTCGTTGCGGCTGCCCAGGATGGCGACGATGGGTTCGCCGTCGGCCAGGATCAGCGCGTCCTGGCGCTGACGTTGCAGCAGGCAGGCTTGACCCAACAGTCCGCTGGCGGGGTCAAAGCGTTCGATAACCGCTGGGCGTGCGGGCCGGGCGCTTGGCTTGGGCGGCGGCGCGCTTGGCGGCGACCAGGCTGTATCCGCAACGGGTTTTTCCTGTAGCTCGCGCAGCAGCGGGAAGAGCTGTTCGACGCGCAAGGGTTTTTTCAGGATGGCGGCCGGGGCGCGCTGCGGCGGTGCGGCGGAAACGATGGCGGCAGGCAATTGGGGATGCGCCTGGCGGAAGCGCTGCCACAGCGGCCAGCCTTCGCCGTCGATGTCCACCAGGGCGAGGTCGGGCGGGGCATCGGCGGCGTCGACGGCCAGCCGGTAACCGAGCGCCGCGTGCATGCGGAAAGCCAGCCGCAGCAACGCCAGCTTGCGCTCGTCCATGCCGGCGGTCAGCACGGTCACCGGCGCGGATGCGGGACGGAGCAGACGGCAGGCGTCAAGCGGCAAGTCCACGATGCCGCCGCTCATGCATGGCCTGGACAAAGGCGCTCAAGGTCAAAGTGATTTCGCCGGGCGGCTGCCGGCCATCGTCCTTCAGCCGGCGCAGCAGCCAGGTGAAGCGCGGCAGATCATCCAGCCGTTCGTACAGCTGCAGCAGCGGCGGGTATAGCGCCGCGTCGTCGGGGCGGCACAGGATGGCTTGCTCCAGCACGCGCGTCGCTTGATCCGCTTGGCCGTAGTCGAGATAACGCTCGGCCTCGCGCAACGGGTCAGGGCTGTCGTCGCCGCCTGGTCCGGCGCGCCGCTCCACCAGCTGCAGGCACGGTTTGGATGGGGGCGCGCTCAATGGGCTGTAACCCGCCTGGCGGCCGATTCTTTCCAGTTCGGGGCGGTCGGGGTCGGCTGCCAGTTGTTTCAGCATCGGATGGCTGCCGATGATCAAGCCGGCATGCACCAACTGCTGCTTCAGCCTGGCGCCGTAAGGCCCCAGCGCCAAGTGGAATTGCCACAGCGTCCGGCAATAGCCGTCCAGGTCGCGTTGCTGGTAGTGAACATACAAGGCGTCCAGCCGGTGCGACAGCGAGCCAGGCCGCAGCCGCAGAATGGTTTCCAGCACCGGCAGGGCGTGGCGGAAGTCCTGGCTGGACAGCAGGATGCGCGCCTGGCGCTCGGCCGGCAGCAGGCTGGAGACGATGTCGCGCTCCATGGCGTCTAGCGCCGCCAGCGGCCGGCGTCCGTCCACCAACGCCACCGGCGTCAGCGGCGCGCCCTGGCCGCTTGGGGCCGCTTCAGGTTCCGGTTCGGGCACGGCCAGGGCTTGCAGCGTGATTTCCTCGATGCCGTCGCCCAGCGCCGCCGCGATGTCCGACATGCCGAGGCCGAGGCGCTGTTCTGCCAACAGCCTCAGCTCAAGATTGTTGAAGTCGCGGCGCAGCCCCTGCAGCACGGCATCCTCCAGTTGCGCCCGGTCCAGCAAGGCCTGGTCGTGCATGCTGCGCAGCGTTTCGGCGTAGTCGTGGATGTGGTCCAGCTGCAGGTACAGTTCGGCCAGGCGCTGCAAGTGTCGCCTGGAATGCCCTGCATAGTGTTCGACATAGCCGCGTAAGGCCTGGGCGGCGTTTTCCAGCTGGCCGAACTGGATGAAGACTTCCACCTCGGTCAGCGCATCGACGGCGCCCACTTCGTAGTCTGGCGCGTTTTCCGTCTGGGCTGGCGGGGGAGGTTCGGGCATGCCGGCGTGGGGCGGGGCGGCATGCGTAGTCTGCATGGCGGCGTTTGCCGGCGAGATGCGGCGCAGACGAGGCAGCGACATCAACATGACAGCGATCGCGCCGGCCAGCGCCGCCAGGGCCAGCCAGCCGCTCTGGGCATGGGCGAACACCAGATCGGTCCAGTCAGTGGCGTTCATGGCAGCGGCTCATGTTTTTGCCGCAGCGCGTAGTCGTCGCTGCTGAGCAGGTCGGTGCCGCATTCCAGCCGCTCGAACCAGTCGAGGAAGCGCTTGACCATGTCCTTGCCTTGGTACGAGCCGCCGTGTTGCGGCACCAGCCATTCGATGTCGAGCTGGCGCACCATTTCCACCCACAGCCGGCAAGCCTTGTTATTGCTCATGTAGCGGCGGTGGAAGCCTTCCATATGGCTCTCGCGCAGGTGGCGCTCGAAGTCCTGCACCGGCAAGCCGGCTTCGCGGCCGTCCATCAGCGAGGCGCCGATATCGCCGGAAAACAGGATTTTGCTGAGCGGGTCGTAAATCTGGAAAAAACCCACGGTGTGCAGGTAGTGCGCCGGCACGATGCGCAGTTCGCAGCCGCCCAGCTTCAGCAGCATGCCTTGCGGCGGAATGGCGATCAGCCGCCCCTCCGTGACGCCGCGCACGCAGAAGTGCGGCAGGAAGCGCACCCATTCTTCAGCGATGATGATCTTGGCGTCGGTGATCAGCAGCCAGCCGTTGGCGGAGGCGACAATGTCCGGGTCCTGATGCGAAGCGAAGATGTAGCGCGTATGGGACGGCAGGAAGTATTCGGCCATCTCCGCCAGCAGATGCTTGTAGGTGAGATTGCCGCCGGGATCGAGCAGGATGCCTTCGCCCTGATCGATGATGGCGAATTGATTGGCCTGGATGCCGTCGCCCTGCACCAGTTCGGTGAAGGCGACGCACTTATGGTTGCCGTCGTCGTAAAGCACCTGCGCCATGATGACCTCTGCCAGCGTAACGGGGTTTCTCGCCAGGGGCGAGCGTGACGTTGGGATATTAGGCGGTCTTGGCAGGGGCGGGCTTGATTGAAATCAATATGTCATAAACGGCGCGCGACAAAAAAAAGAGCCCCATGTGGGGCTCTGAATTGCACCTTCGCTCAGGTGATCGAACCGCGAGCCGCAATGCGGCAGGCCATTCGATCGCGTCCGGCTCGCTGGCTCCATGGAGTTGGCGAACTGACGAGGCCATTATGCTGACGAGCGGGGTGGGGGAGTAGCATGATTGTTGATGGCTTATGTGACGGCATGTAATGAAAAAGGCATCTTCTTAACACTTTAGAAAACAATTTGCGTGGACTGTTCTGGTTCGCCGCCGACAGTCATTTTACGTTTATGATGTCGCTTTGCATGACAAGCAGGAGAGGCCGCTTTGACTACGCAGTTTCCGGTGATAGACCGCCGCGTCATCAGCATGCGCTGGGGAGACATGGATGCGGTGGGGCATTTGAACAATACCTATTATTTCCGCTATCTGGAGCAGGTGCGCATCGAGTGGCTGCAATCGCTAGGATACGGCATCGAGCCGGATGCGATCGGCCCGGTGCTGGCCAGCACCAGCTGCACTTTCCGCAAGCAGCTGACCTATCCGGCCACGCTGGACATCACTATCGAACTGGAAAAACTGGGGCGCAGCAGCTTGAAGCTGCGCCACCACTTCTACCGGCAGGATGATCCCGGCACGGTATACGCCAGCGCCGAGGTCATGCTGGTGTGGGTGGACTACAAAGCCGAAAAATCCGTGCCGATTCCGGACCCGATCCGCGAGGCCATCCTGCAGGCCGCGCCGCAAACCTGAACTCAGCCTTCATCCAGCGCGAGCTTGCGGCGGATCAAATCGCGCAGCAGGAAACGGCTGGGGTGCACGGCCTGCATCAGGTCAGCCGGCAGCGGCGCCGGTTCGTCTTCCAGCAGCGCGGCCAGAATTTCACCGGATAGCGGCGCGGTGATCATCCCGCGCGAGCCGTGGGCGGCGTTGACATAGAGTCCGGCGGTCCACGGGCAGTCTGTTTCCGGCTGTTGCGTGGCGTCGCGCGCCAGCTCGCGGTAAGCGCGCGCAAAATCGCGCTGGGTGACGACGGGGCCGATCAGCGGCAGGTAGTCCGGGCTGGTGCAGCGGAAGGCGGCGCGGCCGGCGATGGCTTGAGGCGGCTGGCCCAGCGCGGCGTGCAAGGCCGGCGCCAGTTCCGCCAGCATCGCCAGGTTCTCCGCGTGCTCGTCCTCGCGCACCGCCAGGTCATCCGTGTCGAACTTGAATGTCGCGCCCAGGCAGTGGCGGCCCTGGCGCGCCGGCGAGATATAGCCTTCGCCGCACAACACGGTGCGCAGGGTAGCGCTGTCCGCGGTGGCGGCAACCTCGCTGACCTGGCCGCGTATCTTCTTCAAGGGCAGGTGGCTGGTGGGGTCGAACTGGGCGGTTTCCGCGGCGGCGGCCAGCACCACGACAGAGGCAGTGGCCAGCGGGCCTTGCTCATCGCTGACGGTCCAGCAAGCCGCCGCGGGGTTGTGGCTCAGCTCCAGCGCGCTGCGGCCGACGCGGTGGACGATATTGGAATGCGTCGCCAACTGGCGTACCAGCGCCGGCGGATGCACCCAGCCGCCCTGCGGGAAGAACACGCCGCCGCTGGGCAAGGGCATGCCCGCCAGTTTGCTTGCCTCGGCCTGGTCCAGCTGGCGCATGGTTTCGAACGGCAAGCCCAGCGCGGACAGCGCCTGCTGTTTTTCCGATTCTTTGGCGTCGTAAGCTAGCTGCAGCACGCCGCAGGCTTGCCAGTCTTCGCCACCCTTGGGCAACTGCATGGCCAGGGTGCGCAGGCTGTAGGCGTAGCCGGACAGCACCAGCTGCGTCAGCGGCGTCATGTGCGGCGACAGTTTGGTGTACAGCACGCCTTGCGGATTGCCGGAGGCGGCGCCGGCCAATCGCGGCAGCCGTTCGATCACGGTGACCTGCCAGCCGCGCACGGCCAAGCTGTGGGCCGTGGCCGCCCCGGCGATGCCGCCGCCGATGACAATCGCGCTGCGTTCGCGCCAGCGCTGCGGCGGCCGCGCATACCAAGGGGCCTGCCAGCCCGCGGTCGGCGGCTGGGCGATCCAGCCGTGGCTGATATGGCGTTTGCGGCCGTGGCCCGGGGCTTTTTTCACCTCGAAGCCGGCTTCCGCCAAGCCGCGGCGCACCACGCCGGCGCTGGTGAAGGTGGCGAAGCTGGCGCCGGGCGCGGACAGCCGCGCCATCTGGCGGAACAGCTCCGGTTGCCACATGTCCGGGTTCTTGGCCGGGGCGAAACCGTCCAGGAACCAGGCGTCGATGCGGGCGTCTAGCCTGGGCAGCGCGTCCAGCACGTCTCCCACCATCAGCGTCAGCGTGACGCGGCCATCGGCCAGCAGGAAACGGTGCCAGCCCGGCGTCAGCGTGTCGTACTGCGCCAGCAGCTGCGCGGACCAGGGGGCCAGCTCTGGCCATAGCGCCAGCGCCTGGGACAGATCCCGCGGCGTGAGCGGATACTTCTCCGCGCTGACGAAATGCAGCCTGGCATCGGCCGGCGCCAGCGCCTCGAATTGCTGCCAGGCGCAAAGAAAATTCAAGCCCGTGCCGAATCCGGTTTCGGCGATGACGAAGCGCCCGTTAGGCGCCAACGCGGCGAAGCGTTCTTCCAGCTGGTTGTGCTTCAAAAAGACATGGCGGGTTTCCTCGAGTCCGGAATCGCGCGAGAAATACACATCGCCGAAGGCGATGGAGAACGGTTGGCCGTCATGCCAGTCCAGTTGGGCAGGCGCGGTCGCGCCATGGGGAAGAGAGCTTTTCATCTACGGTGATGCCGCCTGGCGGAGGCGGGCGAAGGTGGATCCGGGACCGGATTGTCGCATGGCTCATACACCGGGGCCAGCCTGAAGAGGCTGGTTTGCGCATGGCACGCCTGTTGCGTCATCAATATGTCATGATGCGATGTCGTGGATCGCCGCGAGGCCGATTTTGTCTCATCCGCGGCATTCAAGATGCGAACGCATGTAATAAGATGAACAAACGACGGGCCGCAGCAGCGGCGCGTCCATACAAGGAATTGCCAGCTCCGGCGAGCGACCGGCGCGGCGCACCGCATGACCCGCGGCCGAAACGGCGGCTGGCGGATCGGGGGAGTGGGGATGAAGCGAACGATGAGCATTGGCGGCCGTCTGGTGCTGACCCAGACGCTGCTGATGGTGGTGGTGGCCTGCGCCATCATGTACCCCTTGTATCTGTTCAGTCAGAAGATGTTGCTGGAGCGCACCCAGAAAGTGCAGAGCCAGCTGCTGGAACAGTCTTTGAACATGGTGGACGGTTTCAATGAATCCTTGAAGATATCCACGCGTCAATTCGAGAAGGTGTTCCTCGCGGAATTTCCCAGCGGCTTCAGCCTGAAGCCGACGCAGAAGGTAACGGTGGCCGGCGTGGCGACGCCGACCTTGCAGATGGGCAATGCGGTGATCAATGGCAATAACCAGATGGTCGATCACTTCTCCACTGTAAGCGGCAATGTCGCGTCCATCTTCGTGCGCGACGGCGACGACTTTGTGCGCATCGCCACCACCTTGCTGATGGAGAACGGCAACCGCGCCATGGGCAGCAAGCTGGACCCGGCCAGCACGGCCTATGCAAAGCTGAAGTCCGGCGACGGCTATATTGGTTTGGCCAGTCTGTACGGCAAGGATTACGTCACCAGCTACAGCCCGATCAAGGACAGCGAGGGCAAGGTGATCGGCGCCACTTTCGTCGGCGTCGGCGCGACTGAGGGCATTGCCAGCCTCTTGGTGAGGCTGGGCAAGGTCAAACTCGAAGAGAGCGGCCACATCGATGTGATCGACATCAATCCCGCCTCTCCCAACTACGGCCGCTATCTCTTGCATCCCAAGCTGAACGGCCGCGCCATCGACAAATCCGTCGATGCGAATGGGCAGCCGTATCTGCGCGATATCCTGAAGGCTGGCAGCGGCAATCTTTCGGTGCGCCTGCCGACGGAAACCGGCAGCGCCGCCCATATGCTGTCTTACGCCACCTTTGGCCCATGGAACTGGCTGCTGGTCAGCGACGAGAACGAATCCGAGCTGCAGCGCGAAAACCGCATGTTGACGATCTGGCTGGCGGCCGGCTGCGGCATTTTGCTGCTGGTGCTGGCCCTGGGATCATGGTTGGTGACGCGGGTGCTGGTGACGCGGCCGGTGCGCAGGCTGGTGACCGAAGTGGCCGCCATTCAGGACAACCACGATCTGCAGCACCGCCTGCCGATGGCGCGGCGCGACGAGGTCGGCGAGGTGGCCGACGCGTTGAACGGGCTGCTCGACAGTTTTCAGCAGGCCTTGAACCGCACCGGCCAGCACGCCGAGAACCTGGACCATGCGGCGCGCGACTTGTCGCAGAAGGCCAGCGCGGCGGCGGCCTCGTCCGGCGAGCAGCGCAGCAGCGCCCAACAGATGGCGCAGCATGCCGACCTGCTGATTGCCGGTGTGCAGCAGATAGAAGAAGTGGCGGCGCAGGCCAGCGAGGTGGCGCAAGCGTCCAGCGAAGCGGCGCAAAACGGCAGCGCCAGCCTGGTGGCGGCGGTGGACGAGGTCAATCGCATTTCCGCCACGCTGGACAATGCCGCCGACAGCCTGCAGGCCCTGGAAAACAATGCCCGCCAGATCAGCGACATCGTCAATGTGATTCACGATATCGCCGACCAGACCAATCTGCTGGCCTTGAACGCGGCCATCGAAGCGGCGCGCGCCGGCGAAATGGGGCGCGGCTTTGCCGTGGTGGCGGACGAGGTGCGGAAGCTGGCCGAACGCACCAGCCAGTCCACCCGCCAGATCAGCGAGATGATCAGCGCCATGCAGCAGGCCACGATGCAGGCAGTGCAAGCGATGCGGCAGTCTGTCAGCTGCGCGTCGGAAGGCGCGTCCATCACCGCCAGCGCGCGCCAGGCCATGGCCTCCATCGTCGCCGACGCCGAGCGCTCGATGGCCGTGGTCGCCGCCATCAATCAGGAGTTGGCCACCCAGCGGCAGACCGTGGCGAGCATAGCCGAACAGATTGCCCAAGTAGCCCAACTGGCTGAAGCCAACAACGAGGCGGCAGAGCGTTCCGCCGATACGGCGGGGGAAATGACGCAGCTGGCCGATTCGCTGAAGCGGGAGGTGAGGGTGTTTCGCACTTGATGACGCAATGCGGCAAAGTGTGATGGCGCGCTCTTGAAATGGTTATCCTCGCCCCCAAAATGAAGGACATCGACAAGTTTTCAGGGAGGCGCGGACCATGCGATTCGACAAGCTGACTACCAAATTCCAGCAGGCGCTGGGGGATGCCCAGAGCCTGGCCGTGGCGAACGACAACCCCTATATCGAGCCACAGCACCTGCTGCTGGCGATGCTGGATGACGGCGAAGGCGGCATCGGCGGCCTGCTGGCCCGCGCCGGCGTCAATGTGCCGGCGCTGAAGGCCGCGCTGAAGCTGGCCGTGGAGCGCCTGCCGCGGGTGCAGGGGCATGGCGGGGAGGTCACGGTGTCGCGCGACCTTTCCAATCTGCTGAATGTCACCGACAAGATCGCGATGAAGCTGGGCGATGAATTCATCGCCAGCGAGTTGTTCCTGTCCGCGCTGTCCCAGGACAAGGGCGAGACCGGCCGTTTGCTGAAGGAACACGGCGGCAGCCACGCGTCCATCCAGGCCGCGATAGACGCGGTGCGCGGCGGGGAGAGCGTCAACAGCGCCGACGCCGAAGGCCAGCGCGAAGCCTTGAAAAAATACACCATGGACCTGACCGAGCGCGCGCGCCAGGGCAAGCTTGATCCGGTGATCGGCCGCGACGATGAAATCCGCCGCGCCATCCAGGTGCTGCAGCGCCGCACCAAGAACAATCCGGTGCTGATCGGCGAGCCGGGCGTCGGCAAGACCGCCATCGTCGAAGGCCTGGCGCAGCGCATCGTCAACGGCGAAGTGCCGGAAAGTCTGAAGAACAAGCGCTTGTTGGTGCTGGATCTGGCGGCCTTGATCGCCGGCGCCAAGTTCCGCGGCGAGTTCGAGGAGCGACTGAAGGCGGTGCTGAACGATCTGGCCAAAGACGACGGCCAGACCCTGATCTTCATCGACGAAATCCATACTCTGGTGGGCGCAGGCAAGGCCGAGGGCGCGATGGACGCCGGCAATATGCTGAAGCCGGCGCTGGCGCGCGGCGAGCTGCACTGCATCGGCGCCACCACGCTGGACGAGTACCGCAAGTACATCGAGAAGGATGCCGCGCTGGAGCGCCGTTTCCAAAAGGTGCTGGTGGGCGAGCCGTCGGTGGAGGACACCATCGCCATCCTGCGCGGCCTGCAGGAAAAGTATGAAATCCACCACGGCGTGGATATCACCGACCCGGCCATCGTCGCCGCCGCGGAGCTGAGCCAGCGCTACATCACCGACCGCTTCCTGCCGGACAAGGCCATCGACCTGATCGACGAGGCCGCGTCCAAGATCAAGATGGAGCTGGATTCCAAGCCGGAAGCGATGGACAAGCTCGACCGCAGGCTGATCCAGCTGAAGATCGAGCGCGAGGCGGTGAAGCGCGAGAGCGACGAAGCGTCGCAAAAGCGCTTGAAGCTGATCGAAGACGAGATTGCCGATCTGTCGCGCGAATATGCCGACCTGGAAGAGATCTGGAAGGCTGAGAAGGCCGCCCAGCAAGGCACGCAGAGCATCAAGGAGGAAATCGACCGCCTGAAGGTGGAGATGGAAGACCTCAAGCGCAAGGGCGATTGGCAGAAGCTGGCCGAGTTGCAGTACGGCAAGTTGCCGCAACTGGAAGCGCGCCTCAAGGACGCGGAGGCGGCCGGCGACACGGGCGAGAACAAGCCCAACCGCTTGCTGCGCACCCAGGTGGGGGCGGAAGAGATCGCCGAGGTGATCAGCCGCGCCACCGGCATCCCGGTGTCCAAGATGCTGACCGGCGAGCGCGAGAAGCTGCTGCATATGGAGGACGTGCTGCACCAGCGCGTGGTGGGGCAGGACGAGGCGGTGACCGCGGTGGCCGACGCCATCCGCCGCTCGCGCTCCGGCCTGGCCGACCCGAACAAGCCGTATGGATCGTTCCTGTTCCTGGGTCCGACCGGCGTCGGCAAGACCGAGCTGTGCAAGACGCTGGCAGGCTTCCTGTTCGACAGCGAGGAACACCTGATCCGCATCGACATGTCCGAGTACATGGAGAAGCACTCCGTCGCGCGGCTGATCGGCGCGCCGCCGGGCTATGTCGGTTATGAGGAGGGCGGCTACCTGACCGAGCAGGTGCGCCGCAAGCCGTACAGCGTGATTCTGCTGGACGAGGTGGAAAAAGCCCATCCGGACGTGTTCAACGTGTTGCTGCAAGTATTGGACGACGGCCGGCTGACCGACGGCCAGGGCCGCACCGTGGACTTCAAAAACACGGTCATCGTGATGACGTCGAATATCGGCAGCCAGCAGATCCAGGCCATGGCTACCGACGACTATCAGGTGATCAAGCTGGCGGTGATGGCGGAAGTGAAGACGCAGTTCCGGCCGGAGTTCATCAACCGCATCGACGAGGTGGTGGTGTTCCACGGTCTGGACGAAAAACACATCCAGTCCATCGCCCGCATCCAGCTGAAGGGTCTGGAGGCGCGCCTGGCCAAGCTCGACCTGAATCTGCAGATCAGCGACGAAGCCTTGGCGTTGCTGTCCGAGGCCGGCTTCGACCCGGTTTACGGCGCGCGTCCGTTGAAGCGCGCAATCCAGTCTGAGCTGGAAAACCCGCTGGCCAAGGCCATTCTGGCGGGCAAGTATCCGCCTAAGTCCACGGTGCTGGTCGGCGCGCGCAACGAACAGCTGGTGTTCGATTGAGCTTGACTGCGCTGATTGAGTGGGAGAGCCGCCTGCGATGTCTCGCAGGCGGTTTTGTTTTATCGGCAGGTCAGTCCAGCGTGGCAGGTTCCACCACGATGCCGGCGCGCAAACCCGGTTTGACCTTTGGGTTGGGGAACAGGATGCGTTCCGCGCCGCCGGCCGCCACGTAGCGCGTGTCGCCATCGTCGGCAATCAGCATGCCGTCCGGCAGTTCGGTGAAGTTTTCCACGCTATCGGCCAGATGCAGACAGAAAGACTCGCTGTGTTTGACCAGATCGTACTTGGCGCGGAATAACGGCAGGTTTGGCGCGTCCAGCGGCGCGATGGCGGCGTCGGGCGTGGATAGCAGTTTGCGCAAGGCTTGGTCTATGCCGGCAAAGCGCGCCAGATCGTTTTGGCCGAACGGCCTGGCCTTGCCCAGTTCCAGCGTGAAGGCGTCCGCCGCGCAGTGGCGGCTGGTGAAGTAGCTGAAGGTATTGGCAGGCTGGCTGTGCAGCAGCACCGCCTCGATGCCGCATTGCTGCAGCCAGGCAAGCTGTTCGCGGCTGTGGCTGCGCTCGTGCAGATAGGGATAGATGGCGAACTTCTCGAACACCGAGCCGCGGATGGCGGTGTGCAAGTCATAGTGCAGCCTGCGTTTGCGCGCTGCATGGAAGAAGCCGGCAGCCAGGTTCTCCAGTTGCGCTGCGCGTTGCGACTCGGCTAGCTCCGGCTGCGCGCTGTGCGCGCCGTTGAACAGGCGGTTCATGTCGTACTGGCTGTAGCGCGCGCCGTCGCGGATCGCCTGCGGATTGGCGAATATCACCAGCAGCCTGCAGTTCAGGGCAAGCCGGCCGGCGGCCAGATCGTAGAGTATGCCGTCCACCACTTCGATCGGCGCGGTTTCATTGCCATGCACGCCGCAGGACAGCAACACCGAATCGGCATCGTCCGGCGCGCCGTCCAGCTGCACGCAGCCGGGGGCGAGCCAGCGCGCGCAAAGGCCATTGGGTAAGTTCCAACTGGGATGGGTGGGGTCGGCGGCGAGGGCGTGCTGCAAGAAGCGGCTCATGGTGCGTGTGCTGTGCGGAGGGTGGATGGTCTTCCGATTGTAAGCGCGATGCCATTGGCGCGTCATGCTGCAGGCTGGCGCGATGGGCGGCAAGGTGTTGCGAATTTGACGAAAAACTATGTTTGAAGCGGAAAATGTTGGCGGTGAAACTATCTGCTGAAAAATGCCGAATGTCATGGCTGGGCGCGGGCCAAGCCTGCAATCCTTTGTTTTGTCAGCATGGATTTTTTCCCGGGCAAACCCTGATGGCCGCAGGGTTGCGCGCTGAGCGCGGAGCGCTGTGCGGCCGGGAGATTTTTTTTACTTGTCAATCAGCCTGATGTTGCTACAATCCGCGCTCGTTTGCGCTGTGCAACAACTACAATTCACTCTGTTTCGCTCCGACATCCCAGGCCCACATAAAAGCTGTAGAGCCCGAAAGCCGTGCACTAAGGAGCGGGGTTATCCATCATAAGTTCTGAGAGGAAAACTCATGGCTTGGTCTGTGGCTGATAGCCGGAGCCTGTATGGCATCCGGCATTGGGGGGCTGGTTATTTCGATGTCGGGGACAACGGCAATATCGTCGTGAGTCCCAATGCGCGCCAGCACAAGGAAATTGATCTGTACCGGCTGGTGCATGATCTGGGCGCCAAGGGCCTGGACCTGCCGCTGCTGGTCCGCTTCCCGGACATCCTGCAGGATCGCGTCACCCGCCTGTGCGGCGCTTTCGACAAGGCGATTTCGGAGCAGGGCTATGGCAACCGTTATACCGCCATCTATCCGATCAAGGTCAACCAGCAGGAGGCGGTGGTCAAGAGCATCATCGCCACGCCTGACGTCTCCATCGGCTTGGAAGCCGGCTCCAAGCCGGAACTGATGGCCGTGCTGGCGCTGGCGCCCAAGGGCTGCACCATCGTCTGCAATGGCTACAAAGACCGCGAGTTCATCCGCCTGGCGCTGATCGGCGAACGCCTGGGCCATCAGGTTTTCATCGTCATTGAAAAAGAATCGGAAGTCGATCTGGTGATCGAGGAGTCGCGCAAGCTGGGCATCAAGCCCAATATCGGCCTGCGCGTGCGTCTGTCGTCCCTGGCGTCCAGCAAGTGGTCCGACACCGGCGGCGAAAAGGGCAAGTTCGGCCTGTCCGCCGGCCAGCTGATTTCCGCCACCGACAAGCTGGCGGCTGCCGGCCTGTCCGAGTGCGTGCGGCTGATGCACTTCCACATGGGTTCGCAGATCGCCAATATCGGCGATTACCGCATCGGCTTCCGCGAAGCCATCCGCTACTTCGCCGAACTGCGCGCGCTGGGCATGCCGGTGGACCATGTGGACGTGGGCGGCGGCCTGGGCGTCGATTACGACGGCACCCATTCGCGCAACGACAGCTCGATCAACTACGACATGGACGAATACGCCCGCGTGATCGTCTCCATGCTGGCCGAGTTCTGCGACGAGAACGGCATCCCGCATCCGCGCATTCTGTCTGAATCCGGCCGCGCCATGACCGCGCACCATGCCGTGCTGTTGATGAACGTGACCGACGTCGAGCGCCTGCCGGACGCGGTGGACCCGATCGACAACATCGATGAGCTGTCCCGCCCGTTGCGCAAGCTGGTTGGCTTGGCCAGCCTCAATGATGAAGAGCTGGTCACCGAGATCTACTACCGCGCCAGCCACTATGTATCGGAAGTGGGCGAAATGTATGCCGAAGGCCGTCTGTCGCTGAAGGAAAAAGCGCTGGCCGAAGATGTGCACGCCGCGCTGTGCCGCCGTCTGCACAACCAGCTGCAGGCCAGCCAGCGTTCGCAGCGCCAAGTGTATGACGAGCTGACGGATCGCCTGGCCGACAAATACTTCTGCAACTTCTCGGTATTCCAGAGCCTGCCGGACACCTGGGCCATCGACCAGGTGCTGCCCATCATGCCGCTGCATCGCCTGGCCGAGCAGCCAACCCGCCGCGCCGTGCTGCAGGACCTGACCTGCGACTCCGACGGCAAGCTGAAGCAGTATGTTGATCAGCAGAGCATCGAGTCCAGCATGTCGGTGCATGAGGTGAAGCAGGGCGATGAATACCTGATCGCGGTGTTCCTGGTCGGCGCGTATCAGGAAATCCTGGGCGACATGCACAATCTGTTCGGCGATACCGACTCGGTGAACGTATACGTCCGCGCCGGCGGCGAGCTGGAGATTTCCGGCATCGAAGAGCACGACACCATCGAGGACATGCTGCGCTACGTGCACCTGTCGCCGGAAGATCTGCTGAACCGTTACGAAGCCAAAACGCGCGAGTGCGATCTGAGCGCTGAAGAGCGCAGCCAGTTCTTCGCCGAGTTCTGCCGCGGTTTGAAGCAGTCGTCCTACCTGTCGGTTTGATCTGAGAAATCAGGGTAAAAAACAAAGCCGGGCATTGTCCCGGCTTTTTTCATGTCTGGTTTGGACGCCCGGGCCAGGCCAATCGGCGTCGCTTGGGCGCGCCTATGCCTCTTCGGCAGGAACGAAGTACAGGCTTGGCCCCTCTATGCCGGGCAACTCCAGCAGGCGGTCGTAGCGCAGGCCAAGCTTCTCCAGCACGCGGATCGATCCCTGATTGTGCGGCGCGGTGATGCCGACGACAACGCCGATGTTCAGGACGTTGCGGGCATGGTCCAGGCAGGCCGCCCCGGCTTCGCAGGCATAGCCGCGGCCCCAGTGGCGTTCGAGGAAGGCGTAGCCGATGTCCGGGTGCGGCAGGCAATCGCGTTTGACCAGGCCGCAGATGCCGATCGGGGTGGCGTCGTGCGACAACTCCACCAGCAGCAGGCCGTGGCCATGCTGTTGATAGCTGGCTTGCGGGCCTTTCGCGATGTATTGGCGAGCGCCGTCCAGATCGCGCACATCCTTGTCGCCGATGTTGGCGAGAAAGGCCGGTTCGTTCAGCAGTTCCAGGATGAACGCGGCGTCCTGTTCCTGAAGCGGACGCAGGCGGAGGCGGGGCGTTTCGATATCAAGTGCGTGCACGGAGTATTCTTGCGTATAGGTTCGGGTTCAGTGTGCCAGCTTGCCGGCACGGATGCCAGCGCGAAAAAACGGCCATGGCGGAGTGCCATGGCCGCATTTTCTCAGGCGGTGCGGATCAGCATTCCACGATGTTGACCGGCACCTCGATCACATTGATCGCCAGGCCGCCGCGGGCGGTTTCCTTGTATTTGGTGCTCATGTCCATGCCGGTGTCGCGCATGGTCTTGATCACGCGGTCTAGCGACACGAAATGCTGGCCGTCGCCGCGCAGCGCCATGCGCACCGCGTTGATCGCCTTGACCGACGCCATCGCGTTGCGCTCGATGCAGGGCACTTGCACCAGGCCGCCGACCGGATCGCAGGTCAGGCCCAGGTTGTGCTCCATGCCGATCTCGGCGGCGTTTTCCACCTGCTCGGGCGTGCCGCCCATCACTTCGCACAAGGCGCCAGCCGCCATGGAGCAGGCCGAGCCCACTTCGCCCTGACAGCCTACCTCGGCGCCGGAGATCGACGCGTTGAGCTTGAACAGGATGCCGATGGCGCCGGCGGTCAGCAGGAAGCGGACGATGCCGTCATCGTTGGCGCCCGGCACGAAGCGGGCGTAGTAGTGCATCACCGCCGGGATGATGCCGGCCGCGCCGTTGGTGGGCGCGGTGACCACGCGGCCGCCGGCGGCGTTTTCTTCATTGACCGCCAGCGCGTACAGGTTGACCCAGTCCATCACCGTCAGCGGATCGCGCATGGCGGCTTCCGGGGTGGCGAGCAGCTTGCGGTGCATGTCGGCGGCGCGGCGTTTTACCTTCATGCCGCCCGGCAGGATGCCGTCGCGCTCGCAGCCGCGCTTGACGCAGGCCTGCATCACGTTCCAGATGTTCAACAACCCGGCGCGCACTTCTTCTTCGCTGCGCCAGGCCAGCTCGTTTTCCAGCATGATCTGGCTGATGCTCTTGCCGTGGCGCTGGCACAGCGCCAGCAACTCAGCCGCGCTCTTGAACGGGTGCTTCAATTCGGTGACGCCCGGCGGGACGAAGCCGGCGTCGATCGCCGCCTCATCGACCACGAAACCGCCGCCGACGGAGTAGTAGGCGCGCTTGGACAGGCTTTGGCCATCGGCGGCGAAGGCTTCGAAGATCATGCCGTTGGGGTGGTAGGGCAGGGTCTTCTTCTTATGCAGCACCAGATGCTCGCCTTCGACGAAATCGATCTCACGCTTGCCCAGCAGCTTCAGTTTGCGCTGTTCGCGGATGGCGGCCAGCATGCCGTCCACCGCATCGGTATCGACCAGATCAGGCTGCTCGCCTTGCAGGCCCAGCAACACCGCCACATCCGTGCCGTGGCCTTTGCCAGTCGCGCCAAGCGAGCCGAACATCTCGGCGTTGACGCGGACGGTAGCATCCAGCAAGCCGTCCTTCTCCAGGCGGCTGATGAATTGGCGGGCTGCGCGCATCGGTCCCACGGTGTGGGAGCTGGACGGGCCGATGCCGATCTTGAACAGGTCGAAAACACTGATTGCCATGGTAATGCTTCTCTAAGGGAAAGTCCCGGATCGGGTCCTGGTTGTTGTCGGGCGCCGTGGGGCGTCGCTTAATATGTATTGTAATGGTTGCTGAGACGGGCGCAGTAGGCAATGGGTTCAGCTTTATCGTCGGCAGATTAACCCAGAGTGCCATCCAGTGCCACCCTGCCAAGAGTGTGGTCTTATTTGGAATATGTCTTTGTTTTTTTAGGCGCTTGGCGCAGCACTTTGCTGATGGCCGGCACACATCGGCATGGGTGCCAAGTCTGGCTTTGAAATGGCCAAAGCTTGCGCCTTCCGCCGCGCATAGGGTTACGGCTTAAGCCAGTGCCGTGCGGAAATGGCTTTGAACGGGTTCTTGGTAAGCGGGGGCAAAGATGTTGGTCCGCTTGCGGCTTGGCGGCGAGCAGGATTGCTGTTTCATTTGCTATGGTTAAACGACTAGGGGCTGTTGATGTTTGGAGAGCGGTCGCGCCGGGATGCGTTTTGCGCCGAATCGAGGCGTTTCGCGCGCCGCATAGTCATTCTCTGCCAGCGCGGAACAACGAAGAGTCGGCGCGAAAGGCGCCCGGCCCTGCGGGTTTGGCCGCTTTGGGCCGGAAGCCACGTTGCCCAGCCCTTGCATAGAATGACTATGCGTCGGACTGTGCGCCTTGCTTCCGGCCCAAATCGGCTCAAACGCGATCCACTCACCAAACGTCAACAGCCCCTAGCGTTCAGGCATTCAATGCGCATTGGACTGACGCGCATTGGCCTGTTCTGTTCGAAACCTGAAGAGGGGCGGCGATGAAATCCTATGCAGCGGAGTTTCTGGGTACTTTCTGGCTGGTGCTAGGGGGCTGCGGCAGCGCGGTGCTGGCGGCGGCGTTTCCCAATGTGGGCATTGGCTTTGCGGGTGTGGCGCTGGCTTTTGGCCTGACGGTGGTGACCATGGCTTACGCGATCGGCCATATTTCCGGTTGCCATTTGAACCCGGCGGTGTCCATTGGGCTGTGGGCGGGCGGTCGTTTTCCCGCCAAACAGCTTGGGCCGTACATCGTGGCGCAGGTGTTGGGCGCGATTGCGGCGGCGGCCGTGCTGTACGTGATCGCCAGCGGCGCGGCCGGTTTCGACGTGGCCAAGGGCTTTGCGTCCAACGGCTACGCCGAGCATTCGCCGGGTGGTTATTCGCTGCTGGCGGCCTTGGTGTGCGAAGTGGTGATGACCATGTTTTTCCTCTTGGTCATCATGGGCGCCACCGACAAGCGCGCGCCGGCGGGTTTCGCGCCGTTGGCGATAGGCCTGGCGCTGACCCTGATCCATTTGATCAGCATTCCGGTCACCAATACTTCGGTCAATCCGGCGCGCAGCACCGGCGTGGCCTTGTTCGTCGGCGATTGGGCGGTGCGGCAGCTGTGGCTGTTCTGGCTGGCGCCTATCATAGGCGCGGCGCTGGGGGCGCAGGTGTATCGCTGGATTGCCGGCGAATCGCAATGAGCGGTGCATTAAGGGCGGCGGCGGCCGCCCTCTATTGCACGATTGCTAGGGGCTGTTGACGTTTGGTGAGTGGATCGCGTTTGCGCCGATTTGGGCCGGAAGCAAGGCGCGCAGTCCGCCGCATAGTCATTCTATGCAAGGGCTGGGCAACGCGGCTTCCGGCACAAAGCGGCCAAACCCGCAGGGCCGGGCGCCTTTCGCGCCGACTCTTCGTTGTTCCGCGCTGGCAGAGAATGACTATGCGGCGCGCGAAACGCCTCGATTCGCCGCAAAACGCATCCCGGCGCGACCGCTCTCCAAACGTCAACAGCCCCTAGACGCTGACCGCGCAGTCTATGCTCTGGTTTTTGCCGTTCCTCAACATTTCTGCGCCAGTGGATGGCTCAAGGCTGTAGTCGCCTATCTGCCAGACCCGGTCATGGCAAGCATCCACCTCCGGCCGATGAGAGACGCTGATGATCGTGCAATGAGGCAGCTCTGTGCGCAACAACGCGTAGCAGTGCTGCTGGTTGGGCAAGTCCAGGGCCGAGGTGGCCTCATCCAGCAGCAACCACTGCGGCCGGTGCAATAAGGCCCTGGCCAAGGCCAGACGCTGCTGTTCGCCGGCCGATAGCCTGGCGGACCAATTGCAGTTTTCATCCAGTTGCGGCGTCAAATGCCCTAATCGGCATTGCGATAGCACGAATGTCTGCTGCACCGTGGTAAAGGCATCGCTTGCCGCGGGGTAGCTGATGGCCTCGCGCAAGGTGCCAATCGGCAAATACGGCAGCTGCGGCAAGAACATCACTTTATTGGGCGGCAGGGTGATATGGCCTTTTCCCCATGGCCAGATGCCGGCCAGCGCTTTCAGCAGAGCGCTTTTGCCGCTGCCGGAGGCGCCCTTCAGCACAATGCGTTCTCCTGCGGACGCCTGTAGATTGATGCCCTGCAGCAATACCCGCCCATCCGGCAGCGACACGTCCAGGGCGCTGAGTCGAATTTCATCTCCAGGGCGTCGCGAGATTCGGCTATGCGCCAGTTCCTGCCGCGCTTGCTGCGCGGCGCGCTGAAAAGAGGACAAGCGTTCGATATTGGCTTTCCACGATGCCAGGATCTCATACGCGTTCACCATCCAGCTCAAGGCGCCCTGCACCTGGGCGAATGCAGAAATGGCCTGCATCAGCCCGCCCAGCGCGAGTTTGCCGGCAAAATAGCCCGGCGCGCATACCAACATCGGGAAAATCACCGCCAATTGCGCGTAACCGGCGCGCGCCCCGTTCAAACGCCATTCCGCGCCTATCAGCAGGCGCCAGTTGGCGCAGATGGCTTGAAAGCGACGGTTGAGCGCGCTGCGCTCGACATCCTCGCCGCCGCTCAGCGCCACCGCCTGCGCATGCTCGCGCAGCCGTACCGAGGCATAGCGAAAATCCGCCTCGCGCCGCTCGCCTTCCATATTGATGCGAGACAGCCGGCGGCCAAGCACATGCATCAGTCCGCTGCCCAGCAGCGCATAGGCCAGCGCAACCCAGACCAGATAGCCGGGAAGGCTGACGTTCCAGCCAATCAGCGCCAGGCTTAGCGGACCGGACAACTGCCAGAGTAGGCCGATGAAGCAGACCAGGGTAGCCAGATTGCGGATCAATTCAAAACCGAGATTCAAGGATGTCGCGGTCAGCGCCTTCAGATCCTCGGCAATGCGCTGGTCGGGGTTGTCCGTGCCATAGGCCTTCAACTCCAGCAGGCAATAGGCCCGGCCCTCCAGCCATTGTCCAAGATAAAAATCGGTCAACCACCGCCGCCAACGCAAATTCAGCATGGACGTCAGGTAGGACATCAGCACCGCGCAGCCGATGAAGCCGAAGGCCAGCGCGGCGAACACTTGTAACAGCTGTAGGAAGCGGTCCCAGTCGTGTTGTTGCAAGGCATTGAAGAAGTCGCCATTCCACTGGTTGAGCAGGACATTGCAGTAGACCATGGCAATGTTCAGCGCGCTGATGGTCAGCAGCAGCGCCCACGCCATCCATCTGTCTTCCGAGCGCCAATACGGCGCCGCCAAGGCCAGGAACTTGGCGATTAATCCCTTGCTGGCTGTGCCGCCAGCATTTTGTTCATTCATGCCGTACCTCAATTCTTGCCGTCTGGGCGCATCAATGTGTCCAGACGTCTTCTGCAAACCGCGAGATGGGCTGACCACTCGCACATCGAGATGACTGTATTGGAAATAAAATTTACTGTAAAACAATAATTTTTAGTTGTTTTACGTTCATTATCTTGCTTGATAGAGAAAAGGTCGCCGCCATGACAAGCCAGGCTTGGCTTTCGGCGTTTTGTGCGGGGAAGGTTGGCGACGGGTGGGATGTGACGGAAGCGCCACAGTGATAAAGTTAAACTTGCGCAGCAATAAATTATCGTTTAACAATAAAAAATACTGGGTGCAGTGAACTCCCTTCGGCGATGTTCCGTCGGCACCGCTTCGCAACAACACTAAGGACAAGCGATGAATTCTTCACGATTAAGCCGCTACTGCGCCGGCATGGCCTGCGTCACCTTTCTTGGCATTTGCGCCATGCTGCTGTTTCATCTCTTGCTGTGGCTGTTTCCCCAAGCCATCCTGGATGCCGGCTTGAGCATCACCATCGATACCAGCCAGGGCTTTTATGGACTGCGCAACTTCAAGCTGATGGACGTGCCGCTTTGGCAGCGGATAGGCGGCGCAGTGATATCCTGCGTCCCCTTGCTGGTGCTGGCCCAGGGTTTGAATGCGCTGCGCCGTCTGTTCCGCCTGTACGCCGAGGGCGAGTACTTCTCTGAGCGTTCCGCGTCCTTGCTGGCTAAGGTCGGTTCCAGGGTTGCGCTATGGGTGTTGGCGGAAATTCTGGTCCAGCCGCTGATGGGACTGTGGCTGACCATGATGTGGCCTGCCGGGCGTCACCAAATTACTTTCGGCGTGGATAGCGGCAACTTGGAGAGCTTGTTCATCGCCGCGGTGGTCATGGTGATTGCGCGCATTCAGCAGGAAGGCGTGGTTCTGGCGCGCGAAAACAAGCAATTCATCTGAAGAAAGCATCCTGTGCCCATAAAAATCAACCTGGACGTGCTACTTGTTCAGCGCAAAGTGAAATCCAAGGATCTTGCCCACGCCATAGGCATTACGGAACAGAATCTGTCGCTGCTGAAGCAGGGAAAGATCAAAGGCTTCCGTTTTTCAACGCTGGAGGCGATCTGCCGGCACCTGCACTGCCAGCCTGGCGATTTATTGCAATACATTCCACCGGCCCCGGGCGAAGAAGGCGATTCCGATGATGAGGCTGGGTTTTAGGTCTGGAGTGACTTGCTTTGATGTATGGCTTGGCTTGGGCTTGCGCAAAGATGATCCCGCCGCCGCTTGGAAAAGATGAAAACAGGGTTTAGCAAAAAAGCAGGAGTCAAGTCTCCCGTAATTTCACCGCAGGATGGCTCTGAGGAATGAGCGCCTATTTTGAGTGAGGGCTTGGGCTGCGTGGCCAAACAGGCTATACCGCTGCGGCTGCCATCGTTTCCAGATGTTACCCATGATCATGCACTGCCGGCCAGCTATCGTCGTATATCAGGTCAGCCAGGCTTTGGCGATGAGCCCAGTTTTCCTGCTCCAGCATGGGTTTTTCATAGAATGCTTCCACGTGTCCCAGGCATAGTATCGCCACTGGCCGCGCACCGGCGGGCATCGCCAGCAGTGAGGCGAGTTTGGCGGGATCGAAGATGGATACCCAGCCCAGGCCCAGGCCCTCGGCGCGGGCGGCCAGCCACATGTTCTGGATCGCGCAGGCTACCGAAGCCAGGTCCATCTCCGGCAGCGTGCGGCGGCCGAACACATGGCGCTCGCGGCCGTCCATCAGAGCCGCCACCAGCACTTCGCCACATTCGAGCAAGCCTTCCACTTTCAGCCTCATGAACTCTTCTTCGCGCTCGCCCAGCGCGCGGGCGGTCTGGATGCGCTCCTCCTCCACCAAGGCATGCAACTGGCGGCGCAGCTCCGCGCCGCGGATGCGGATGAAGCGCCATGGCTGCATGAAGCCGACGCTGGGCGCGAAGTGGGCGGCGGCCAGCAGCCGCTGCAGGGTGTCGGGATCGACCGGGTCCGCCTTGAAGTGGCGCATGTCGCGGCGTTCGCGGATGGCGCGGTAGACGGCGTCGATGTCGGCTTGTGGGTAACGGTTCATGGCAGAAACAGGCTCGCTGCGGCTAGGGGATTGGACGGGAAGTAAGCGTGGAAGTAGCTGGCCAGCAGGCTGCCGCGGCGGTACAGCGCCTCGCCGCTTCCCGCGCCGCTGGCGCGCGCGGCGCGGGCAATCGGCTCCAGCGCTGTTTCCAGCCGGGTGTAGTGGAAAGTATGACCGCGCAGCGCGCCGCCGGGGAAGTCCATTTGCTGCAGGCCCAGCCCGCATAGCCGCTCTTGCAGCGTGGCGTGGCCGGGCAGCAGCCCCAGCATCGCCGCGCTGTCGCCGTCGCGCCTGGTCAACCGGTCCAGCAGATAGAGCATGCCGCCGCACTCGGCGTACAGCGGCTTGCCGGCCTCAATGTGTCCATGCAGCTCCGCCTTCAGCGCCGTGTTGGCGGCCAGCGCGTCCAGATGCAGTTCCGGGTAGCCGCCGGGCAGGTAGACCGCGTCGCAGTTTGGCAGCGCGGGGTCGGCCAGCGGCGAGAAGAAGGCCAGTTCCGCGCCCAGTCGTCGCAGCATCTCCAGATTGGCCGGGTAGACGAAGGCGAAGGCGGCGTCGCGGGCGATGGCGATGCGCTTGCCGGCCAGCAGCGGCGGCATCTCGGCCAGCTTGACGGTGGGAAACGCCGCCGACGGCGGCAGCCCGGCCAGCGCGGTGGCGGCGATCTGAGCCGCCGCGCTGTCGAGACGGGCGTCGAGGTCGGCGATTTCCTGAGCCTGCACCAGGCCTAGGTGGCGTTCCGGCAGCCGCGCCGCCTCGTCGCGGCGCAGCGCGGCCAGCAGCGGCAGGTGCTCAGGCAGTTGCTGCGCCAGCATCTCGGCGTGGCGCTCGCTGGCGACATGGTTGGCGATGAAGCCGTGAAAGGCCAGGCCGGGGCGGAAGCTGGCCAGGCCATAGGCGACGGCGGCGAAGGTTTGCGCCATGCCGGTGGCGTCTATCACCGCCGCCAGCGGGATGCCGAGCAGCTCGGCCAGATCGGCGCTGCTGGGCGTGCCGTCGAATAAGCCCATGCTGCCCTCGATCAGGATCAGGTCCGCCTCCGCCGCGGCCTGATGCAGGCGCGCGCGGCAATCGTCCTCGCCGTTCATCCACAGGTCCAGGCCATAGACAGTGTGGCCGCTGGCCCGCTCCAGGATGTAGGGATCGAGGAAGTCCGGCCCGGTTTTGAACACCCGCACCCGGCGTCCCAAGTTGCGATGATGGCGGGCCAGCGCCGCGGTCACTGTGGTCTTGCCCTGGTGGGAGGCGGGCGCGGTCAGGAACAGCGCCGGGCAGGACCGCGGCGTCATCAGAATTCCACCCCGCGCTGCGCCTTGATGCCTTGCTCGCGATAAGGGTGCTTGACCAGCCGCATCTCGGTGACCAGGTCGGCGGCCTCCAGCAAGGCTTCGGGCGCGTGGCGGCCGGTGACGACCACATGCTGCATCGCCGGCCGGGCGGCGAAGGCGGCCAGCACCTCGTTCAGCGGCAGGTATTCGTATTTCAGCACCACGTTCAATTCGTCCAGGATCACCATGTCGTAATCGTCGCTTGCCAGCATCGCCAGCGCCTGCTTCCAGCCCTTGCGCGCGGTGGCGATGTCGGCCTCGCGGTCCTGGGTGTTCCAGGTATAGCCTTCGCCCATGGTGTGGAAGTCGCAGTTGTCGAAGCCGCCCAGCAGGTCGCGCTCGGCGGTGTGCAGCGCGCCCTTGATGAATTGCACCACGCCCAGGCGCATGCCGTGGCCGACGGCGCGCAGGCCCATGCCGAAGGCGGCGCTGCTCTTGCCCTTGCCGGTGCCGGTATTGACGATGAGTAGGCCCTTTTCGCCGGTGGCGGCGGCCTTTTTCTTCTCGAAGCCCGCCTTGCGTTTCTCGGTCATGCGCTGGTGGGAGGCCGGATCGGTTTTCATAGTGTCGTCCTTGCGTGTGGGGCGCGCGCCGTCAGCGGCGCAGCAGCCAGATGAAAAAGGCGCCGCCGACGGCGGCGGTGCCGACGCCGACCGGAATGTCTTCCGGCGCGATCAGCGTGCGCGCGGCGGCGTCCACCCAGATCAGGAACAGCGCGCCCAACAGCGCGCAGGCCGGCAGCAGGCGGCGGTGGTCGGCGCCGACGCAGCGGCGGGCGATGTGCGGAATCATCAGGCCGACGAAGCCGATCGCCCCGCTGACCGCCACCATGGTGCCGGTCAGCAGCGAGGAGGCGGCGAACACCGCCAGCCGCAGCCGGGTCACGCGTATGCCCAGCGTGACCGCGGTCTGCTCGCCGGCCATCAGCGCGTTCAGCGGCCGCGCCACCGCCAGCAGCGCGGCCAGGCCCAGGCATAGCGCCGCCAGCGGCGCCGGCAGCAGCTCCCAGCGCGCCTGGCCCAGGCCGCCCAGCATCCAGAACAGCACCGCCGAGGCCGAGCGATGGTCGCCCAGATACAACATCAGATTGGCCAGCGCCATCAGCAGAAAGGACACGGCTACGCCGGCCAGCAGCAGCCGCTCGGCCTGCAAGCGGCGCTGGCGCACGGCGATGCCGGTGACCAGCAGCGTGGCCAGCAAGGCGCCGGCGAAGGCGGCCAGCGGCAGGGTGGCGCCGCCCAGCACATTGCCGCTGAACAGCAGCACCGTCACCGCGCCCAGCGTGGCGCCGGAGCTGACGCCCAGCAGGTGCGGGTCGGCCAGCTGGTTGCGGGTGGTGGCCTGCAGCGCCGCGCCGACCAGCGCCAGGCCGGCGCCGACCATGCCGCCCAGCAGCACGCGCGGCAGCCGCAGCTGCCAGATGATCAGGTCCTGGCCCGGCGGCCAGGCCGGCGCCACCGGCAGGCCCAACTGGTGCAGCAGCACATTGGAGCTGACGGAGAAGGCCACCGGCGCGGCGCCCAGGCCGGAAGCCAGCGGCAGCGACAGCGCGAGCAGGACCAGCAAGGCGCCCAACAGCGGCCAGGCCGGCGGACGGTTGACGACAGAGCGGATCACTTGGCGAAGGACTCCGGGTGCAGGCTGCGCGCCAGCGCGCTGATCGCGTCGGCGTTGGCGATGCCGGGCGTCGCGCTGTCATAGGGCAGCACGATGAAGCGCTTGTCGCGCACCGCCGCCATCTTGTTCAGCGCCGGATGGTTTTGCAGGAAGGCGATCTTCTGCTGGGCGGTGACCTTGCCGTAGTCGATGATCACAATGGCTTGCGGATTGCGCGCCACCACGGTTTCCCAGTCGACGCGGGTCCAGCTGGCGTTGACGTCGTTCAGGATGTTGCGGCCGCCGGCGGCGCGGATCAGCGCGTCGGGCATTGCCAGCCGGCCGGCGCTGAAGGGGCGGTCCTCGCCGCTGTCGTAGACGAAGACCGACGGCGTGGCCTTGCGCTTGGCGACGCGGGCGGCGACCCCGTCCACCTTGGCGCGCATGTCGGCCACCACTTTCTGCGCGCGCGGCTCCACGTCGAAGATGCGGCCGAGGTTGTCGATGTCACGGTAGACGTCGTCCAGGCTGGCCGCCGAGCGCTTCATCACGTGGGCGCAGGATTCGCTGAGCTCGTAGACATTGATGCCCAAGGGCGCCAGCGAGGTCGGCGTCACCGGGCCGCCGACGCGCAGGCCGTAGTTCCAGCCGGCGAAGAAGAAATCGGCGTTGCGGGTCAGCAGCGCTTCCGACGACGGATAGTCGCCGGCCAGCTCCGGCAGCTTGCCCAGCGCCTGCTTCAGCGGCGCGTTCAGCTTGTTCCAGGCGCTGATGCCGGTGTAGCCCGCCATGCGGCCTTGCAGGCCCAGCGCCACCATCATCTCGGTCAGGTTGATGTCGTGGCTGACGGCGCGCTGCGGCGCGCGCTGGAAGGTGACCTTGCGGTTGCAGCTGTCTATGGTCAGCGGGTAGCGCGTGGCGTGAACGTGGGCGGATAGCAGCGCGGCCAGGCCGCAGGCGATGAGCGAAGGCGGATTCAGTTTCATGCGTTTTCCTCTTCCAGCAGGGTGATGCGGGGGTGGCCGGCTTGCGGGTGGCGGTCCACCAGCGCGCGCACGCCGAACACCTCGGCCAAAAGCCGGGGCGTCAGCACGTCCTCCGGCGCGCCGCTGGCGACGATGCGGCCAGCCTTCAGCGCGTACAGGCGGTGGCAGAAGGCGGAGGCCAGGTTGAGGTCGTGCAGGGTGGCGACGGCGGCGATGCCCAGCCGACGCACCAGGCGCAGCAGCGACAGTTGGTGGCGCAGGTCCAGATGGTTGGTGGGTTCGTCCAGGATCAGCAGCTCTGGCCGCTGCGCCAGCGCCCGCGCCAGCAGCGCGCGCTGCTTTTCGCCGCCGGACAGCGTGGCGAAGGGCTGGTGTTGCTGCGCCGCCAGGCCCACCTGGACTAGCGCGTCGTCGACGATGGCGTGGTCGGCGGCCGATCCACCGCGCAGCAGCGACTGATGCGGGATACGGCCCATGTCGGCCACTTCGCGCACGGTCAGGCCGAAGTCCTCCGGAAATTCCTGCAGCACCACCGCCACACGGCGGGCGAAGGAGGTGGCGGACTGGGACCAGATGTCGGCGCCGTCCAGCCTGGCTTCGCCGGCCAGCGGCTTGTTGAAGCGGAAGGCGCAACGCAGCGTGCTGGTCTTGCCGCTGCCGTTGGGGCCGATGACGCCGACGAACTCGCCGGGCCGGACTGCGAGCGCGATGTCGCGCAGCAGCCTGGCCTCGGGCACCGCGGCCGGGTCCGGCGACCAATCCAGCCCGCATAGTTCCAATGCGTTCACCGGTTAGCTCCAGTGCGCGCCGGTGATGTCGCGCAGCAGCGCCACCACGCGCGGGCGGCTGGGGTGGTAGCCGATGAACACAAGCTGAGCCTGGCGCGGCGCGGCCAGCGCCTCGTCGCGGCTCAACTCGATGCGGTTGCGCACGCCCTGGGCCAGCAGCCGGCCGGGGCCGTCGGCGCAGGCGGCGAAGCCCTTGATGCGCAGCAGCGGCTCCTCGCGGGCGATGGCCTCCAGCGCGGCGGCCAGCTTGTCGGCGCGCTGCGCCTCCTTGCTGCGGATCATGAACGATTGCCAGCCTGGGTCCTGCTCGTGGAAATGCTTGTGGGTGGACAGCCCGTGGCTGTGCGCGGCCTGGCCGCCGTGGCTGTGGCCGTCCAGCAGCGTTTGGTTGGCCAGTGGCCGCATCGCGAGCCCCGGCATGCTGGCCACCGGGCCGTAATGGCGGTGCGCGGCCGGCGAGGCTTCGTGCAGATGCAGGCCCAGCGTCAGCCGGGTGTCCAGCTTGGCTTGATAAGCCAGCTCGATGAAGCGGATCGACGGCGCTTGCCGGCGCACGGCTTCCTCCGCCGCCAGCAGTTGATCGGCGGATAACGCGTCTATCTTGTTCAGCACCACGATGTCGGCGTGGCCCAGCTGCTGGTCGAACAGCTCCGCCACCGCATCTGCCTTGCCCTGGTCTCCCGCCGGCGCGAAATGGCCGGCCAGCAGCAGCGGGGTGTCGACCACAGCCAGCGTGGCGTCCAGCACGAAATAGGGCGCCAGCGCCTCGCTTTGCAGCTGGGCCATCACCGCGCTGGGCAGCGCCAGGCCCGAGGTTTCGATCAGCACGTGGTCTATCTGCTGGCGGCGCTGCCACAGCGCCAGCATGGTGGGCAGGAAATCGGCGTCGTCGTCGTAGGCGACCAGGCCGTTGGCGAGATCATGGATTTCCACGCCGCCGGCGTCGGCGTCGCGCAGCAGGCCGCCGTCTATCGACACCTCGCCGAACTCGTTGACCAGAATGGCCAGCCGGCGCTGCTTGTTGTTTTCCAGCAGCTTGGACAGCAGCGTGGTCTTGCCGGCGCCGAGGAAACCGGTCAATACGGTAACGGGAAGCCGCGGCGCACTCATGCCTGGCCTCCCTGCGGCAGGGCCGCCAGCACGGCGTCAAAGTCGCTGAATGTTTGCGGATAGTCCAGTCGAGGGCGGTCGATGACGATGAACGGGATGCCCAGCGCGGCGGCGGCCGCGGCCTTGGCATCGAAGCCGCCGGCTTCGCCGCTGTCCTTGCTGATCACGCAGTCTATGCCCCAGTCGCGCCACAGCGCCTCGTTGGCGGCCTGCGAGAACGGGCCCTGCATCGCGCAGACGCGCGAGCGCGGAATGCCCAGGTCCAGCGCCCGCTGCAGGTGCTGCGGGTCCGGCGCCAGACGGACGAACCATTGCTGTTGTTTCTCGGCGTCGGCGGCGAGGAAGCGATGCAGCTCCTTGCTGCCGGTGGCGAGGAAAACGCGGCGTCCTTTAGTCATCGCCAGCTTGGCGGCCGCGTCGCTGTCGGCGCAGCGGATGACCGGATGTTCGCTGCGGCTGGCCGGGCGCTCGTAGCGCAGATAGGGCAGGTCCAGCTCCTCGGCCAGCGCCATCAGCTGCTGCGACATCTCGCTGGCGTAGGGGTGGGTGGCGTCGACGATGGCCGAAGCCCGGCTGCCGGACAGCAGCTCGCGGCGGCGCTCGACGCCGAGACGGCCGCTGACGGTGGCGACGCCAGGCACGGCCTGCTGCGCTTGCTCGTTGCCGTAATCGCTGGCGCTGCTGACCACCACCGCGCGGCCGGTTTCGGCGATGGCGCGCGACAGCGCGTTGCCGTCGCTGGTGCCGGAAAACACCCAGGCCGCGCCCGCGGGCAGCGCGTCGGCCTTGACCGTGTCGCTGGTGTTGTCCCAGTTGAAGTAGCCGCGCGGGGTGAACATCCAGTTGCGCTTGCGGCGGGTGAAGCGGTTGCCGATGACGATGCTGGTCAGCATGTCGAAGCGGCGGGTCCGCAGCTCGGCCAGGGTGACGATCTCCACGGCCTGGTCTTCGCGGTAGGCATTGCGGACGATGCCGCACAGCGTCTCAGGCTTCTTGTGCTCCAGCATGATGTCCAGGATGCGGTAGACGCCTTCCTGGCGCTGGCGGCTTTGCACGTTGTAGAACACCACCGCCAGGTCGGCCTGGGCGATGTGGCGGGCGCGGGTTTCGATCCATTCCCACGGGCACAGCAGGTCGGACAGGCTCAGCGTGGCGAAGTCGTGCGACAACGGCGCGCCGAGCAAGGACGCGCAGGAATTGGCCGAGGTGATGCCGGGGATCAGCTGCACGTCGAAAACATCGTCCTCGCGCATGTCCTCGTAAGCCAGCGTGGCCATCGCATAGACGCCGATGTCGCCGCTGGACAGCAGGGCCACGGTCTTGCCGGCGCGGGCCTCTTCCAGCGCCAGCTGCGCGCGCTCGCGCTCCTGGGTCAGCGGCAGCGTGCGGATGTCCTTGCCGGCGATCCACGGCTGTACCCAGGTCAGGTAGAGGTCGTAGGAGACGATCACGTCGCTCGCCGCCAGCGCCTGGCGGGCGAGCTCGGGGATCAGTTCGGCGCGGCCGGGGCCGACCGAGACGAGGTAGAGTTTGCCGGTCATTCTGTCAGTTATCCATTTATTGCATAGGGCGGAAGCATCGGCTTGGCCGGGGTGTTCCGCCTGTTAAAGTCATTTTTCGTGCCTGCTTCGCAGGTGATGTTTAGGGGCGGTTCCACCGCCGGGGGCAAGGGGGGCTGCGCGGCCAGCCCCCCTTGCAACCCCCAGGCCGCCCCTACGTCGCGCGAATTCCCGGCAAAAATCAGGCTGGCAAGGCGCCGTCGAACTCGTCCCGCGCTAGCGTCGCGGGACTCAGACAGGCGACGGCTTAAAACCTTGCCAGCCTGATTGTTGCCGGCGCGCGACAAAGGGGAGTGGGGGCGCGTCGTCAATGTTTTACCTTCTTGTATGGGCTCCATCGTGGCATCGGTGGCCATCGTCATGTTCATGCGAGCCATTCCACCCCGTCCTCCACCACCGCCACCGTCACCCCATCCACCGCGGTCTTGGGCACGATCAGCCGTCCCCTGGGGCTGGCGATCAACGCGCACGGCTCGCACACGCCGTCCACGCCCACGTTCTGCCGCACCCAGTCCGACGGCGCGCCGGTCCAGCCGCGGGCGGCGACGTCTTCGCGGGCGATGACGCGCAGGGGCAGCGCGTGGCGGGCGCAGAAGGCCAAGAGGCCAAGCTCGTCGGCCTTCAGGTCTATCGTCGCCACTTCGCGCACGTCGGTCAGCGGCCGGCCGGCCAAGGCGTGCAGCACGGCCTGTTCGATGGCCTCGGCGCTTTTGCCGCGGCGGCAGCCGATGCCCAGCGTCAGTGGCTTGATCGCCTCCGTCGCGGTGGTGATGGCCGGCACTGCGCCGGTCAGCCGCGCCGCTTCGTAGGCCAGCGCATTGGCGCCGCCTTCGTGGCCGGACAATAGCGGGATGGCGAAGCGGGCGGCTTCGTCCATCACCACCGCCGCCGGGTCGCTGTATTTGCTTTGCGGCAGGCCGTCCAGGTAGCGGACGGCGATGCCGCTGGCCATCACCAGTATCCAGTGGCTGTGCGCATGAAAGGCGGCTCGAAATTGCTCGCGGCCGCTGGCGTCGGGCTGCAGCCACGGCTGGTATAGCTGGGCGTCCAGCGCCGCCGCCAGCTTCCGTCCCAGCGGCAGCGCCTCGGCGCGCACCAGCCACACGGCGCGGCTCATGCCTGGTTTTCTTTCTGCAGGCTGGTCCGCTTGGTCTTGCGGTCGTCGCCGTCGCGGAAAATGTGGGTGAAGCCGGCCGCGTACAGGCTGGATTCGACGCCGCCTTCGCGCGACAGCGCCTCGCCGACCAACAGCAGCGTGGTCAGCAGCCAGTCCTTCTGCTTCACCTCGTCCAGCATCCTGCCCAGCGTGCTGCGGTGGACCGATTGGTCCGGCCAGCTGGCGCGGCGCACCAGCGCCACCGGGGTATCCGGCGGGTAGTGCAGCGACAGGTCGGCGACGGTCTGCTTCAGCCGCTGGCCGGACAGGAAGATGCACATCGTCGCGCGGTGGGCGGCGAAGCTGGCGATCGACTCCGTCTCCGGCACCGCGCTGGCGCGGCCGCTGGTGCGGGTCAGGATGATGGACTGCGACACTTCGGGCCGGGTCAGCTCGCTGCCCAATGCGGCGGCGGCGGCGGTGAACGAGGACACGCCGGGGACCACTTCGTAGCCTATGCCCAGCGCTTCCAGCCGGCGCATCTGCTCGTTGGTGGCGCCGTAGATCGCCGGGTCGCCAGAGTGCAACCGCGCCACGTCCTTGCCCTCGGCCTGGGCACGGCGGTACAGCGCTTCTTGCTGGTCCAGGTTCAGCTCGGCGGTGTCGTGGATTTCCGCGTCCGGGCGGCAGTGGCTGAGCATCTCGGCCGGCACCAGCGAGCCGGCGTACAGCACCATGGGGGCCGTGCCCAACAGGCGGCTGCCGCGCAGCGTGATCAGGTCGGCGGCGCCGGGGCCGGCGCCGATGAAATACACTTTCATGAGTGGCGTCTTTCTCTGGCTGTCTTGCGGATCAGCATGGTGGCGAGGTAGCCGCTGGCGTCGGCGTCCAATTGCGAGACGTCGGCGCACAGCACTTCGCCGGGCAGGCCGATGCGGCGGGCGAAGGCGCACAACTGGGCGATGCCCATCTGGTTCAATAGCGCCAGCACGTCCGGCAGCCGCTTGCCTATCTTCATCAGCACGATGAGGTCGTGGCTGTCGATGTCGGCTCGCAGCGCTTCCATATCGTCGGGGCAGGGCAGGATCAGGATGCGTTCCTTGCCTTCGCCCAGCGGCCAGGACAGCGCCGACGCGGTGGCGGCGAAGCTGGTGACGCCGGGGAAGGTCTGCGTTTCCAGTTCCGGCAGCATTTCGCGCAGCGCCGCCAGCAGGTAGCCGTAAGTGGAGTAGGTCATCGAGTCGCCTATGGTCAGGTAGGCGACGTTCCGGCCGGTTTTCAATTCGGCGGCCAGTTGTTCGGCCAGCGCGCCGTAATGGCGCGACAGCGCGCCGCGGTCCGGATTCATCTCGAACTCGATCTCGCGGAAGCGGCTTTCGTCCAGCTCCAGCCTGGCCAGGCATTGGCGGGCGACCGACGTGTCGCTGGAGGTGGCGCGCGGCAGGTAGACGATGTCTGCCTCGCGCAGCGCGGCCAGCGCCGCCACCGGAATCAAGCCGGCCGGGCCGGGGCCGACGCCTATGCCTATCAATCGTCCCAGCTTCATGCGGCCTCTCCCAGCGGGGTGCCGTCCATGCTGAACAGCCGCACCGCCACCTGCCGCACGCTGGGCACCTTGATCGCCATCAGCGCGGCGGTACGGCGTTCTATCTCCATCCAGTAGCCGCGCGGGTCCGGCTGGCTGCTCATGATCTGCACTACGTTCTCCACGGTATTCGCTTGTTTGATTTGCGCCACCAATTCGGGCGGATAGCCCAGATCGGCGGCGACGCCGGCGACGGCGTCCATCGCCATGCCGCTCTTGCCGGAGTGGGTGTCCCAGACGCCGTCCAGCAGCTTGGCGATCTTGCCCGGGTGGCCCAGCACCCACAGCGTGTCGAGGATGCGGCCCTGTTCGATCAGCACCGATTCGGCGAAGTCCAGCGAGTCGCCGACGAAGTTGGCGATCTGCACCACCTGCTTTTTTTCCAGCCCCAGCGCGTCGGCGGCGTAGCCGCGGCCTATCTTGCCGGGGGTGACGGCGATGGCCGACGGCAGCTCGCCCAGCGCCACCCGCACATAGACTTCGATCGACGCGATCCACGCCGCCTGCGACATCGGTTCGACGATGCCGCTGGTGCCCAGTATCGAGATGCCGCCGACGATGCCCAGCATCGGGTTGAAGGTGCGCTTGGCGATCTTGTCGCCGTCGACGCAGCCTATCGCCAGGTCGAAGCCCGGATCGGGCCGGCCCGCCAGCGCTTCCTCCACCGCCATCCGCATCATCTGCCTGGGCACCGGGTTGATCGCCGGCTCGCCGGGCGGGATGCGCAGGCCAGGCTGGGTGACCATGCCGACGCCGGCCGCGGCCAGGAAGCGCAGCGCGCCGCTGCCGTTGAGCCTTACCTCGGCGAAGATCGTCGCGCCGTCGGTGTTGTCCGGGTCGTCGCCGGCGTACTTCAGCACCTCGGCGCGGACGGTGTCCGCGTCCAGCCAGGCCACGCTTTGCACCGGCACCGCCAGGTAAAAATCCGGGTCCGGCAAGCTGATGAAGACCTCGTCGGCGTCCACGCCGTCCAGCAGCATCAGCAGCGCCGCCTTGGCGGCGGCGGTGGCGCAGCTGCCGGTGGTGCGGCCGCGGCGCATGCCGTTGGGGGCCGGGGCGGCAAGGTTGTAAGGCTGGCGCACCGGGCTCATTCTTCCCGTTGCTGTTGCTGATGGACGTGTTCGATCGCGTCTATCATCAGCGCGTTGACCACGGTGGCCGCCCACGGCGAGCCGCCGCGGGTGCCGCGGTTGGTGATGCGCGGCACTTGCAGCAGAGCGCGGAGCTCTTCCTTGCATTCGCGGGTGCCGACGAAACCTACCGGCAGGCCCACCACCAGCTGCGGCCGCCAGCCGTGCTCGCGCACCAGGCGCACCACTTCGCGGATCGCGGTGGGCGCGTCGCCTATCGCCACCACGCAGTCGTTGCCGAACTTCTGCCAGGCGCGGCGGATGCCGGCGGCGGAGCGGGTGAGACCGCTGGCCTCGGCCAGCAGCCGGGTTTCCTCGTCGTGCACGCCGCACCAGGTTTCCACTTCCAGCTGGCGCAGCACTTCGCGCTTCAGGCCGGTTTCCACCATCGTGACGTCGGTGACCACGCGGCGGCAGCGCAGCAGCGCGCGCATGCCGGTTTCGCAGGCACCGGGCGAGAAGAACAGGTCGTCGACGCTGTTGAAGTCACCGGTGGTGTGCACCAGCCGCATCAGCGCGGTGCGTTGCTCGGCGGGGAAGGCCGACCAGTCGCGGCCCTCGTCTATGATGCGCATGCTTTCCGCCTCGATAGGATGCGGGGTGTAGCGCTTCCAGGCCGGCGGCTGGTTGGCGGCAGGCTCCCGCTCCAGCAGGCCGCGCACCTTGCCGTGGTGCCCGCGCTGCGGCTCGCCCACCTGCTGCTCGAAGCCGACGATCTGCACCCGGTACTTGCACAGCGCGCAGTTCATCGCGGCGCGGCCTTCCACGCCTTCCTGCGCGCGCTCGAGGAATACCTCGGCCACTTGCGGGTCCGGGCCCAGATAGCCGGCGCTAAGCACCTCGATCTCCGGATGGCGCGCCGCCAGGTCCGCCGCCGCGCCGTAGATGCGCTTGACCAGCACGCCATCGAACAGGAAGTAGGGCAGCACCACGATGCGGCGGTAACCCAGCAGCGCGGCGGCGCGCAGGCCGTCGGCCACCAGCGGCTTGGCGGTGCCGGAATAGCAGACGAAAGACGCGGCGAAGCCCAGGCCTTCCTCCAGCATCCGCGCGAGCTTGGAGATTTCGGAGTTGGCGTCCGGGTCCGAGGTGCCGCGGCCCACCACCACCAGACAGGCGTCGTTGCGCGACACTGTGTGCGGCGACGCGGCTTCGGCCTCGACGATGCGCTGGCGGCACAGCGCCAACAGCCGCGGATGCAGGTCCAGCGCCGCGCCGAAGTGGAATTCGACGCCCGGATGCGCCTGCTGCAGCGCCAACAGCTCGCTGGGCATGTCGTTCTTGGCGTGGGTGGCGGCCAACAACACGCCGGGCACCATCACCACGGTCTTGGCGCCGGCGGCCAGCACCTGCTCCACCGCCTCGTCTATGGTCGGGCGGGCGAACTCCAGAAAGCCGTGGGCCACCGGGCGCTCGCCGGCGCGCGCCTTCAGCGCGTCCACCAGCTGCATGAACTCGTTGACCCCGTCCGGGTCGCGGCTGCCGTGGCCGGCCAGCACGATGGCGTAGTCTGGCTGGCTCATTTGTGGGTCGGCTCGATCTGGCTGTCCATCGGCACGAGGGTGCGGATCAGCATGATGCTCATGTCGGAGAAGCGCTGTTCGGCGCACTCGGCCAGCGTGCCGCGCCATTCCGCCTCGTTGCGGGTCAGGTTTTCCCACACTTCCACCGGCTGGCCGGCCGGGATGCCGTTTTCCAGCAGGTAGGCGGCGATGTGCCAGGGCATGAAGGAGCGCGCTTCGTCCCAGGGGCAGGGGATCACGATGGCGTTGCGGCCGTCCTGCAGCACGTGCACCAGGTGGCGTTTGAACGGGGTCAGGTCGCCGCGGCGGTGGAAGGTGATGAAGCTGGTTTCGTCGAAGCACACCTTGCCGCGCGAGGCCAGGATCTGCGACGAGGAGATGCCGGGTATCGTTTCCACCGGGTGGCCGCAGGCGCGCTCCACCCGCTCCAGGTACTGGAAGCCGCTGAAGTGGATGTCGCCCATGAACACCACCACGCATTTCTTGCCGGCATGGTGGCGCTCGGCGACGATGTCCAGCTGGGCCACCTGGTCGCGGTAGCCCATCTGTATCACTTCGGCGCTGTCCGGGATCAGCGGGCGGACCACGTCCACCACCGCGTTGAAGCCGGCCACGACGTCGGCCTCGCGTATCAGTTGGGCCGAGCGCTGCGGCAGGTAGCCGATGTCGCCGGGGCCGGCGCCTATGCAGATGATCATGCGTATTCCTTTGGCTGCAATGTAGTCATTCGATTCTGTTCTACAGGCCCCGGCAAAGCCGGGCCTCTTCACTGTGCGAGTTCAGTCGGCAGCCACTTGGACTCATTCCCAATCCCTCCGCCCTTGCCCTGCAAGGGAGCCTCGCTGCGCTCGAGCGCTGAGGGGCTACAGGATGCCAGCGCCACCGTCGGTCCGATGACGATCAGCGCCGGGCTGTGGATGCCGGCTGCGCTCATGTCTTGTTCCAAAGTGTCCAGCGTGCTCAGCACCTGGCGCTGCTGCGGCAGCGTACCGTTTTCTATCGCCGCCGCCGGGGTGTCGGCTGCGAGGCCGTGGCGCAGCAGCTCGGCGCGGATCAGCGGCAAGCGCTTGATGCCCATATAGATCACCAGCGTTATGCCGCTTTGCGCCAGCGCCTGCCAGTTGGGCTCGTCGCCGTCCTGGTGCGGGTGGCCGGAGACAAAGGTCACGCCGTGGACGAAATGGCGGTGGGTCAGCGGAATGCCCAGCGTGGCCGGCACCGCCAGGCCGGCGCTGAGGCCGTTGACGATTTCCACCTCGATGCCGGCCGCTTGCAGCGTCAGCATTTCCTCGCCGCCGCGGCCGAAGACGAAGGGGTCGCCGCCCTTGATCCGCGCCACCGTTTTGCCGGCGCGGGCTTCGTCTATCATCCGTTGCTCGATGGCGGCTTGCGACGCCGACGGGCAGCCGCCGCGCTTGCCGACCGGCACGATTTCAGCGTCTGGCCGCAGCAGGGTGCGAATGTCCGGATGCACAAGATCGTCCACCAGCGCCACGTCGGCCAGTTTCAGGCAACGCGCGGCCTTCAGCGTCAGCATGTCCAGGTCGCCGGGGCCGGCGCCTATCAGGTAAACCTTGCCCGTCATTTCAGCGGCCCAGTCTTTGTTGAATCGTCAATGTCAGCTGCTCGCCGGTCAGGGTGTCGCAAGCCAGGTATTCCGCGCCCAGCGCCTCGGCCAGCTCGCGGGCGCGGCCCAGGCGGACGAAGTCCTGCTCGGTGTCCAGCACCAGCGCCGGCGCGCCGGCCAGCTGGCCGGCCAAGTCCAGCGCCTGCCGCCACGGGTCGCCGTCGCCGTCCAGCGCCACATTGGCTCGGCCGTCGCTGAGGATGACCAGCAGCGGCGCGGGGCCGCCGAGCTGGCGGGACAGCGTGTCGGCGGCCAGCGCCAACGCGTGCGCCAGTGGGGTGCGGCCGCCGGTGGGCAACTCGCGCAGCGCGGCTTCGGCTTGTTCGACGCGGTTGCACGGCGGCAGCAACAGCTCGGCCTTTTGGCCGCGGAAGGCGATCAGCGCCACCTGGTCGCGGCGGCGGTAGGCGTCCTCCAGCAGGCTCAGCACCGTGCCCTTGACCTGTTCCATCCGCTGGCGCGCCGCCATCGATCCCGAAGCGTCCACCACCAGCAGGATCAGGTTGCCCTGCTTGGCGACGCGGACCTTGTCGTGCAGGTCGGCGCGGGTGACGGTGAAGTGATCTGGATCGCGCAAGATCGCGTGGCGCAGCGTGGCGTCCACCGCGAGTTGGGCCGGTTGCGGATTGGCCTCGGCGCGCACGTAATGGCCGCGCTGGCGGCTGGCGCCGTCGCTGCGTCGGCCGGCCGCGTCGTCAGCCGACGGCGCCTGGACGCGGATGCGGGCGATGTCGTAGGCCGGCGCGGCGGCGAAAATCTGCTCGGCGCCGTGGCCGGCGGGATTCTGTTCCTGTTCGCTGTCGGCGTCCGGCGGCTGCTGCGTGGCGTCGCCCTGGTCCTGCGTTGGCGGAGGGTTGGACGCCTGTTGCGTCATCTGCTCTAGCTTGTCCTGGTCCAGCCCGCTTTGCTCGAACGGCTTGCGGCGGCGGCGGTGCGGCAGCACCAGCCGGGCGGCGTCGCGGATGTCTTCGGCGGTAGCGTCGGCGCGGCCGTCCAGCGCGGCCAGCGCGCGCGCGGCTTTGTTCAGCACGATGTCGGCGCGCAGGCTGCTGACGTCGAATTCGCAGCACAGCTCGCTGACGAAGTGGAACAGGCTATCGCTGAGCCGGGTTTGCGGCAGCAGCGCGCGGGCTGCTGCGATGTTTTCGCGCAGTGCCTCGCTGTCGGTTTGCCATTGCGCGGCGAAGCCGGCCGGGTCGGCCTCAAAGGCCAGGCGGCGGCGCACCACCTCGGCGCGCAAGCCAGGCTCGCGCGGCGCGGCCACGTCCACCATCAGGCCGAAGCGGTCCAGCAACTGCGGCCGCAGATCGCCTTCTTCCTGGTTCATGGTGCCGAGCAGCGTCACTCGCGCCGGGTGGCTGACCGCCAGCCCCTCGCGCTCGACGGTGTTGACGCCCATCGCGGCGGCGTCCAGCAGCACGTCCACCAGGTGGTCGGCCAGCAGGTTGACTTCGTCGATATACAGCATGCCGCGGTGGGCTGCCGCCAGCAGGCCGGGCTTGAACGCCTGCTTGCCGCCCTGCAGCGCCTTTTCGAAATCCAGGCTGCCCAGCACCCGGTCCTCGGTGGCGCCCAGTGGCAGGTTGATGAAGGGCACCGGGCCGTCACGCAGCTCGCGCGCGCCGCCGGAACACACCGGGCACAGCGGCAGCGGGTGCTCCGGCTCGCAGTTGTAGCCGCAGCCGGCGGCGCGGCGGATCGGCGGCAGCACGGCGGCCAGACCGCGCGCGGCGGTGCTCTTGGCGCTGCCCTTGTCGCCGCGCACCAGCACGCCGCCGACCGTCGGGTCCACCGCGCAGATCAGCAGCGCCTGTTTCAGTTGTTGCTGGCCGACGATGGCGGCGAAGGGGTAAATCGGGCTCATGTTTGTTTCTCTCCACGCGCTTCCAGCAGCGCTTCGCTATCCAGGTGCAGCTGGCGCAAGGCGGCCAGCGTGTCCGGGTCCGGCTCCGCCCACAGCTGGCGCTGCGCGGCTTCCAGCAGGCGGTCGGTGATGGCGTTCAGCGCCCACGGGTTGCTGTCGGCGAAGAACTGCTGCATCGCCGGGTCCAGCGCGTAGCGTTGCGCCAGCTGCTCGTACACCCAGTCGTCCACCACCTGGGCGGTGGCGTCGTAGCCGAACAGGTAGTCGACAGTGGCGGTCAGCTCCAGCGCGCCCTTGTAGCCGTGCTTCTGGATGCCGGCGATCCACTTCGGATTGGCCACCCGCGAGCGGAACACCCGCAGCACTTCCTCCTTCAGCCCGCGCACGGCAGGCGCTTCTGGGTTGTGGCTGTCGCCGAAGAAGGCGCGCGGCTGGCGGCCGCTGAGGCTGCGTATCGTCGCGATCATCCCGCCGTGGTACTGCAGGTAGTCGTCGCTGTCGAAAATGTCGTGCTCGCGGTTGTCCTGGTTGTGCAGCGCTACCTCGACGCCGGCCAGCCGGTGGCGCAGCGCGTCGCGCGCGTCGGCGCCGTTGGCCTCGCGGCCGTAGGCGTAGCCGCCCCAGTTGACGTAGGCGGTGGCGAAGTCGGCGTCTTTCTGCCAGTTCTGCTCGTTGATCAGCGGCAGGATGCCGGCGCCGTAGCTGCCCGGCTTGGCGCCGAACACGCGGTACAGCGACTGCGCGTCGGCGTTGGGCAGCTTGCCCAATAGTTCGTTTTTCAGGTCGGCCAGGTAATGCTTGCGCAGGAAGTTCTGCTCCACCGGCTCGTCCAGCCGCGCCACGGTGTGCACCGCCTCGTCGATCAGCGAAATCAGGTGCGGGAAGGCATCGCGGAAGAAGCCGCTGATGCGCACGGTGACGTCGATGCGCGGCCGGCCCAATTCGGATAGCGGAATCACTTCCAGGCCCTGCACGCGGCGGCTTTCCTGCTGCCAGCGCGGCTTGACGCCGAGCAGGGACAGGATTTCGGCGATGTCGTCGCCGTGGGTGCGCATCGCGCTGGTGCCCCACACGCTGATGGCCACAGATTCCGGATACTGGCCGGTTTCCTTCAGGTGGCGGGCCAGCATTTCGCGGGCCAGGCCGTCGCCGATGCGCCAGGCGGCGTTGGACGGCAGGCTGCGCGGGTCCACCGAATAGAAATTGCGGCCGGTGGGCAGGATGTGGGCCATGCCGCGCGTGGGCGCGCCGCTGGGGCCGGCCGGCACGTAGCCGCCTTCCAGGCCGCGCAGCAGATTGTCTATCTCCTCGGCGGTGCGGGCGAGCTTCGAGCACAGCTGGTCGCAGACGAAGCTCAGCACCTGCTCCAGCTTTGCGCACGGCTCGACGCCGGGCAGGATGTTTTCGACAGCGGCCGGGATGGCTGCGGCGTGGTAGCCGCGCGCGGCCAGCTCGGCGATCAGCGCGCGCGATAGTTTCATTACCGCGTCGTGCGCGTCGGCGCGGGTGACCAGCGGCTGGCCGGCCAATGCCTGCAAGGTGGCGGGCGTCTCGGAAAGGCGCTTGCCCTGGTCTTGCTGCCATAGGACCCAATCGCCGCCGCAGGCCGCCGCCACGCTGGCGGGCAGGCCAGGGATACCCAGATTCGGCAGCCGGGTTAGCGCCAATAGCATGTCGATCAACGCTTCGCCCTGCGGCGCGTTGCCCAGCACGTGCAGGCCGTCGCGGATCTGCGCTGCGCCCAGCTCGCACAGATAGCCGTCTATGTCTTCGATCAGGTGGGCGACGTCGACGCCGTCCATCTTGGCCAGGCTCAGCGGCACGCCGTCTTCGTTCAGCGTGTCGTCCCAGTCGTGGTCATGGTCGTGGTGGTCGTGGCTGTGGCCGTGATGATTGTGATGGTGGTCATGGTGATGGCCGTGGTCGCCATGATGGCGACCATGGTCGTGGCCGTGCGCGGCTTTGGCCGGGCGGTATTTCGCCGCCGCGGCAGTCGCCGGCTTCATCGCGGCCGCCGGCTTGGCCGCCCGCGGCCGGTACTTGCCGTGGACGGCGGCGGGCGCGCGCTGATGGCCGCCATGCGGATGATCGTGGCCATGGTCGTGATCGTGATGATGCTCGTGCTCATGCCCGTGATCGTGGTCATGGTCGTGGTCGTGCTTCAGCATCGCCGCCAGGTCGGTGTCGAGCTTGGCTTCCTTGATCAAGTCCCAGATCTGCTGCTGCAGCAGCGGCAGTTTGTTCGGGTCCAGCAGCTCCACCTGGTAATACTCGTCCACCAGCTGGGTCAGTTGCGCCAGCGGGCCGTAGCTGTCGGCGGTGGTCATCGCCGGCGTCAGGTGGTCGATGATCACCGCGTGGCCGCGGCGCTTGGCCTGCGAGCCTTCGCCCGGATCGTTGACGATGAATGGGTAGAACAGCGGCATGTCGCCCAGCAGCGCGTCCGGGAAGCAGTCTTGCGACAGGCCCACACCCTTGCCCGGCAGCCACTCCAGCGTGCCGTGCTTGCCGACGTGGACGATGGCGTCAGCCCGCCAGTCGTCGCGCAGCCAGCGGTACAGCGCGTAGTAGTGGTGGGTGGGCGGCAGGTCCGGAGTGTGGTAGATGGCGTCCGGGTCCATGCCGTAGCCGCGCGGCGGCTGCAGCGCGACGAAGACATTGCCGTAATCCAGGCCGGAGAACACCAGCTCGTCGCCGTCGACATAGGCGCCGCCCGGTGGCTGGCCCCAGCGTTGCAGCATCTTGTCGCGCTGCGCGTCCGGCAGCTCGTCGAACCAGGCCTGATAGCGTTGGGCCGGCACGCGGGCGGCGGCGTTCTTCATCTGCTCGGCGCTCAGGTAGTCCTGGTCGTAAGCGCCGCGGTCTATCAGCTCGTGCATCAGCGCGTCGCTGTCCGGCGGCAGCTCAGCCATTTGGTAGCCGCGCGTCTGCATGCCGCGCAGCATAGCGTATAGAGACGCGGGGGAGTCCAGGCCCACCGCGTTGCCTATCTGCGAGGCCTTGCTGTTGGAGTTGGTGAAGATGAAGGCGATGCGCTTGTCGGTATTGGGCAGATGGCGCAAGCGAGCCAGGCGCGCGGCGATGCCGGCCAGGCGGCGGGCGCGGTCCGGCAAAGGCGCGTATTGCTCGGCCTGGCCGGCCTCCGCCGGCTGTTTGAAGCTCAGCGGCACGCCTATGATGCGGCCGTCGAACTCCGGCAGCGCCACGTTCATCGCGGTGTCCAGCGGGTTGAAGCCGCGGTCGGACGCTTCCCACTGTTCGCGGGTCATGCTGCTGGTGATGGCCTGCAGCACCGGCAGATCCAGCTGGTCCGATGCTTCCACCGCCCAGCCGGGCTGGGTGGGGCCGTCATTGTTGATGTCGCCCATCGCGAACGAGGTGGTGTTGATCAGCAGGGACACCTGGGCGCGCGGGTCGGCCAGCAGCGCCAGCGCCGCCGGCAAACCTCCCTGGTCTATGGTTCGCAAGGACGAGGTGAACACCGGCAGCGCGTTGACGCCGCGTTCGGCCAGGCAATCCACCAGCAGGTCGATGAAGCGGGTGTTGCCGGACAGCCAGTGGGCGCGGTAGAAGCACAGGCCCACGGTCGGCCAGTCCGGATTGCGGATTGCAAGCCAGTCGTCCAGCGAGCAGGGCGCGGCCAGCTCCGGGTGGTAGATCCCGTGCTCGGGCAGCGGCTGCGGGCTCTGGTAACCGAAGCCGGTCAGCAGCAGCCTGTCGGCCAGGCAGCGCATCAGCTCGCCCAGGTTGGCGCTGCCGCCGGCCTGCAGATAGGCGTGGACGTCCTGCTGCAGCGATACCGGCGCGCTGCACAAGGCCTGCAGCTCCGGGTCCGGCTCGCCGGTGCCGCTGACCACGAAGACCGCGGCCTGCAAGCGGCGGGCATGGGCCAGCAGCCGCTCCAGGCCTGGGATGGCATCGGCGCGGCCCAGCACGCGCAGCACGATGGCGCGGGCGTGGGCCAGCTGGCCGTCCAGCAGCGCCTGCATCGCAGCCTCGTCGGCCAGGCTTTGCAGCGCGATGCCGGCGATGGCGGGAAAATCTTCCGGCCAGCGCGCGCGCGACAGCGCGGCGAGGTCGGTGCCGGCATGGCTCAATAGTGCGATTTCGGCATTCATGGCTGCGGTTCCGTTTCGATGTCGCCGATGCCGGTTTTATGGAACACCAGCTCTTCAACCGGAACGCCGCCCTTCAGATGCTGGCAGACGATGCGCTCGATATCGGTTTCGTTGACCTTGCGGTACCAGACGCCGTCCGGGTAGACCACCATCACCGGACCTTCCTTGCACACCGCGAAGCAGTGGCTGCGGGTGCGCTTGGCGCGCAGGCCTGCATAGGCGTCTATGCTGCGTCCCAGGTGCAGGAACATCGCTTCCGAGTCCTCGCCATTAGGCGTGCAGCGCGGGCCGGTGCACATCAGCACGTGTTTGTCGTGCGTTCTCATTGAATCTCCGGGGCCAGTTGGTCGAAGCGCTTCCACTTATAAATGGCGGCGGAGGCGAGCCAGGTGAGCAGGAACACGCCGACCACGAAATAACCGAAATGGGCAAGGTCTTCGTTGAGCGCGGTGATGACATCCCACAAGCCGCCGCTAAGTTGCAGCTTGTCCGCCAGCAGGGCCAGGCCCTCCAGTCCGCCAATGCCGACGGCGACGACCACGGAGACGAAGGTGATGGTCAGGTTGTACCACAGCTTGCGCACTGGCTTGACGAAGGCCCAGCCGTACACCTCAACCATCAGCAGGCTGTCGAGTGTGTCCACCAGCGCCATGCCGGCGGCGAACAGCACCGGGAACACCATGATGTGCCATAGAGCCACGCCGTGGGCGCTTTGGGTGGTGGCGATGGCGAACAGGCCGATCTCGGTGGCGGTGTCGAAGCCGAGGCCGAACAAAAAACCTATGGGCAACATGTGCCAGCTCTTGGTCACCATCTTGAACAGCGGGCGCAGTATGCGCGCGATTAGGCCTCGGTTGTTCAACAGCAGGTTCAACTGCTCGTCGCAGATCGGCTCGCCGGCGCGGGCGCGGCGGAAGGCAGCCCATACGGCGCGCAAGGAAGACAGGTTGATCAGCGCCAGTGCCAGAAGGAAGAAGGCCGACACGCTGGTGCCTATGACGCCGCCTATCTCCTTGAAACTGGTGACGCGGCTTTGCAGCGCGTTGGCGGCGAACACGATGATGGCGACGGCGATGACCACCACGGTGGAGTGGCCGATGGAAAAGAACAGGCCCACAGCTGACGGGTGGCGGCCTTCCTGCATCAGCTTGCGCACAGTGTTGTCGATGGCGGCGATATGGTCAGCGTCCACCGCATGGCGCAGGCCGAACAGATAAGCGAGCAGGGCGGTGGCGAGCTGAGCCGGATGGCCGGCGAAGGCGGCGAGCGCCCAGGTCCAGGCCAGCAGGTTGGCAAGGATCAGCCCGGCGAGCATGGGAGCGTGGCGCGCCAGATGGCGGCCCACGGACAGAGTGGTGGATGGATGCATGGTGCCCTCGTAGACGATACTCGTCGCGCAAGCGAGGGCACATCATTCCGTCTTCTGTCTATGAGCGGAGCTTGTGCGTATCCCCCGGTACACCCCGCCCGGTTTTGCTTGCGTCGACACGTTTGACGGCCGGTCTCCTGGCTTGCGCGTCGCAGCCCGGTCGCCGCCTTCCCGGCCGGTTAAGGCCAGTGGCGTCAGGCGTGGGCTCTGCGCTTACAGTTGCGGGGGCAGCCGCGGCATGGCACCGCGTTCCCGTTTCACCCTCAAGGGGCACCGTCATAATTGGACTGGATGATACGTGACAAAAACAAAGCTGTGAACATCGAGATAATGGATTACTGTAAGCTCCAACTCCCCAACGCCTGTTCCAAACGTATCCAGTCCGAGTCGTCCTTGGGCAAGCCGAAGCGCAGGCTGGCAGGAGACTCGAAATAGCGGGTGAGAATGCCGCAGCCGGCCAAGTAGCGGTGAATCGACAGGCTGTTGTCGCCAGGCACCCACTGGAAAAGCTCGCACCCGCCGGCAGGGGCCAAGCCATGCCTATCAAGGCAGCGCTTAAGCCGGGCGCAGTCTCGCAGTAACTTGCCGCGCATGGCTTGTTGCCATTCAGAGTCTCGCAGCGCCAGCTTAACGGCCTCTCGCGCCGGGCCCGCCATATTCCACGGCCCCAGCTCCTCCGCCAGCGCGTCCAGCAGCGCTTGCCAGGCGAACACGAATCCGGCACGCGCGCCTGCGAGTCCAAAAAACTTGCCGACTGATCGCAGCACAATCAGTCCTGGCTTGCCGATGTGCGGCAGCATGCTGTATTCGGGCGAAGTGTCGATAAACGCTTCATCCACGACCAGCCAGCCCCCTCTGGCGGCCAAGCGTTGCCGCCAGTTTTCCAGTAGCCGGGGATCGAAGCGGTCGCCGGTGGGATTGTTGGGATTGCAGAGTTGCACCACGTCCAATTGCTCGATCGCCGCCGCCAGCGCATCTGGCGCGAATCGCTCCACTTTGTGACCGCGCTTCTGCCAGTGATAAGGATGTTCGGCATAGCACAGAGCCAGCATGCCGACTCGGCATGGTGCGCGCAGCTGCGGCAGCAGCTGGATAGCGGGTTGAGAACCCGCTACCGCCAGCAATTGCCCGCATCCATAATATTCCTCCGCCGCCGCCTCCAGCCCGTCATGGCTTTGCGGCAGCCGCAGCCAACTGTCCGGCGACAGCGGCGGCACGGGCCAGCCATTGGGGTTGACGCCGGTGGAAAGGTCCAACCAGTTTCCAAGCGGAATGCCGTATTCCGCTGCCGCGCGCAGCAGGCCGCCTCCGTGTTCAAGCATGGATCACTCCGATCAAGATGGCTGCCGTCAGCGACAACGCCGCCCATAGCCACATGCCGCGGTTGACCAGCCGCAGCGCACGGCCAATGTCTTGGTGGGTGGGCGCGGGGCCGCAGCCCAAGGGCGGGCGTTCCTTCCATTGGCCGTGGTAGCGCGCCCCGCCGCCCAAGGAGACTCCGAGCGCGCCGGCGCCGGCCGCCATCACCGGGCCGGCATTGGGGCTGTACCAGGTGGGGGCTTGGGTCCGCCAGCAGCGCCAGCCGTTTGCGGCATTGCCCAGCAGCAGATAGGTGAGGGCGGCTAGTCGGGCCGGGATGTAGTTCAGCACGTCGTCAAAGCGCGCGGCGGCCCAGCCAAAATGCAGATAGCGATCGTTTTTGTAGCCCCACATCGCGTCCAGCGTGTTGGACAGCCGGTACAGCACGGCACCGGGTGCGCCGAGCAGCAAAAACCAGAACAAGGCGGCGAAGATGGCGTCGCTGCCGTTTTCCAGTACTGATTCGATCGCCGCGCGCGCGACGCCGGCTTCGTCCAGCTCGCTGGTTTCGCGGCTGACGATCCAACCCACCCGCTCGCGGGCCAGCGCCAGATCTCCCTCGGCCAAAGCGTGTTGAACCACTTGGGCGTGCTGCGCCAGGCTCTGGGCACCGACGGCCAGGTACAGCAGCACGATGGGAACGATAGCTTTCAGCCACGGCAGTTTCGCCAGCGCCCAGGCCAACAGCGTGAAAGGCAGGATCAGCAGCGCGATGGCGGCCGCGCCGCGCAGCCGGATGTGCCAGACCGGCTCGGCGGCGGCGCGGGGGGGGTAGGCCAGCCGCTCCATGGCTTTGACCAGTCGGCCGAAACCGACCAGAGGATGCCAACGCGGCGGCTCGCCCAGCAGACGGTCCAGCAGCAGCGCCAACGGCAGAAACAATGCGGAATTCAACTAGCAGCCCTATATAATGGCCGGCCGCCGTCAGCAATATCCAATGTGCAAGTATTGGGCGCTTTGGGCGGCCGGAATGAATCGAGCCGACATTCTAAGCCTTGTCGGCCATCCATGCGCAGGGAGATCGCCATGACCGCCAAAACCATCATGATCCAGGGCACCACCTCTGATGCCGGCAAGAGCGCGCTGGCCACCGGCCTGTGCCGGCTCTTGGCCCGGCGCGGGGTCAGGGTGGCGCCGTTCAAGCCGCAAAACATGGCGCTCAACAGCGCGGTGACGGCGGACGGCGGCGAAATCGGCCGCTCACAGGCGGTGCAAGCCCAGGCTTGCGGCGTGGAGCCGCATACCGACATGAATCCTGTGTTGCTGAAGCCCAATAGCCATACTGGTTCTCAGGTCATCATTCAGGGGCGCGCCATCGGCAATATGGAGGCGCGCGGCTACCATGGCTACAAGCCCATTGCGATGCGGGCGGTGCTGGAGTCGCATGCGCGGTTGGCCGCGCAGTACCAGTACATCGTCGCAGAGGGCGCCGGCAGCCCGGCTGAGATCAATCTGCGCGACGGCGACATCGCCAATATGGGCTTCGCCGAGGCGGTGGACTGCCCGGTGATTCTAGTGGCCGATATCGAGCGCGGCGGCGTGTTCGCCCATCTGGCCGGCACACTGGCGCTGCTGTCCGAATCCGAGCGCGCGCGTGTGGTGGGCATGGTGATCAACCGCTTCCGCGGCGATCCGAGCTTGCTCAAAACCGGCATCGATTGGCTGGAGCAATACACGGGCAAGCCTGTGCTGGGCGTGCTGCCCTATCTGTACGACCTGCATCTGGAGGCCGAGGACAGCTTGGGCTTGGACAAGCCTGGCGGCGCATCGGGCGGCGGCGACAAGCTGCGCGTTATCGCGCCAGCGATGCCACGCATCAGCAACCACACCGATTTCGACCCGCTGCGCCTGCACCCGCAGGTGGAGTTCGCGCTGGTGCGCGCCGGCCAGCCCATCCCGCCGGCTGACTTGATCATCCTGCCCGGCAGCAAGAGCGTGCGGGCGGACCTGGCCTGGCTGAGGACGCAGGGCTGGGAAGAGGCGATACGCCGCCACCTGCGCTACGGCGGCAAAGTGCTGGGCATCTGCGGCGGCCTGCAGATGCTGGGCAAGAAGCTGCATGATCCGGATGGGCTGGAAGGAGAGGCGGGCAGCGGCTATGGCCTGGGCTGGCTGGACTTGGAAACCACGCTGGAGCCAGAGAAACGGTTGACGCGGATGCGCGGCCGGCTGACGCTGGACGATGCCGAGGCCGCCGGTTATGAAATCCACATGGGCGTTAGCAGCGGGCCGGCGTTGGCGCGACCGGCACTGTATTTCGACGATGGCAGCCCGGATGGCGCGCGGTCTGAAGACAATCAAATACTGGCCACCTATCTGCACGGCGTATTCGATCAACCTGCTGCTTGTCAGTCCATTCTGTGCTGGGCAGGGTTGCGGGCGCCTGAGCCGCTGGACTACCCGGCGCTGCGCGAGGCCAATATAGACAAGTTGGCGGATATGTTGGAGAAGCATTTGGACCTTGGACCTGTCATGCATGGCGGGTCTTAGGTTTATGCTGATGGACTGGATTGTCGCGCAGTGGGAAAAATTTCCAATATCCATTGCGCCCTAAACGACATAAAAAAGCGCCTCCTTCTTGCCTCTGGATTTACCTGCATTTTTTTGGCAAGCATTCTATGCTGGGAAAGCATCCGAATGTTTCGTGTCGACGCGCGGCGACTTGGGGTGGCAAGGGTCTGCGCATGAGGGAGGGATACCATGAAACTGGACGATTTCAACGTGGTGGCCGATCTGATCGGCATGAAGAAGCGCTCGCGTGAGGCGGTGTGGCTGATGGAAGTGGAAGGCATGACCGGCTATTACGCCGCCCAGCAAATGGACATCAGCGAGTCCACGGTTTCCCGCGCGCATTCTCGTTTCCGTCGCGCCATCAAGCAGCTGAATACTTTGGCAGGGCATCTGCCCCTGCGCTGAATTTCCGTTCATTGCAGCCCATTGGCCCGAGGCGTTGTCTACGCTTCGGGCCTTTTGTCGTTTGGGGCTTTCCAAGCGGCGATTGCAGCTGGATTGTGCGACGCAGAGCTTGGCATACTGGTCGTACCCCATTCTTAGGCGAGGCGGCAATGGCGAAGCGGCATGGCATTGATCTAGGGGCTGTTGACGTTTGGTGAGCGGTCGCGCCGGGATGCGTTTTGCGCCGAATCGAGGCGTTTCGCGCGCCGCATAGTCATTCTCTGCCAGCGCGGAACAACGAAGAGTCGGCGCGAAAGGCGCCCGGCCCTGCGGGTTTGGCCGCTTTGTGCCGGAAGCCGCGTTGCCCAGCCCTTGCATAGAATGACTATGCGGCGGACTGCGCGCCTTGCTTCCGGCCCAAATCGGCGCAAACGCGATCCACTCACCAAACGTCAACAGCCCCTAGGCAAGATGCGTGAACTCCATCAGCGGGAGCGGGCGGACTTTCTGGCCCGTCGGCCGCGGGCGAGGGCTTTGGCTGGACAGTCTGGCAGGCATTTGCTGTTTGGCGTGCCGTTGCATTGGATGGACGATTGGCCCACGCCCAGCCCGCTGTTTGTGGCGGAGGCGCAAGGCGCCCAATTGATCGATGCCGATGGCCATCGCTATGTTGATTTCTGTCTGGGCGACACCGGCGCGATGTTTGGCCACTCGCCGGCGCCGGTGGCGGCCGCGATCGCCCGCGAGTCGGCGCGCGGGCTGACCGCCATGCTGCCGGGCGAGGATGCCCTGTGGGTGGCCGAGGCTTTGGCGCAGCGCTTCGGGCTGCCAGTGTGGCAGTTCGCGCTGTCCGCCAGCGATGCCAACCGCTTTGCCATCCGCTGGGCGCGCGCGGCGACCGGTAGGGATCAGATACTGGTATTCAATGGCTGTTACCACGGCACCGTGGACGATGTGTTCGTGGACCTGGACGGTGGCCAGGCCAAGCCGCGCGCCAGCCTGCTGGGCCAGGTGTATCCGCTGACCGAGCACACCCGGGTGGTGGAGTTCAATGACCTGGCCGCGCTGGAACGGGCCTTGTCTGATGGCCGCGTCGCCTGCGTGCTGGCTGAGCCGGCTATGACCAATATCGGCATGGTGTTGCCTGATCCGGACTACTGGCAGCAGGCGCAGGCCATCATTCGCCGTCACGGCAGCCTGCTGCTGTTGGACGAGACCCATACCATCAGCTGCGGACCTGGTGGCTTTACGGCCCTGCATGGCCTGCGGCCGGACCTGCTGGTGCTGGGCAAGCCCTTGGCTGGCGGACTGCCTGCGGCGGCTTACGGCTTCAGCGCCGAGTTGGCGGCGCGGGCGCAGCAGGCCAAGCGGAATGCGCCGGCAGGCCATTCTGGCATTGGCACCACGCTTAGCGCCAACCGTCTGGCCTGCTCCGCGATGCGCGCCAATCTGGCCGAAGTGATGACCGACGATGCCTACCAGATCATGTTTGAGCGGGCGGAGCAGTTGGAGCGGGGGCTGCGAGAGCTGTTCGTCCGTTTCGATCTGCCATGGTGCGTGACGCGGTTGGGCGCGCGCTGCGAGTTCCAGTTTGTCCCGCGCCCCCCACGCAACGGCAGCGAGGCCGCGGCAGGGCAGGATGCCGAACTGGAACAGTGCATTCATCTGTACCTGTTGAACCGGGGGCTGCTGATCACGCCGTTCCACAATATGCTGCTGCTCAGCCCGCATACCACGGCGCAGGATGTGGAACGCTTGCTTGCGGTGTTTGAGCAGTGGCTTCGAGCGGTGCGCATGGCCTGATTTGTAGTGGGAGGGGCGGCTTCTGTTAATTTGCGTGTCATCAACATCGGAGGCTGAGAGGCCGATGGTATAACCACGTTATGAGGGGAGGCCGTCCCTGTTCGCGATAAAGTGAATGCCATGCGTTTCGCCATCACGCTTTCGGACCGCTTCAAGCCGGTGCTGGATGTTTTCCTGCAGGCAGGCTGGCAGCCTGTGAAGATTTTCTGCACGCCGGTCGACCATAGAATGCACCACCACAAGGCCTCGGTGACGTTTGCCGAGCAGCGCAAGCTGCCGCTGCAATTGTCGCCGATGCGCCAGCATGATTTGGAAGAGCTGGCCGATATGGGCTGCGAAGCCCTGCTGGTGGGAAGTTACAACTGGCGCATTCCGGATTGGACGCCGCATCTGAAATACGCCGTCAATTTCCACCCGTCGCCGCTGCCTTTGGGGCGCGGGCCGTACCCGCAGGTGCGCGCCTTGCTGGAGGGGCATAAGGAGTGGGGGCTGACCTGTCACAAGGTGGGGCCGGCGTTCGACAGCGGCGACATCCTGGCGCAGGAGCGTTTTCCTCTGGGCGAAACCGACAGCCATCAGGTGCTGGACATCAAGTTGCAACTGGCCTTGCACCGGCTGTGCCACAAGGTGGCAAACCAGTTTGAGCGCTTGTGGGACGAGGCTGCGCCGCAGGGCGATGGCGGCAGCTACTGGCCATTGTGGACCGATCAGGACAGGATGCTGGATTTCCAGCGCCCGACGGCGGCGCTGCTGCGGCAGATCCGCGCCTTCGGCGACTTCGAATGCGCGGCGACCCTCAACAACGTCACCATTTTCATTCACCGCGCCGAAGGTTGGGAGGAGACTCACCATTTCGCGCCGGGCAGTCTGATCTACTCCCAGGCGGAGCAGCTGTTGGTCGCCACGGCCGACGGCATGCTGCTGATCAGCGAGTGGAGTCTGTATGGACCGGATGCGGTGACTGGCAGAGGGCGGCGCTGATTTTATCTATTTGAAATTTTTGTTGCGGCATTGCCGCGCGCTTGTTCTTTCTTGGCATGCCGATTTGACCATTGCCGCCAGAGTGTTAAAAAATGTGAAACGCGACAGAGACTTGTCGCGTAATCAGTGAAATCGGCTGTGGCCGGTTGCCAATCGCCGTTCGGACCCGCTCCGGCGGCGATTTGTTTTGGGAAGGCGCGGCGGGGTGGTGCTGGGGATATGTTCAGGATTGTGGTGGGCGTGGCGTGCATGCTGATGCTGGCTGGCGAGAGCCGGGGCGGCGTGGCGCGCTGGTATGCGGAGAGTTCGGCGCCGGTTCGTCAGGCATGCGCGTCTGTCGCGTCTTGCCGTGAGGCGCAGGCATGGCAAGGCGCGGCAAGGCGGGAAGCTTCCGCGCTAGTGGAAGATAATATGACGCAGTTGGCGGCGGCCAATGAGGTGATGTCGCGCAGCGAGAATATGCGGGATGCCAAGCGTTGGTTTGCGCTGGATCTATTGCTGCTGGGTGTTGGGGTGTTGTGTCTGCTGGCGTATTGCCGGCGCCTGCTGGGGCCGGAAGAAGACGAGATGTGTTGAGTCCCTGGATATCAAAACGGCGCCATCGTAAGGGATGGCGCCGTTTTCGTTCGCAGGCTTACAGCACTTCGCCGGCGTAATCCGCCAGCCTGGAGCGTTCGCCGCGTTGCAGCGTGATGTGGGCGGAGTGGTCCCAGCCCTTGAAGCGGTCTACCACATAGGTCAGGCCGGAGCTGCCTTCGGTCAAATAGGGCGTATCGATTTGGCTGACGTTGCCCAGGCATACCACCTTGGTGCCCGGTCCGGCCCGGGTGATCAGGGTCTTCATCTGCTTCGGCGTCAGGTTCTGCGCTTCGTCGATGATCAGGTACTTGTTGAGGAAGGTGCGGCCGCGCATGAAGTTGAGGCTCTTCACCTTGATGCGGCTGCGGATCAGGTCGCGGGTGGCGGCGCGGCCCCAGTCGCCGCCATCGTCGTCGCTCTTGTTGAGCACATCGAGGTTGTCTTCCAGCGCGCCCATCCACGGCGCCATTTTTTCTTCTTCGGTGCCCGGCAGGAAGCCGATGTCCTCGCCCACCGGCACGGTGACGCGGGTCATGATGATTTCGCTGTAGATCTTCTGCTCCAGCGTCATCGCCAAACCCGCCGCCAGCGTCAGCAGCGTCTTGCCGGTGCCGGCCTGGCCCAGCAGCGAGACGAAGTCCACATTGGGGTCCATCAGCATGTTCAGCGCGAAATTCTGTTCGCGGTTGCGCGCGGTGATGCCCCAGACGTTGTTCTTGTTGTGGCTGTAGTCCTTCAGCGTCTCCAGCACCGCGCTCTTGCCTTCCAGCTTGATCACGCGGGCCTGGAACGGGCGGTCTCCCTCCTGCCAGATCAGCTGGTTGACGTACAGGCTGGCGACGTCGGGGCCTGTCAGCTGGTAGTAGCTGCGGCCGTGCTCCTGCCACGACTTGATGTCCTTGCTGTTGCGTTCCCAGAAGGCCTGGTCGATTTCCCGCGTGCCGGTGTACAGCACGTCGGTGTCTTCCAGCACCTTGTCGTTGAAGTAGTCCTCCGCCTCCAGGCCCAGGGCGCGGGCCTTGATGCGCATATTGATGTCTTTGGACACCAGAATGACGGAGCGGTCCTCATAATGGTCTTTCAAGGCCATCACGATGCCGAGGATCTGATTGTCGGCTTTGCCGACCGGCAGCGAGGAGGGGAGCGAGCCGTTGATGGCCTGGGTCTGCAGAATCAGGCGGCCGCTGGCGGCGTCGCGGCTGGCGTGCTTCAGCGGGATGCCGTCGCCGATGTTCAGTTCATTGCCGCTGAGGATGTCGTCAAGAAAACGGCTGGCCTGGCGGGCGTTGCGGGCCACTTCGGACATGCCCTTCTTGTGGGTGTCCAGCTCTTCCAGGGTGATGATGGGGATGAACACATCGTGTTCTTCGAAGCGGTACAGACAGGTGGGGTCGTGCAACAGTACATTGGTGTCCAGAACAAACAGCTTGCACGCGCTGGTCTTTTTGCGGCCGGCCATGATGTGGTCCCCTTGTTCGTGTTGTAGCCCGGCCGGCTGGCCGGGCGGGCACTGCCTTACAGCGTTTTGACGAACGCCAGTACCTCCTCGGCGTGTCCAGGCACTTTCACGCCGCGCCATTCGCGCGCCACATTGCCATGGGCGTCAATTACGAAGGTGCTGCGCTCGATGCCTCTTACCTGTTTGCCGTACATGTTTTTCATCTTGATGACGCCAAACATATTGCAGACAGTTTCTTCCGAATCCGACAACAGTTCAAACGGCAATTCCAGCTTGGCCTTGAAATTTTGATGGGACTTCAGGCTGTCGCGCGAGATGCCGACGATGTCTGCGCCCAAGGCGGCAAATTCCGGGTGCAGATCGCGGAAGGCCATGCTCTCGTTGGTGCAGCCTGGAGTATTGTCTTTGGGGTAGAAGTAGATCACCAGCGGCTTGCGGCTGGCGGAAAGCGTAAAGTCGGCGCCGGCGGCGCCGGGCAGGGTGAAGTCGGGGCAGGGTGTGCCTGTCATGCATTACTCCTGGGTAGGGTGCAGGGGGCCGCCTTGATTTGAGCTTAGCGGATTCCCCTTGCGGTTGTCACGTATCCTGAGAGCCTGTTCTCGCGCTTTTTTCGCGCCGGGCATCCTGCGGAAATTCACCGTCGGCGGATGCGGATTGCGATCAAGGGCTTAGTCATCGGTATCGCCTGAAGCCGGGCGGCGCAGCAGCACCAGCAGCGAGCCGCTGTGGCCGCCGGTTTCGGCCTCGCAAAAGGCCAGCACGTCCGGGTGGTGCTGCAGCCAGCTGCGCACCAGCTTCTTCAGCACCGGTTCCCCTTGGGGTGAGCCGAAGCCCTTGCCGTGTATCACCTTGACGCACTGGCCGCGCGAGCGGGCGCGATGGATGAACAAGGCCAGCGCGTCTTGCGCCTGATGCCGGGTGTAGCCGTGCAAGTCCAGTTGGGCGCAGACAGGCCAGTTGCCCTGGCGCAGCCGCTTCAATGTGGCTGAAGGCATGCCGGGGCGGGCGAATTGATGCAGCAGTTCCGGCGGCTCGAACCAGCCTATTGGATGCTGCGTGATTTCCTGGCCCTTGAATGCATGCGCGGCGGGACCCTGGCTGGGTTTGCGCGGGCGGGGCTTGGGTTTGGGACGCTGAGGATGGTGGCGGCCGTCAGGCTTGAGCGGCTTGACGTCGCCGAATAGCTGGCGAAAGTCCGGCTCCTCGGGCGCAGCAGGCTGCGGCGGCGTGGCCGCCCGTGGCGGGACGGCCTGCCGCAGCGACTGGCGAAGTCCCTTCAAAGAGTCCTTGAAGGTCTTCATGATGCGGGACTCCGGCGCTTACTTCAGGCTGTCGAGATAGCGCTCTGCGTCCAGAGCGGCCTGGCAACCGGAGGCGGCGCTGGTGACGGCTTGACGGTAGATGTGATCCTGCACGTCGCCGGCGGCGAATACGCCCGGCACGCTGGTGGCGGTGGCGTTGCCGTCGCGGCCGCTCTTGGTGATCAGGTAGCCGGTGCTGTCCATTTCCAGCTGACCCTTGAAGATTTCGGTATTCGGCTGGTGGCCGATGGCGACGAACAGGCCCATCACCTTGATCTCTTCGCTGCTGCCGTCCTTCATGGACTTCAGGCGCAGGCCGGTTACGCCGGAGTCGTCGCCCAGCACTTCATCCAGCGTGGCGTCCAGCTTCAGGCTGATCTTGCCCTGCTTGACGCGGTCCATCAGCTTGTCGATCAGGATTTTCTCGGCGCGGAAGGTGTCGCGGCGATGGATCAGAGTGACGTGCTTGGCGATATTGGCCAGGTACAGCGCTTCTTCCACGGCGGTGTTGCCGCCGCCGATCACGGCCACGTCCTGGTTGCGGTAGAAGAAGCCATCGCAAGTGGCGCAGGCGGACACGCCCTTGCCCTTGAAGGCTTCCTCGGATGGCAGGCCCAGGTACTTGGCGGAGGCGCCGGTGGCGATGATCAGCGCATCGCAGGTGTATTCGCCTGCGTCGCCCACCAGACGGATGGGCTTTTCATGCAGATGGGTGGTGTGGATGTGGTCGAACAGGATTTCGGTGCCGAAGCGTTCGGCATGCTGCTGGAAGCGCTGCATCAGCTCCGGACCCATCACGCCTGCGGCGTCGGCCGGCCAGTTGTCCACGTCGGTGGTGGTCATCAGTTGGCCGCCTTGGGCCATGCCGGTGACCAGAACCGGCTTCAGGTTGGCGCGCGCGGCGTAGACGGCGGCAGTGTAGCCGGCCGGGCCGGAGCCAAGAATCAGCAGGGGGCTGTGACGGGTTGCGCTCATGTGTGTTTTCCTGTCATCAAAAGGGTGGGGACTGGCGCCCATTCTAGCAGTTTTGTTGTGACAGCAGACCTGCGGTCGGCTAAACTGCTCTTGAACGACGCTATTTGAGTCAGGAGGTTGGGGTATGGATCCGTTAAGTCAAGTCAACGCACAACAAATGAGCAATAACCTGCAGGCGCTGGTATTGAAGAAATCCATGCAGGCGGATGCGCAATCGGCGATGACCCTGCTGCAGGGCGCAGAGCAGTCTGCCCAGCAAATCCAGGCTTCCAATCCGGTGCATTTGGGACAGAACCTCGACGTCCGGGCCTGAGCCGCCGCGCGCGGGCTTGCCCGGCGAATTGCCGGCTAAATAAGGCGACCTGTGGGTCGCCTTTTGTTTTATCTATAAGATCTGCGTCACGCTGTCATTTTCAAATTCAGCAATAAAATCCTGCAATTCCTACCCCAATTATCAATCTTGGCCCTGGTCTGAATAATCGACCCCTGACGCTGCCGGCATGTCGCCGGCGCGATGAAAACCAGGAGTCGTCATGAGTCGTCTTTCCTATTTGATCTGCTCTAGCTTGCTCGCGCTGTCTTCCGCGTCGGCCTTTGCCGCCGACGCGCTGCCGCAGCCTGCCCGAGTGTTTTCCGAGCGCAATAATGGCGCGGCGGCGGCGGTGAAACTTGCCGCCATGCGCTACGCCGCATTCTGGAATACCGGCGATCCGCGTTACGCAGAACTGGCGCTGGACCCCGCGTTCATGGATCGCACCTTGCCGGAGGGCCGTCCGCAGGGCGTGGCGGGGCCATTGCAGGCCTCGCGGACATTTCGCGCCGCGGTGCCGGATTTGAAGGTGGAAGTCACCGACATGGTGCTGGCGGATGATCGCGTGGCCCTGCGCCTGCACTTCACCGGCCATTTCAGCGGCCGTTTCGGCGACAGGCAGGGCGATGGCCAGGCGATCGACTTCCAGGCTTTTGATTTGTACCGGGTGAAGAATGGCCGCATCGCCGAGAACTGGCACCTGGAAGACAATCTGACGCTGCTGAAGCAGCTGGGGGTGGTAAAGCCATGATCCCATCCCCCGACTTGTTGAGACAGCGCGATGTCGTGGTGCTGGGCGGCACTTCCGGCATCGGCCAGGCGGTAGCGCAAGCCGCAGCCGCGGCCGGCGCGCGGGTTTTTGTATTGGGCCGCCAGCCGGCGCAGCCTGGTCCCTGGCAGTATCTGCCGGCGGACGTGACCGATGCGGCGACGCTGCGCGCGGCCTTGGCCGAGATTGGCCATATCGACCATTTGGTGCTGACTGCCGGCGCGCGGATAGGCTCGCCGCGGCTGGAGCAGGCGACGCTGGAGGATTTTCGCCGCACTTTCGACGTCAAGCTGTTCGGCAATCTGCTGGCGGCGCAGCAGGCTTTGCCCTACCTCGCGGCGGATGCTTCGGTGACGTTCACTTCCGGATTGTTATCCCGCAAATACGGCGCCGGCGGCTTGCTGAAGAGCACCGTCAATGCCGCGCTGGAAGCGGCGGCGAAGAATCTGGCCAAGGAGCTGGTGCCGCGCCGCGTCAACGTGGTCAGTCCAGGCGTGGTGGATACCGAGTTGTGGGGCGAAGCTGGGGCCGATAGCCGCATCGCGGCGATGACGCGCATAGGCGCAGGCCTGCCGCTGGGCCGCGTCGGCAAGCCGCAGGAACTGGCTCAGGCCTATCTGTTTGCCATGGGCAACGCCTTCCTCACCGGCGCGGTGCTGGATGTGGATGGCGGCGGCTTGTTGTAGCAAAGCTTCCCGTCGCCAGGGCGCCCAGCCTGGCGACGGGGCGCGCGCTATTGCTGAGGCTTTTTCTTGGCGTGGGCGCGGCGGGCCGATGCCTTTGCCGTCGATTTGGTTTGTTTCTTGGCCGCCGCCTTCGTTTTTGCCGGCTTGGCTTTGGATTTGACCGCCGTCGCATGGGATTTGGCAGGCTGGGCGCGCGTTGCCGCCGGCGCCCGCGCCGCCACCGGCTGGAAGCCGCTCAGCTCGGCTACCAGCTTGTTTACGCCGTTGCTCATGTTCTGGTAGTGGGTGCCGCCGGTTCGGGTGAGACTCACCCATACGCCGACCTCATTTTTCGGCGCGATCGCCACATAGCCGATGAAACCGCCGCCACCGGCGGTTTTCTGGATGATTTCCGGCGAGTTCGGCGTCGGCAGCATGCGTATCCACCCCAGACCCAATTCATCCGCCTTGCCGGCGACGTCCATGCCGCGCAGCGCGCGCAGATCGTCGCGCTTGAAGTACATATGGAAGAGCTGCTCGCGCAACTGGCGGCGGGATTCGTTTTGCGGGCGCACCAGGTCCTGCAGCCAGCGCTGCATATCGCGCGGGGTGGAGTAGATGCCGCCGCTTCCGCTGGCGGCGCGGGTATCCAAGCAGGGGCTGGCGCCGTAGCCTTCCATCAGTCGGGCGCATTGCGCGGCGGTGGGCGTCAGGGTGGTATCGCGCATGCTCAGCGGCGCGGTGATCTTTTCACTCAGCAGCGCGGCATAGGGGCGGCCGGTGGCGGCGGCCAGCGCGTCGGCCAGGAAGTCGAAAGCCAGGTTGGAATACTGGGCGCGCATGCCGGGCGCGAAGCGCGACTTGGTCGATGACAGCCATTGCCAGCGTTGCTGCTGGTCGGGCCAGACGAAAACCGGCGTGTTCTGCGGCTTTTCGCCCGGCATTTCGCGCGGGAAACCGCTGGTGTGGCTGGCCAGATTCAGCAGAGTGATGGGTTGCGTGGTGGGCGGGAATGTCACGCCGGCCGGCGCGTATTTTTGCAGCGGATCGTCCAGTTTTACCCGTTTTTCTTGCGCCAGCGAGGCCAGCACCTCGCCGGTCATGGTCTTGCTGATGCTGGCGATGCGCAGCAAGGAGTTTTCATCCGGGCGCTGGCCGCTGCCGGGGCGGGTTTGGCCGTAAAAGCGCTGCGTGGTCTGCTGTTTGTTGACCACTACCATGACCATGCCGACGGCGCGGCTGTTTCTGAAGATTTGCTCGCCGTAACGATCTATCGGGTCGGCGCTCGTTTCTTTTGGAGCGGCGGCAGAGGCGAAAGGAGCAAACAGGGCCAAGCTCAGGCCAAGCAGTTTCAAAGGCTTCATCGAGTTTCCGAAATGGCTGACGGTATAGGCCGGATCGCGCGGGGACAGGGCGCAAGCCGGCTGGAATAGGTTTGTCTTTATCGATAACGGGCAAGGCGGCCGTATGGTGGACGCGATTTGGCCTTCCGTGCAAAGTTCGGGCCGCTTTGCGGCGCTGCGGCATCGCTAGCGAAAAAACAGGCCGGCAGTGTAGCGCAGACCGCCGCCGCGCGCAGGGCTTATTGCGCATTTGCCAAGGTGTCACGGCCGGTTTGCCGGCCGGGGCATTCCGGCGGGTGACAATTCCGCCAGCAGAAAGTCGATCAGCCTCCGTACCCTGGCCGGTTGCAGCCGGTGTCCCGGGTAGAGCAGGTGCAAGGGGGCGGGTTCGGTGAAGTAGTCGTCGAGCACGGTCAGGAGCCTGCCGGCTCGCAGGTCGGCGGCGATGTCCAGTTGCGACTTGTAGGCGAAGCCGTGCCCTTGCAGCGCCCAGCGGCGTATCACTTCGCCATCGTTGCTTTGACGAGTCCGTTGCAGGCGCAGCGAGCGGATTTCGCCGCCGTCGCGATAGCGCCATTCGTTCATCGGGCCATGGCCGGTGGTGAGCGTCAAGGTGGGCAATCCGGTCAAATCCTGAGGGTGGGACGGAACGCCCAAGGTTTGCAGCAGCGCCGGCGCGGCGCAGACCACGCGGCGGCTGGCGGCCAGCTGACGCGCCACCAGGCTGCTGTCGGCCGGCATGCCGTAGCGGATGGCCAGATCGATGTCGTCGCCTATCAGGTCTGCCGGCGTATCGCTCAGCGATAGCGAAAAGTGCACTTCCGGGTGGGCGGCGGAGAAGCGGTCCAGGCAGTCCAGCAGCCGGTTGCGGCCCAGGTCTGACGGGGCGGACAGTCGAATCGCGCCGCTCAGTTGCCGGTGTTCCCGCTGCAGCTGATTCTCTCCTTCCGCCAGCAGGTCCAGCGCCTGCCGGCAATAGGCGAGATAAGTCTCGCCCGCCTCGGTCAGTCGGAGCCGGCGAGTGGTGCGCTCGAACAGCCTGACGCCCAATGCTTGCTCCATGCGCTGGATGCAAGCGCTGGCGGCGGCGGGAGACAGGCCGTGCTTGCGCCCGGCGGCGGAGAAGCTGCCCAGCAGCGAGGCATCCTGAAACAGGCGCAGGTCATTGAGGCGGTCGAACGGCATGTGGGCTCCGGGAAACAAAACAGGCCATGCGCAGCGCATGGCCTGTGTGCCGAGCGGGCGGTTTACAGCGCTTCGGTATTGGCCAGCAGCCAGTCGCGGGCAGCGCCGTCCACCAGCGGCAGCAGCCGCGCGCGCACCTCGGCGTGATAGCCGTTCAGCCAGTCGATTTCCGGCCGGGTCAGCAAGGCGTGGTCTATGCAGCGGCGGTCTATCGGGCACAGCGTCAGCGTTTCGAACTTCAGGAAGTCGCCAAACTGGTTCTTGTCCGACGCCACGTTCAGCACCAGGTTCTCGATGCGCACGCCCCATTGTCCGGCGCGGTACACGCCTGGCTCGATGGAGGTGATCATGCCTTCCTGCATCGCCATATGCGGCTCCGGCACCGCGCGCGAGATGCTTTGCGGGCCTTCGTGCACATTGAGGAAGTAACCGACGCCATGGCCGGTGCCATGGCCGAAATCGATGTCATGCTGCCACAGCGGCGCGCGCGCCAGCGCATCCAGCATGGGCGACAGCGTGCCGCGCGGGAAGTGGGCCATGGATAGCGCCATGGTTCCCTTCAACACCAGGGTGAAGTCGCGCTTTTGCGCGGCGGACGGGGTGCCGACCGCCACCACGCGGGTGATGTCGGTGGTGCCGCCCAGGTACTGGCCGCCGGAATCGATCAGCAGCAGGCCGTCGCCCTGGATTTCGCTGTGCGCTTCCGGCGTGGCGTGATAATGCGGCAGCGCGCCGTTGGCGTTGAAGCCGGCGATGGTGCCGAAGCTGGGCGAGACGAAGCCTGGGCGGCGCGCGCGCGCGGCGGTGATTTCTTCGTCTATCGTCAGCTCGGTGATGCGGGCGCGGTTGACGTTGGCTTCGAACCAGGCGAAGAACTCGGCCAGCGCAGCGCCGTCCTGCTCCATCGCGCGACGCACGTGTTCGACCTCGGCCGTGCTCTTGCGCGACTTCATCAGCGTGCTGGGGTTGATCGCCTCGATCACCTTGACGCCATCGGCCACCGCCTGGCGCAGGCCCAGCGTGACGCGGCGCGGATCGATCAGCAGCGCGCCGCCGGGCAGGGTATTCAGCGTCGGTTTGGCGGCCGCGTAGTCGACCACCTTGACGCCGTCTGCCGCCAGCTGGGCGGCGAGGGCGGCGTCTATCTTGCCCGGCGCGACGAACAAGGTGGCGCTGTCAGCCTCGATCAAGGCATGGGCGATGAACACCGGGTTGTAGCTGACATCGGCGCCGCGCAGATTGAACAGCCAGGCGATGTCGTCCAGCGTGGAAAGGAAGTGGCGGTCGGCTCCCGCCTCGCGCATCGCCTGGCGCACGCGGGCGAGCTTGGCGGCGCGGCTTTCCGGCGCGAAGGCCGGCTCATGCTGGTAGACGGCAGCGGCGGGCAGCGCCGGCCGGTCGGGATAGATCGCGTCGATCAGGTCGATATCCGTGCGCAGGGAGATGCCGCGCGGCTCCAGCGCCGCTTGCAAGGCTTTGGCTGCGGCCAGGCTCAACACATCGCCGTCCACCGCCAGCGTCTGGCCTGCTTTTAGCGTATCGGCCAGCCATTGCAGATGCAGGCTGCTGGCGGCGGTGTCTATCTTCATCAAGGTAATGCCGGTGCCGGCCAATTCTTGTTCCGCCTGCACCCAGTAGCGGCTGTCCGCCCACACGCCGGCGAAATCCTCGCTGACGATCAGCGTGCCCATCGAACCGGTAAAGCCGGACAGCCAGCGCCGCGCCTGCCAGCGTGGCGGCAGGTATTCCGAAAGGTGCGGGTCGGACGACGGCACCAGACAGGCGTCTACGCCGGCCTTGGCCATGGCGGCGCGCAGCGATGCGATGCGTTGCGGGATGGTGTCCAGTTGCGGGGTGGTGGGGGTGTTCATGCCGGCTCCGGAGAAAATATTGTATCCATTCTGTTGCTAAAGCGAAGACCGCGCAAGGGGATGAGCGATGCTCATGCGAGCATGCCCATCGCCTCGCGCGGGAAACGGTCTTGAACCGTTGCTGAGGCAGTCAGGGCGCTTAGCGTTGCTTCAGCCGGCGCAAGCCAGGGCGGCCGGCAATATGGCAGAGCTGAACAAAATTATGCAAAAAATGCTTCATCACGGCTCCTGTATTTTTAGAATGCGCCACCATGCTTCCGGTGACAGGTTGGATGATATCGGCATTTCATGCGTTTGTAATGATGCTGCCAGGCGCTTCTTGTTGAGAAAGGCGTTTAAGCGCAGCGCATGTGATTCATTCACGATGATTCATCCGTAATGATCTATACTGGACCAGCAGTATCGGATCCTCCGATGCTCAGCAAGGAGCGTGTCATGAGCAAGTCCAGACAAAGCACCAAGGAAGCCAAGAAGCAGCCGCAGATGACCTTGAAGGAAAAACGGGCCGCCAAGCACCAAAAGAAGCATGCGCCTGACGGCGCGCCTATCATCATTCCCCACTAGGCGGGACGATGAAGCCGCCGCAAGCACGCGGCAAGGTTGAGCAACCTGACCGCCCAGAAAGGGCGGATATTCCCGGCCACCAAGCCGGACCAGCGGACAAACCTCCCAGCCCCTATCCGGCGGGAGGTTTTTCATTGCGGCTTCAGGCGTTCGCCAGCATGACGCTGAGGGCGGCGTAGTCGTAGCTGGTGATTTCGTAGCCATTGCCGTCCGGGTCCTTGAAGTACAGCGACCATGACAGCTCGTGATCCACAGCCTCCAAAGGCTGGCCTAGCGCTTGTCGCAGGTGGACGCGCCAAGCCATGAAGCCAGCGGCGTCCGTCGCCAAGGCGATGGTTGAGGCCGGGGCGATGGTTGCCCGCTCAAACAAGGCCAGTTTGACCCCGCCGGCGGCATCGGCCAGCGTCAACGGCCCGCCGTCCCGGCTCCAGCTCTCCAAATTTTCCAGCCTGGCCAGACCCAATATCCGTCCATACCAGATTTCTGCGGCGGCGCGATCGCGCACGTAGACATGGATATGGTCTATGCCCTGGCTTGCGGGGATCATGTTGCTGCCTCCGTTTGTAGCTGGTTCAGTTGGCTGGAGAGCCGGGCCACGCGCCGGCCAAGGTGGCGGGCGGTTGCCAGATCGGCCGGATGCAGGTCGGGATCTGCGGTATTGGCGATGGCGCCCCATTGGCTGCCCATGCGGTTCAGACCTTGCGGGCCATGATGGCTTGGAAGGTCCAGGCCGCACCACAACATGCCGTGCTGCGAAGCCAGCATGGCAAAGTAGCTCAAGGTGCCGTGCTGGTCGCCGTTCAGTCCCGAGCCGGTGGTGAACCCGGCTGCTATCTTGCTGGCCAGAGCCTGATCGCGCCACAGTTCGCTGCTGGCATCGGCAAACGCTTTGAATTGCGCGGCCGGGCCGCCCATATAGGTGGGGCTGCCAAAAATGATGGCATCCGCTTCGCGCAGCGCTGCGGAGATGCGCGCTATGGGATAGCGGCCATCGACGATGTGCTCGGGCCGGATGCGCAGCAGTTTGGCATGGCCATGTTCCGCGGCGCCTTGGCAGACCGCTTCGGCCAACTGGTGGGTGTTGCCGCTGCCGGAAAAGTAGAGGATTAATACGGTGCTCATGTCGGGTTTTTCTGTTGTCATGGATTTGCTAGTATTGATCTTCAAGTTAACTTGAAGTCAATGGCGCATGAATGACACGATCACGATAGGCTACCTGGCCAAACGCAGCGGCGTGGCCGCCAGCGCCCTGCGCTTTTACGAGTCGCGCGGGCTGATTCGCAGTGTGGGAGAGCCTGGCAAGACGCGGCGTTTCCGCCGCGATGCCTTGCGCCGGGTATCGTTTATCCGCGCGGCGCAAACGCTGGGATTGAATTTGCAGGAGATAGGCGAGGCGCTGGTCAGGCTGCCGCAGCAGCGCACGCCGACGGTGGACGATTGGGCCGGGCTGTCCATGGCGTGGAAGCCGCTGCTGCAAGCGCGCATCGACGCGCTGACGCGGCTGCGCGATCAACTGGACGATTGCATAGGCTGCGGCTGCCTATCGCTGCAGAAGTGCAAGCTGTTCAATCCCGACGACGCAGCCGGAGGGCAGGGCTGCGGCGCGCGCTTTCTGCTGGACGAGACGGCGGCGGAATAGGTCTTAGGGCCGCTAACGCAACCTCGAAGAGCGCCTGAGCCAAGGCGCGCAACGCAGGATCAGGGGTTTTGTTCGCGGCTCTTATAACGCCTTGCGCAGGAAGAGGCGGCTGTGACCCGGCGGATCGCATGGGATTTCGCCAAACACCTGCCAGCCGTGCTTCTGGTAAAAGCCGGGCGCCTGGAAGCTGATGGTGTACAGCACGGCATGCTTGCAGCCGCGGCGGCGGCCTTCTTCTTCGAAGGCTGCCAATATCCTGCTGCCCAGCCCCTGGCTGCGTAGCGATTTCGGGAGATGGAACAGGTCGAGAAACAGCAGGCCCAGCGAGCTGCGGCCATATGCGCCGCCTAGCGCCTCGCCGCTTGCTGGATCGCGCGCCAGCACAGCCAGCGGCTGGCGGTCGTTGTAGCCGGTGATTTCATCGTTGTAACGGTTCAGTCCGTTTTCGATGGCGCTTGCCGCATCGGCGGGGATGTGGTTATGGACGGTGATGTGCGGGGTGTTCATGGCTTGGATTGGCGCTGTGAAAATCAACCCGCCGGCAAGAAAGCCGGCGGGTTGATTCATGAGGCTGCCAGGCCGCGCGCTTACGGACGCTCGACTGCCAGCGCCACGCCCATGCCGCCGCCGATGCACAGCGTGGCCAGGCCCTTCTTGGCGCCGCGGCGCTGCATTTCATGCAGCAGGGTCACCAGCACGCGGCAGCCGGAAGCGCCGATCGGGTGGCCCAGCGCGATGGCGCCGCCGTTGACGTTGACCTTGTCCGGACCCCAGCCCAGCTCTTTTGCCACGCCCAGCGCCTGAGCGGCGAAGGCTTCGTTGGCCTCCACCAGATCCAGGTCTTCCACCTTCCAGCCAGCCTTGGCCAGCGTTTTGCGGGTGGCGGCAACCGGGCCGATGCCCATGATTTCCGGTTCGCAGCCGGTCAGCGCGTAGCCCTTGATGATGGCCAGCGGCTTCAGGCCCAGCTGATCGGCCTTCTGGGTGGACATCAGCATCACGGCGGCGGCGCCGTCGTTGATGCCGGAGGCGTTGCCGGCGGTGACGGTGCCATCTTTCTTGAAGGCGGCGCGCAGCTTGGCCAGGCCTTCGACGCTGGCGTCATGCTTGATGAACTCGTCGGCGTCGAAGGCAACCGGATCGCCCTTGCGTTGCGGCACCAGCACCGGGACGATCTCGTCCTTGAACTTGCCGGCCTTCTGGGCGGCGGCGGCGCGTTGCTGCGATTGCAGCGCCAGCGCATCCTGCTCCTCGCGGCTGATGTCGTACTTGGCGGCGACGTTTTCAGCGGTGATGCCCATGTGGTAGGCATTGTAGGCATCGGTCAGGCCGTCGTTCACCATGGTGTCCACCAGCTGGGCGTTGCCCATGCGGAAACCGTCGCGCGAGCCCGGCAGAATATGCGGGGACAGCGACATGCTTTCCTGGCCGCCGGCGATGACGATTTCGGCGTCGCCAGCCAGGATGGCTTGGGCCGCCAGATGCACGGCGCGCAGGCCGGAGCCGCACACCACGTTCAGCGTGGTGGCCGGGGTGGTGACCGGCAGGCCGGCCTTGATCAGCGCCTGACGCGCCGGGTTCTGGCCGCTGCCGGCGGTGAGTACTTGGCCCAGGATCACTTCGCTGACCTGTTCCGGCTTGACGCCGGTTTTTTCCAGCAGGGCCTTGATCACGGTGGCGCCCAGTTCCGGCGCCGGAATCTTGGCCAGCGCGCCGCCGAAGCTGCCGATGGCGGTGCGTTGTGCGGCTACGATTGCTACTTCCATGTCTTTCTCCTGTAATGGGCGGTCAGCCATTCGGCGGACCGCGTCTCTGCGGGACTCTATATTCGGTTCAGTTCAAGGCGGCGGCGACGGGAGGCATCGCCTTGGCGAGCACATAGCTGCCCGGCGCCGGCTGCAGCGGGGGGAGTTCCTTGCTGCCCAGCGTCTTGGGCGCCGGAACCTGTTTGCCGGATTGCGGGGCCAGCCAGGCATCCCAGTCTTTCCACCAGCTGCCTGGATGGCTTTGCGCGCTCTCCAGCCATTCTTCCGGATTCACCGGCAGCTGCTCGTTGGTCCAATAGTTGCGCTTGTCCTTGGTGACCGGATTGATCGAGCCGGCGATGTGGCCGGATGCGCCCAGCACGAAGCGGCGGCTTGGGGCGCCGGTCAGGTATTTCAGGCCGGAGTAGGCGGAGCTCCACAGCACGATGTGATCTTCGCGCGCGGCGAACATATACACCGGGATGTCGATCTTGGAGATGTCGATCGGCACGCCGCACAGCGTAATGGCGCCCGGGGTGATCAGCGCGTTGTTGATGTAGAACTGGCGCAGCATGAAGGTGTGCATCGGCAGCGGCAGGTCCACCGCGTCGTTGTTCCAGTACAGCAGGTCGAACGGCGCCGGGGTCTTGCCCAGCAGGTAGTTGTTGACGACGTAGTTCCACACCAGGTCGTTGGCGCGCAGGCTGGCGAAAGTGCGTCCGATTTCCTTGCCGCTGATGATGCCGCCGGCCGCCATTTTGGCTTCGCGGCTGGCTACCAGCGCCTCGTCGATGAAGAACGAGATCTCGCCCGGTTCGGCGTGGTCGATCAGCGACGTCATGAAGGTGGCGGAGTCGAAGTATTTCAGACCCTTGGCCTGGGCCACGCACAGCGCGGTAGTCAGGATGACGCCGCCCACACAGAAGCCCAGCGCGTTCATGGTCGGCTGCTTGGTGATCTTCTGCACCGCTTCGGCCGCGGCGAACACGCCTTTCTCGATATAGGTCTCCCAAGTGAAGTTCTTCATCTCGGGTACGGCGGAACGCCAGCTGACCAGGAAGACGCGGTAACCCTGGCCGACGAAGTGGCGCACCATGGAGTTGTCCGGCTGCAGATCCATCAGGTAGTACTTGTTGATGCACGGCGGCATGAACAGCAAGGGCTTCTCGTGGACTTTCTCGGTGGTAGGCGTGTACTGGATCAGCTCGATCAGCTCATTGCGGAACACTACCTCGCCCGGCGTCACCACCAGGTTTTTGCCGATTTCGAACTTGCTCTCGTCGGACATCGAGATGTGGCCCTTCTGGATGTCCTCCATCATGTTCTTCATGCCTTCCACCAGGCTTTCGCCCTGGGTTTCGATGGCGCGCTTGACCACGTCGGGGTTGGTCAGCATGAAGTTGCTGGGCGCCATGGCGTCCAGGTACTGGCGAGTGGCGAAGGACAGCTTGTCCTTGGCGGTTTCGTCGATCTGGGTCTTGTCCACCAGCTCCATCATCCACTTGGAGGTTTGCAGATAGCTCTGCTTGAGGAAGCTGTAGAACGGATGCTCATCCCACTCCGGCGAGGCGAAGCGGCGGTCGCTCGGCTTGGCCGACGGCGCGGAAGCGTCGTTGCCGGCGGTTTGGCCGAGGAATTGCGTCCACAAGCCCAATTGCTGTTGGTAGAGGCTGGATTGCAGCTGCAAGAGCTGATTGGTCTGGCTCATCAACTGCGACCAGGCGCCGGTCAGCGGATGGGAGGCATCGGCCTGGCCCTGGCCAAGCGACAGGGAATTGACAAACTGCTGCATCCATTGCTGGTTGGCCGCGGAAAGCCCGGCGAAAAAATCTTCCAGCGAGGCGGTGTTATTCTGGGACAAGATGAATCTCCTGATACGTACTTAAATCGTTATCGAAGCCTGTCTGAATCTGTCTGTCTGGAATGCATAGTCAAGCAGATGTACCTGCAAACTGTAACAGGATCGCATGACATTTTCACGCCATGCAGTTGTTAAAAACAGTGCTTGGCGGGAAATCGACGGCTTCTGTTGTTGCAATGCACAAGAGTGCCAAAGCGCCTACTGCGCCAAAGTATGGCTTTTGCATCTCGCTGTGGGATAATTGACCGAACAAGTCATGAGGAATTGCAATGGCAAGTGTAAAACTTGGTTTACAGCCTGTTCGGGTGGGCAATATTTTCTGCATCGGCCGCAATTACGCCGCGCATGCCGCGGAATTGGGCAATGCGGTGGAAAGCGAGCCGCTGGTTTTTCTGAAGCCCACGTCCTCATTGCTGGATGAAACGTCCCTTATCCGGCTGCCGGAATATTCGCGCGATGTGCATCATGAATGCGAACTGGTGGCGCTGATCGGCAAGGGCGGCGACGATATCGCGCCGGAGCAGGCGCTGAGCCATGTCGCCGGCTACGGCATAGGCCTGGATCTGACCGCGCGCGACGCGCAGAGCGAGGCCAAGAGCAAGGGCCATCCGTGGACCAAGGCCAAGGGCTTCCGCGGCGCGGCCTGCGTGTCCACGCTGGTGCCGGCCGCTAGCGTGGGCGATCCGCAGCGGCTGACTTTCGATCTGCGCGTCAACGGCCAATTGCGCCAGCACGGAGACACTGGGCTGATGCTGTTCACGCTGGCGCAGCAGATCAGCTATCTGTCGCGCCTGTATGGCCTGTCCGATGGCGACCTGATCTTCACCGGCACGCCGGAAGGCGTGGCGCGCATCGTGTCCGGCGATGAACTGCAACTCGAATTGCACGGCCATGTCTCGGCCGGCTGGAAGGTGGCATGATGGCGCAGCAAGAGCACGATGACGGCAAGGTCCGTCTGGACAAGTGGCTGTGGGCGGCGCGCTTTTTCAAGACCCGCCAGCTGGCGCACGAGGCGCTGGAACTGGGGCGGGTGCTGGTCAACGGCGAGCGAGTCAAGGCGTCGCGCGTGGTGAAAGAGGGCGATCAACTTTTCCTGCGCATCAACCAGTTGGAGTACAAGGTGGAAGTGCTGCAGCTGGCCACGCAGCGCCGGCCAGCCAAGGAGGCGGTGCTGATGTACCGCGAGGACGAGGCGTCGGTCGCCGCGCGCGCGGAGCGGGTGCTGCTGCTGAAGGCCGAGCATGCCAGTTTTCCGCATGGCGAAGGCCGGCCCACCAAGAAGGCGCGGCGCGAGATCACTCGTTTCAAGTCGTCGTATTAGCCGTATGTGAGGCGCCAGTCCGGCCTGGCGCCGGATGGCGCCAGGCATGGAACCACTAGAAAGATAAAAAATGCAGTCGCTGTTGCCGTTCGCCGGGTTTTACTTCACCTATTTCACTTTCCAGGGTATGTTCAGCCCGTTCTGGGGCCTGTACCTGGAGTCGCTGTCGTTCAGCGCCTGGCAGATTTCCATCCTGATGGCCCTGTCCACGTTTGCCCGGATTGTCGCCCCGGGTTTCTGGGGATGGTTGGCCGACAAAAGCGGCCGCCGCCGCAACATCATCATCACCACGTCCATCCTGTCCGCCGCCAGTTTTTGCCTGGTGGGCCTGCATAACGGCTTCTGGTGGATATTCGTCTGCCTGGCGGTGTCGCACTTCTTCTGGGCGGCGGCGCTGCCGCTGGTGGAGGCCAGCACCGCCTATCTCACCCGCGACAATCCCGGCCGTTACAGCCGGGTGCGGGTATGGGGGTCCATCGGTTTCGTCTGCCTGGCGATGACCGGTGGCTATCTGTTGGACTGGATGGGCATCGCCGCCACGCCATGGATCGTCTCGGCCTTGCTGATCGGCGTGGCGCTGACGGCTTTCAAAGTGCCCGATGTGGTGACGCAGAGCCGATCCAAGCAGGCCGGTCCGATATGGGACACACTGAAAAAGCCGATGGTGATTGCCCTGTTTGCCTGCTGTTTCCTGCAGGCCTTCGCCCATGGCCCTTACTACACCTTTTACTCCTTGGGCTTGAAGGACTTTGGCTACGACAAGGGCGCCGTCGGCATGCTGTGGGCGCTGGGGGTGGTAGTGGAAATCGGCGTGTTCATGCTGATGCCGCGCATCATGCGCCGCTTTGGTCTGGAAGCGCTGATGCTGACCTCTTTGGTAGCCGCGGTGCTGCGTTTCGGCCTGATCGCCACCTGCCTGGCCTCGCCGGCGATCGCCGCCTTTGCCCAGGCGCTGCATGCGCTGACCTATGCCCTGCACCATGCTTCGGCCATCGGCCTGATCAACCGCTTGTTCGCCGAGCAGCATCATGGCCGGGCGCAGGGACTGTACATCATCGCCTCGTTTGGCGTGGGCGGCAGCGGCGGCGGGCTGATCGGCGGCTTGATCTGGCCGCATGGCGGGGTGCTGCCGACCTTCACGATGTCGGCCGCCGCAGCTTTGGTAGGCGTGTTTGTGTGTTTGCGTTGGCTCAAGCCTCCGCATCGGGGAGTTCGATGAAGCGCGCTGACACTCCGCAACAGGCCCTGGATGGTTACAAGCGAGCGTTGGCCACCCATGACTGGCGCCAGGTGGCGCCCTGGCTGCATGAAGACGCCAGTTTCGTGTTTTCCGATGGCACGTTCAAAGGCAAGGCCGCGGTATGCGATGCCATCCGCCAGACTTTTGAATGGATACGCGGCGAGGAATACCGCATCGCCGATCTGCATTGGACGCATGTAGGAGAAAATTTCGCCGCTTGCGTCTATGCATTTTCCTGGCGCGGCCTCGTGGATGGGCAGCCAGCGGAAGGGCATGGCCGAGGCAGCTGCACCTTGATCCAGGATGCGCAAGGCTGGCGGCTGCTGCAGGAGCATCTGGGGCCGCCGGCCTTGTGATCTTTTCACTGCCCTGGCGCAGCGTTGTTGACGTCTGTTTGTTCGGCCAATTGCTTATTGGCGTCTTCGATTATGTGGTCTTCAAACATCCAGTTGGCATTGATTCTGACACGGCCATCCGCCTGCTGAGCCATCGCTAGCGAGGTGATGCCCATGCCCCTATGGAAGGCGGAGACTTTCTTGCCCGTATTGAGGTCCAGCACGTAAACATCATTGATGCCGTTCTCCATCGTTATGGCAATCGGGCCTTGCGGGGTGTTGTACCAGCCGACTTTCCAGTAGTAATGGCCGAAGTTCTGGCCCAAGTCGGTGTAGAGCGACTCGTAACTGGTCATCGTGCTGCACTCGTTGACTAGAGCGTTTCTTTGACGGCAATTGGACATGACACTGCGCATCTTGCCATCAACTTGGATATTGAGCGGATAGAGTTTGCCATTTTCCAGGTTGAACAGGGCATAGTCTTCCTTTTTGTTCAGGCCCACCAGTGCGCCCATGCTTTTGACGGTTGAGAAAATATCGCCTAAGCCGCCATCATGAACGTATTGCTTTTCCAATAGCACGAAATTGGTTGCGCCCACATTGCCGCGTTGGAACTGAGCCATTTCCCAGCCGTCCGGGATGGATACGGACTTGACGCCCAAGCCTGGTACATAGCGGAAGGCTGAGCTGCCGCGGGATACCATGACGCCCTTCGCAATGGGTGTGATGGTGTTGCCGCTGATTTGCTTGCCGCTTGCGGTGGTGACTTGCCATATCCCGCCAGCAGGCTGGGCGGTAGCGATGGTGATGGGCTCGGCAGGGCTGCCGGCGCGCAGATATTTGTAAACCAGTTGCGGGCCGGATTGAACCGAGTAGGTAATGTCTCCAGTCAAGCTGTCGAAGGCATAGTTGCGGATGGTGCCTGAAGGGTCAAGATAGCTGCTCCCATCGATTTTGAGTCCATCTCGTGCCTGAACAATGCTGAAGCCGGTTTTGGGTTTGCCTAGAGTAGCCAATTGCTTAGCCACGGTTTGCTCATTTGAGTTAGATGGCGTTATGGATCCCAAATTGGCGGATGTGCTGTCCGGGGATGTCTGTCCGCTTGCCATGGCATTGATTTGTGCGGCTCTGACGGAGACATTGAGCATGCTTGCCCGCCATTGCTGCAACATGGACTGTTCTTCCTGCGGTGTTGGCGCGCGGCCAATTTGCTTGCTGTAGAACTGGCGGATTTGTTGCAAGGCCTGCTCTTCTTGCGGGGATAGGCTGTCGGCCATTGCGCTGCCTGCCAGCATGCACAGGGATGCGGCGAGCAGCCATTTTGTTGCAGATGACATGATTTTCCTTTTCACATTGCCAGACGCCACGTTCCATGTGGGCGAATGAGTGCAATATGATACATCAACGTCATAACAGCATCACCAGCTTCAGCTCCGGCGCGTTGGCCGGCCTGAGCGTGATCTGACGCTTGTGCAGCCTGCCTAGCGCCGGATGATGGAAGGCGCGTTCGCCGCCTTCGCGCTCCAGCACATCCTGCTGCTGCCAGAAACATTCGAAGTCCGCGCTTTCCCGGCGCAGCCTCTCCAGCATGGCCGCCGTTTCCACATCATCCAGTTGCTGGCCCAGGTCGGCCCGCAGCTCCGCCACGATGCGCCGCGCCCGTTCCGGCCAGTTGTCGATGAAGTCCCGCGCCTGCGGCATCAGAAAAATGAAGTCGAGCTGGCTGCGGCTGGCTTCCGGATTGCCAAGCCAGCCGCAAAACAGCTGTTCCGCGGCCGCGTTCCAGGCGACAGCCCGCCAATGGCGGTCCAGCACATAGGCCGGGATGGCGATGTGCGGCAGCATGGTTTCCAGGATTTCCCGCGCCTGCGGGTTGGCCTCGGCGCGTTTGTCCTTGGGATTTTTCAGACCGGCCAGGTCGAACAGGTAGTCGGTTTCCGCGCCGGACAATTGCAGCGAGGCCGCCAGCCGGCTCAGGGTATGGGCCGACACCGACTCGGTACGGCCCTGTTCCAGCCAAGTGAGCCAGGTGGGGCTGATGCCGGCCAGTTGCGCCACTTCCTCGCGCCGCAAACCTTTGGCGCGGCGGCGTGGGCCAGCGGGCAGGCCGGCCTGTTGCGGGGACAGTCGTTCGCGGTGGGCGCGCAGAAATGAGCCAAGCGGCGTGGACGAGGATGACTCCATATGACGATCCTGTTGGTTTTTATACCAGTATAACGGCTTATCTTGTAACAGGATCAAAGCTGGTCAAAGATGTGTGCAACGACGACCCGAGGAGCCGCAATATGACCGCGCAAACCTTGTACGACAAACTGTGGAACAGCCATGTAGTGCGCCAGGAAGCCGATGGCACGGCGCTGTTGTATATCGACCGCCACCTGGTGCACGAAGTGACCAGCCCGCAGGCCTTCGAAGGCTTGAAGCTGGCTGGCCGCAAGCTGTGGCGCGTGGATTCCGTGGTGTCCACCGCCGACCACAATACGCCGACCGATCACTGGGATGAAGGCATCCAGGACCCGATTTCCCGCCAGCAGGTGGAAACGCTGGACGCCAACATCAAGGCATTCGGCGCGCTGGCCTACTTCCCGTTCAAAGACAAGGGCCAGGGCATTGTCCATGTGATGGGGCCGGAGCAGGGCGCCACGCTGCCGGGCATGACCGTGGTGTGCGGCGACAGCCACACTTCCACCCACGGCGCTTTCGGCGCGCTGGCGCATGGCATCGGCACCTCGGAGGTGGAGCACGTGATGGCCACGCAATGCCTGGTGGCCAAGAAGTCCAAGAACATGCTGGTGCGCGTGGATGGACAGCTGGGCGCGGGCGTCACCGCCAAGGACGTGGCGCTGGCGATCATCGGCAAGATCGGCACCGCCGGCGGCACCGGCTACGCCATCGAGTTTGGCGGCGAGGCCATCCGCAGTCTGTCGATGGAAGGCCGCATGACGCTGTGCAATATGGCGATCGAGGGCGGGGCCCGCTCCGGCCTGGTGGCGGTGGACGACAAGACCATTGAATACGTGAAGGGTCGGCCGTACGCGCCCAAGGGCGAGCAGTGGGAGCAGGCCGTGTCTTACTGGCGCACGCTGCACTCCGACGACGGCGCGTATTTCGACGAGGTCATCGTCCTGCAGGCTGCCGACATCCAACCTCAAGTCACCTGGGGCACTTCGCCGGAAATGGTGGTGGACGTGGGCGGCAAGGTGCCGAATCCGGCGCGAGAAAGCGATCCGGTGAAGAAGGCCGGCATCGAGCGCGCGCTGGCCTATATGGGCCTCGCGGCCGATACGCCGATAGACCAGATTCCGGTGGATGTGGTGTTCATCGGTTCCTGTACCAACAGTCGCATCGAAGACTTGCGCGAAGCCGCCGCCGTGGCCAAGGGCCGGCAAAAGGCCGTCAACGTCAAGCAGGTGCTGGTGGTGCCGGGCTCCGGCCTGGTCAAGGCGCAGGCCGAGGCCGAGGGCTTGGACAAGATTTTCACCGCAGCCGGCTTTGAATGGCGCGAGCCGGGCTGTTCGATGTGCCTGGCGATGAACGCCGACCGGCTGTTGCCGGGCGAGCGCTGCGCCTCCACCTCCAACCGCAATTTCGAAGGCCGCCAGGGCCAGGGCGGGCGCACCCATCTGGTGAGCCCGGCGATGGCGGCGGCGGCGGCGGTGGCCGGCCATTTCGTCGATGTGAGGCGCTTGGCCGCGCAGTGAACGGCGGCGATGGACCACCGGCGACGACAGGGTAGAATGCATGTCTGATTCAATCCTGTCGGACAGAAGGGCTGTCCATCGCAATATGGAGCATCGCATCATGAACAAACCGATAGTCTGGCTGAGCCTGGCCCTGCTGCTGGGCGGCTGCAATACCGTGCAAGGCATCAAGACCGACGCCAAGGAAGGCGGGCAGGCCGTGGAGCATGGGCTGCAGAAGGCTGGCAAGGCGATCGGCAACGCGGTGGAAAAAGGCGGCGAAGCGATCAAGCGCACCGCTGACTAACCCCGCGCCATCCTGAACAGGGAGCGCAATATGAAAGCATTTACCACTTTGCAGGGCTTGGTCTGTCCGCTGGACCGCGCCAATGTCGATACCGACGCCATCATTCCCAAGCAGTTTTTGAAGTCGATCAAGCGGTCCGGCTTCGGCCCCAATCTGTTCGACGAGTGGCGCTATCTGGATCACGGCGAACCCGGCATGGACAACAGCCAGCGGCCGCTGAATCCGGACTTTGTGCTGAACCAGCCGCGCTACCTGGGCGCCCAGATCCTGCTGGCGCGGGAAAACTTCGGCTGCGGCTCCAGCCGCGAGCATGCGCCGTGGGCATTGGATGACCAGGGTTTCCGCGCGGTGATCGCGCCCAGTTTCGCCGACATCTTCTTCAATAACTGCTACAAGAACGGCCTGCTGCCCATCGTGCTGGCGGCGGATATCGTGGACCAGCTGTTCCGCGAATGCGAGGCCACGCCGGGCTATAGCCTGACGGTGGACCTGGCGGCGCAGACCGTGCGCACGCCGTCCGGCCAGGCCTTCCCGTTCGACATCACCGAGCACCGCAAGCATTGCCTGTTGGGCGGCCTGGATGAAATCGGCCTGACCTTGCGGCATGCGGACGAAATCAAGGCCTTTGAAGCCAAGCGCCGCGCAGAGCAGCCCTGGCTGTTTGCTTGAGCGCAAAATGAGCGATGCGGCCAAGCGCGGCAGCCAAGGCGGCATGGCGTGGCTCCATCGCCATCCTGTAGCCTGTTTTCTGCTGTTGGGGCTGAGCTTTCTGCTGTTTGGGCTTGGCACCATCAATCTGGCTTTGCTGCTGCAGCTTAATCTGAAGGTGTGGCTGGAGGCGGGCTGGCAGGCGGCGATGGATGGCGCGCTGCGCCAGTTGGGTGAATTGCTGCTGTCCGGCTACGCCGCGATGGCGGCCTACATCGTATTCAAATGTTGCGAAAAGGCGCTGGTGGAGCGGCTGACCCAGCGCGACCAAGACAAAACGAAATAAGACGAGCGGGAATAAGGAAGACACCATGAAAATCGCCATTCTGCCGGGTGACGGCATCGGTCCGGAAATCATCGCCCAGGCCGAACGCGTGCTGGACGCGCTGCGTCGCGACGGCCTGAAAATCGAGACCGAGCACGCGCCGCTGGGCGGCGCCGCTTACGACCAGTACGGCGCGCCGTATCCGGAGGCCACGCAGAAACTGGCGCGCGAAGCCGACGCCGTGCTGTTGGGCGCCGTCGGCGGCCCGCAATACGACAAGCTGGAGCGTCCGCTGCGGCCTGAGCGCGGGCTGTTGGCCATCCGCAAGGACCTGGGCCTGTTCGCCAATCTGCGCCCGGCCATTCTGTACCCGGAGCTGGCCAACGCGTCCACGCTGAAGCCGGAAGTGGTGGCCGGGCTGGACATCATGATCGTGCGCGAGCTGACCGGCGACATCTACTTCGGCCAGCCGCGCGGCATCGCCGTCAACGAGCTGGGCGAGCGCGAGGCCTACAACACCATGCGCTACAGCGAGAGCGAAGTGCGCCGCATCGCCCATGTCGCCTTCGGCATCGCCATGAAGCGGGGCAAGAAGCTGTGCTCGGTGGACAAGGCCAATGTGCTGGAAACCACTGAGTTCTGGAAAGAGATCATGATAGACGTGGCGCGCGAGTATCCGCAGGTGGAGTTGAGCCACATGTACGTGGACAACGCCGCCATGCAGCTGGTGCGCAATCCGAAGCAGTTCGACGTGATGGTCACCGGCAATATCTTCGGCGACATTCTGTCCGACGAAGCCTCGATGCTGACCGGCTCTATCGGCATGCTGCCGTCGGCGTCCCTCGATCAGAACAACAAGGGCCTGTACGAGCCCAGCCACGGCTCGGCGCCGGACATCGCCGGCCAGAACCTGGCCAACCCGCTGGCCACCATCCTGTCCGCTGCCATGATGCTGCGCTACAGCTTCGGCCAGGAGGCCGCGGCGCAACGCGTGGAAAGCGCGGTGAAGAAGGTGCTGGCGCAAGGCTATCGCACCGGAGACATCTTTGAAGCCGGCTGCGAGAAGGTCAGCTGCTCCGGCATGGGCGACGCGGTGGTGGCGGCGCTGTAAAACCGGTGAACAACCCCCCTGACCCCGCGTTGCGCCTCCTTGCCGTACTGTTTGCACTGCCCGCGTCGGCGCGCCTTGACCCGGGTTCTCTAAACAGGTTTTGTTAGCGGCGCTAAATTGCTGGAGAAGCTTCATGCATGTCATCCGTCTGGCAACGCTTGCGGATCTTGAGGGCATTGCGCAACTGCTGCAGGAGAACGCGCCTTCACAGGGCGGCTCCCTGACAGGCGAATTTCCCACGGAAAAAGTGGCAGCCATGCTCAGCGCGGCCATCTGCACGGTGGTTGCCGTGCGCGAAGACAAGTTGGTCGGCGTGCTGTTCAGTACCGACGCCCATCGTTTGGCGGACGCGCCGCCCGTGCAAGCCATGCTCCGGGCCTGGCCTGGCAGCCCCGGCGCTTATGTGTATGGCCCGGTGTGCGTGGCGCAGACCGAGCGCGGCACGGGCTTGCCGCGCAAGCTTTATGCGTCTTTGCGGCAAGCCTTGTCCGGACGCGAGGCGATATTATTCATACGCGAGGACAATGCGGCGTCGCTGACCGCCCATTTGAGACTGGGAATGCGAGAAGTGGCGTCGTTCACGCTGGATGGGTTGGCTTATTCTGTTTTGAGCGATGCGCCATTGGCCTAGCGCGCGGCCGATGCGTCTGTACCCGCGGAGGGCCAGGCTTGGCGAAGCCGAGTTTCGCGGCGCGACTGGCGCGGCCAGCGTGGTTGAGTTTTCTTGAATCGATTGTTCTGCCCACCTTCACAATAAAAGCTATTTACCCCATTGCCTGACGCGGTGGCGCGCTGCACAATGAGGTAACAGAATTTTCATCGCCGCTCCGCGCAAGACGGGGCGCGATTCACGAATCGGACTTAGGACAGACTCGGGAGATTTACAGTGAGAGTAGGCTTTGTAGGCTGGCGCGGCATGGTCGGTTCCGTGCTGATGCAGCGCATGCGCGAAGAAAACGACTTCGCCGCCATCGACGAACCGGTGTTCTTCACCACCTCCAATGTCGGCGGCAAAGCGCCGGACATCGGTCGCGAAGCGCCGGCCTTGAAAGACGCCGGCGATATCGACGAACTGAAGGCCATGGATGTGATCGTCACCTGTCAAGGCGGCGATTACACCACCGAAGTCTACGGCAAGCTGCGCGCGGCCGGCTGGAACGGCTACTGGATCGACGCGGCCTCCACGCTGCGGATGGAAGCGGACTCCATCATCGTGCTGGACCCGGTCAACCAGGGACTGATCGAGCAGGGGCTGGCCCGCGGCGTCAAGAATTACATCGGCGGCAACTGCACCAACTCCATCATGCTGATGGGCATGAACGGCCTGTTCCGCGAAGGCCTGGTCGACTGGGTGTCGTCCATGACCTACCAGGCGGCATCCGGCGGCGGCGCCAACCACATGCGCGAACTGCTGAAGGGCATGGGCGCGATCCACACCGCCGTGGCCGAAGAGCTGGCCACGCCGTCGTCCGCCATCCTGGACATCGACCGCAAAGTGGCCCAGGCCATCCGCGAGGACGTGCCGACCGAGTTCTTCGGCGCGCCGCTGGCCGGCGGGCTGATCCCGTGGATCGACAAGCAGCTCGACAACGGCCAGTCCAAGGAAGAGTGGAAGGGCCAGGCCGAGGTCAACAAGATTCTCGGCACCGCCAGCGTGATTCCGGTGGACGGCCTGTGCGTGCGCATCGGCGCCATGCGCTGTCATAGCCTGGCGCTGACGGTTAAACTGAAGAAAGACCTGCCGCTGGACGAGATCGAAGCCATCATCAAGTCCGGCAACGACTGGGTGAAATGGGTGCCGAACGATCGCGACATCTCGGTCAAGGAACTGACGCCGGCGGCCATCACCGGCGGGCTGCAAGTCGGCGTGGGCCGCGTGCGCAAGCTGAACATGGGCGGCGAGTACCTGTCCGCCTTCGTGATCGGCGACCAGCTGCTGTGGGGCGCGGCCGAGCCGCTGCGCCGCATGCTGCGTATCCTGATCGCGCGCTGACGGGTAGAATAGGCGCCAAGCCTCGCTCCGGCGCTTGCCGGGGCTGACAGAATTCAAGGGCACTTCGGTGCCCTTTTCGCATTGCAATGCCGGCGGCCCGCGCCGTCGGCGGTAACGATAGGAACAAGATATGTCGACTTCTCTGCAAATCGCCGTGGTGGGCGCCACCAGCCTGGTGGGCCAGGCCGTGCTGGAACTGCTGGCCGAACGCAACTTTCCGGCCGCCCGCGTGTTCGCGGTGGACAGCGCCGAGCAGGACGGCAGCACCGTGTCGCTGGGCAATCTGGAGCTGGACGTGCATCCGGTGGACGAGTTCAATTTCGAGAACGTCGGTCTGGCCATCTTCGCCGCCGGCGGCGAGATCTCGCGCCAATACGTGCCGCAGGCGCGCGACGCCGGCGCGGCGGTGGTGGATTTCAGCTCCGCTTTCCGCCGCGACGCCGGCGTGCCGCTGGTGGCGCCGGCGATCAACGCCGCCGAGCTGCAAGACCTGGGCCGCGCCCCGCTGGTGGCCGTGCCCAACTGCACGGTGACGCCGCTGGCCCTGGCCCTGGCGCCGCTGCTGCCGCTGGGCATCGCGCGCGTCACGGTATCCACCTACCAGGCAGTTTCCGGCAGCGGCCAGAAGGCGATGGAGGAAATGGCTGACCAGACCACCGCGCTGTTTACGCATCGCGACGCCGAGGTCAATGTCTATGCCAAGCGCATCGCCTTCAACGTGCTGCCGCAGATCGGCGAGGTCGACGCCAACGGCGACTCGGAAGAGGAGCGTTCGGTGCGCGACGAGACTGCCCGCCTGCTGAAACTGAAGCCAGAACAACTGGAAGTCACTTGCGCGCGCGTGCCGGTGTTCTTTGGCCATTCCTGGGTAGTTCAAATCGAATTGCATAAAGAGTTTGACCTCGAACAAGTGCAAAATCGGCTCAAGGCGGCAGGATTGCAGGTGGTCAGCCGCGAACAGCACGGCGGCTACATCACGCCGATGGAAGCGACGGGCAACGAAGGGATCTGGATCAGCCGGCTGCGCCGTCATGGCAACGTGATAAGCTTGTGGCTGTCGGCCGACAACGTGAAAGCCGGCGCGGCCATCCACTGCGTGCGCATCGCGGAGATTCTGGCCGGACAGAGCGCGCTGATGTAATCCCATTCAGGGCAGGCGCAGGGCGCGGCTGTTGTGACATCTGGCTAAACTTGCTGCCAGAGCCTAAGATTGCAGCAGTTGCCCGCCATCCCGGAGGCGGGCTCGCGCCAATAAAATCACATAAATGCGACAATGCCGGAAGGTAGACAGTGAGAAATCAGCGAAAAATCAAGCTTGGCATGCTTTTGATCGGTCTGGCGTGTTCCGCGTGCGCCTGGGCCGGATTGGGGAAGATTTATGTCCGCTCCAATCTGGGGGAGCTTCTGAGGGCGGACATCGAAATGACTGGGGTAACGCCCGGCGAAATGGACGCCGTCCGCGTGGGCCTGGCCGGCATCGAAACCTTTCAGGCGTTGAACGTCGACTACGCCCCCTCGCTGTCGACGCTGCGCTTCGCGCTGAATCCGGGTTCCAATGGCGCGACGATCCGCGTCAGCTCCACCCGGCCCATCAATGATCCCTATCTGCGTTTCGTCGTCGAGGCGCGCGCGCCGTCCGGGCGCTCAGTGCGGGAGTACACCGTGCTGCTGGACCCGGCAAACTACAATCCCGGCGGGCAGAACATCGTGCAGGATGCGCCCAGCTATGCCGACAGCGACCAGGCCTCCCGTTATAAGTCTGCCGCGCCGGTCAGACAGGCGCCGGCCGTTCCCACTGAGCTGAGGGTAAAGCAGGGCGCTACCTTGCGTTCGCTGGCCTTGAAAGTCAAACCGCGCGGCGCGAGCGTGCGTCAGACCATGGCGGCGCTGGCCCAGGCCAATCCTGACGCCTTTGAGCAGGGCGATGTCGACCATCCCAAGCCAGGTTCGGTTCTGAAAGTGCCGGCTGCCCGCAAGATCAAGGCGCTGTCGGCCGAGCAGGTCAGCAGCATCCTCGGCCCGGTCGCGAGCGCGGCATCGCAGCCGCAGGCGCAGTCGGCCGCATCGGGCGGCAAGGCGGGCGGCGACGTGCTCAAACTGGTGCCGGGAGACGGCGCCGACAGCGCCAAACTCAACGACTTGCAGCAACAGATCAATGCCAAAGAAAAGGCGCTGCAGGATGCCACGGCCCGCATCACGGCGCTGGAGCAGCAGCTGAAATCATTGCAGGCGGCTGGCGTGATTCCGCCCGCCAAGACGGCATCGGCCGCGGCGATGGCGCCGGCCCCCATGGCCGCGCCTGCCAGTTCGCCTGTCCCGGCGCCAGCCGCCAGCGCGCCCAAACCGATGGAAAAGCCGGCCGAGCCGCATCCGGCGCCCAAACGCAAGCCCGTTCATCTTGCGCCGCCTCCACCGCCGCCGCAGCCGTCTTTGATGAGCCGCGTGATGGAAAATCTGCCGCTGATCGGCGGCGGCGTCGCAGTCGTCGGGTTGTTGGGATTGTTGGGCGTGATGGTCGCCAGGCGCCGCGCTGGCGGACGTGACGCCGCCGCGGGAGCCGCTTTGGGGCGCGCCACCGTGATGGGGGCCGGCGCAACTGCCGCAGGCGGCTCCAACTCCTTCATGAGCAACTTCACCCAGGCCGCCGGCGCGATTGACGCCGCCGAGGTGGACCCGGTAGCCGAGGCTGAGGTGTACATCGCCTATGGCCGCGATCAACAGGCCGAGGAAATTCTCAAGGACGCGCTGTTGAAGGACCCGTCGCGCCACGAAGTGCGGATGAAGCTGATGGAGGTGTATGCGGCGCGGCCCGATACCGCGAGCTTCGAGCGTTTGGCGCGGGAGATGCAAGCAGCCTTCGACGGCCGCGGCGCGATGTGGGCCAAGACGGTCACGCTGGGACGGGCCATCGATCCGGAGAATCCTTTGTATCAATCGGGCGACGACGCCATGCCGGAGATCACGGCCGCCGCCGCGCCAGGCGAGGCGATCGATCTGGACAAGGAGTTGTTCGCACCGGATGTCGAGGCGGCTGCCGCCGAAATGACGGAAGCGGCGCCCGCGCCCGAGGCCGACCCCTTGGCGGCATTGTTCGATCTGCCGGCAGACGAACCCAAGCGCGAGGAAGAGCCTAACGTGCTGGACTTCGATCTGGAAGCCATGCTGCCGCCGGAGCCGACGGCGGAAGCAGCCAAGCCGGCAGCCACGGAAGGCAATCTGCTGGACTTCGACTTCAACCTTGACGCCGTGCAGGCGGAGCCGCCCAAAGCGGAGACCGGGCCGGCAGACGCGACGGAAGGATTGGAGTCCCTGTATGCGGACATGCTGGCGGAAACGCCTGCCGAGGCCCCGCCTGCCGCCGGCGCGCAGGCCGAGGGCATGTCTGTGCTGGATGACCCCTTGTCCACCAAATTGGATCTAGCCAAGGTATATCTCGACATGGGCGACCGCGAAGGCGCCCGCGAAGTGTTGCAGGATTTATTGGGCGAAGCCCAGGGGGCGTTAAAAGACGAAGCCCAGGCCTTGCTGGACAAAATCAGCAGCTGAGCCTGAGAATAATCCGCCGCCGCAAATGGCCGCCCTTGCCCGATTTGGCGCAGGCGGCCATTTTTCATGCCGTATGCGCGGCGATGGCGCATAAATAGATGGCCATCAAGGCGCGACTCGCCTGTTGGCATCGGCTACGCATAAAAAGCGTTTCGCGGTTTTATGGATTTGCGGCGGTGTTTTTTATGCCTATTTTAATATTGATGACCTTGGCGATTGGAAAGTGACCTAGGATTGCCAATCGAAACTGCTATAAGGTTTAATTGCAATGAATGCTAAGCTCGTCCGCGCGGAGGGCGAGAGGGGCCGCGGCGGCGCGTCCGGTTAAAAACAGAACAGGCAAAAGGTTGGGAACGTCCAAGATGGCTGCAAATTTACGCATGGCGAGTTTGGCCCTGCTGCTGGCGGGATTGGGGAGCGCATCCGCTGCGCAGGCGGGCCTGGGGCCCATTCATGTGCTGTCGGCCGATGGCGAGGCGTTTTCCGCCGAAATCCCGGTAGTCAATGAGGACATACAGGATTTTGCCCAGGTCAATCTGGCCGACCGCAATAACTACCCCTTGCTTTCGGCTTACAGCGGCTCCGCGCCGACGCTGCAATTCAGCTTGGTGCGCGGAAGCGACGGCCACCTGCAGAAAGTGCTGGTTAAGGGGCCATCGAGTTTCGGCGAGCCCTTGCTGCGCTTCGCCGTGGAAGTGGGTTGGCCCGATGGCAGGCTGGTCCGTGAGTTCGAGGTCGATTACAAACGCGATGGTCCGCGCCGCAAGGCTCCGGTTCCAGCCGGAGACGACGGCAAGCGTCATGCGGCAACGCCGGACCAGGGTTCGCGGCTGGATGGCGTCGGCCTTGGCGACATACGCGTCAATTCTCGATTGGGCGAACCCCTGATGGCGGAGCTGCCTTTGTTGGGCGGCGTATTCGACAAGGCTGAGCAGTTGCAAGTGGCCATCTATGCCGACACCTCCCAGAGCGGCCAGGTCAAGGAATTGCTGCGGCAGGTGTCCTCCATCTCGTATCAGCATGAGCGATCCGCCGATGGCCGGCGCATGTTGACGCTGGCCTCGTCGGTGCCCATCACTCTGCCGCAATTGGCGTTCCGGGTCGAGGTGGCCGCCGGCAGCGTCAAGGCGCAGAAATCCTATGTGCTGGCCTTGGAAGGAGCGGGGGCAGCCGGCGCCCAAGCCAAGGCTGCCGATCACGCCCCGCAGGCGGCCGAGTCGGCCAAGTCGGCCAAGTCCTACAAGGTGTTGAAGGGCGATACCCTGTCCGCCATCGCCTCGCGCATGCATGGCCACGCCAAGGGAGAGGATGTGGCCGCCCGCCTGTTGAAGGACAACCCTGATGCCTTCATCCGGGGCGACGCCAACCGCCTGCTGGCGGGGGCGGATTTACGCTATCCGGCCGAATGGAAAATGCGAGACCTGGCGCGCAAGGACGCGTCGGAGAAGGCTCAGCCGCCGGCGTCGCCTGGCGCCATGGCCAAATTGCTGGAGCAGGGACGGCAGGCCGATCAGGCTGGAAAGGGCGTATCGACCGAAGCCAAGTCCATGGCGAAACCGGAGGCCAGCGCGGCCAAGCCCGCCGCCATCGCCCGGCCTGCTTCGTCGCCGGCCGTTTTGGCCACAGAGCAAAAGATGCGCGACCGCCTGCACTTCCAGGAGCAGGCCTTGAAGGAGACCGAGGAGCGCACCCGCGCGCTGGAAGAGAAGATACGCGCCTTGCAGCAAGGCAAGGCGAAGGCCGCTGCCTCCATGCCCATGGCGGCGCAGGCGGCCAAGCCCGAGGCGAGCGCCAAGCCGGCCATGCCTTCCGCGCAACACAAGAGCGCGGCGGCGAAGCCGCAGCCGGTAGTGAAGGCGGTGGCTTCGCTGCCGAAGGCGGCCGAGGCTGCCACCCAACCCATGCCGCACCCGGCGCCTGCGCCGACTCCGGCTCCGGTCAATGCGCCAGCGCCCACGGCGCCATCGCATCCGTTGACGCCGAAGCCAGCCACGGAAAGCGTGCTGGATGACGCGCTTGCCGTCTTGAGCGACCGCGACGTACAGATCAAACTGGGCGGCGCGGCGGCGGCGCTCGGCCTGGTGGCCTTGCTGCTGATCCGCCGCAAGCGGCAAGGCAAGCAGGAGGAGGCAGCTGGCGAAGCGTCTGCGGGCGGAAGCTCGCGCTTGGCGCTGGGGCCGTTGGCGGGATTGATGAGTTCGCTGAAAAACGATGACGGAGCCGATCTGAGCGCGGTGGATGTGATGGCCGAGGCCGAGGTGTATCTGGCATACGGTCGGTCCGATCAGGCCGCGGCAGTGCTGCGCGCAGGTTTGGATAAGGAGCCGATGCGGCAGGATCTGCGCTTCAAGCTGCTGGAGGTGCTGGCGTCCAAGCCGGACAAGGACGCGTTCCTGCAGGAGGCGATGTCGGCCAAGAGCATGTTCAATCCGGACAGCACAATGTGGCAACGCATCTGCGAGCTGGGGCGGAACACGGTGCCGGGCCATGTTTTGTTTGGCGTGGCGGCTGAGCCTGCCGCAGCGGCCAAGCCTGAACCGGAGATGGCTCCCGCGCCTGCTCCGCGCGCGCCGGCCGCCGCCCCTGAGCCGGCAGCGCCTCCGCCGCAGCCTGCCGCTCCGGCCCCAGCCGCCAAGCCTGCGGCAACGGCCGCCAAGCCGACGTCGCCCATTGCGGCGCCGGATGTGGATATGGAAAAGATGGAACTGGCCAAGCTGTACATGGAAATGGGCGACAAGGAAACGGCCGAGACCCTGATGCGGGAGGCGCAGCACGGCAGGTAGGCGCAGTTTGGCGGTTTTGTCGGCAATGGCACCGGCCTGGATGGCGGTGCCATTCGTTTTTCTGGGGGCAGGGGCGTGGCGCAAACCTGCCGGGATAGGATAAAGTGGGGGTTTTACGGTTTCGCTGGCGGCAATGGCGCGCGAGGCCGGGGAACAAATGGATGATTGGGTATGAGAATCGCGCTCGGCATCGAGTATGACGGCCGGGCGTTTGCCGGCTGGCAAAGTCAGCCGCACGGCAATACGGTACAGGACATCTTGAATCAGGCCTTGGGCCGGATCGCGGGCAACCGCGACATCGCCACGGTGGCCGCCGGCCGCACCGACGCCGGCGTGCACGCGGCGATGCAGGTGGCGCATTTCGACACCGATGCCAGCCGCCCGCTGAATGCCTGGGTGCGCGGCGTCAATGCCTTGCTGCCGCCGGAAATCGCCGTGGTGTGGGCGCGCGAAGTGGACGATGGCTTCCATGCCCGGTTTTCCGCTTTTTCCCGCAGCTACAGCTATTTTTTGCTGACGCACCCGGTACGCTCCTGCCTGCTGGCGGGCAAGGTGGGCTGGTATCATCAGGCGTTGGATGTCGATGCGATGCGCGAGGCGGCGCAGCGTCTGCTCGGCCGGCATGATTTTTCCAGTTTCCGCGCGTCCGAATGCCAGGCCAAGTCGCCGGTGAAGGATTTGCAGCGGCTGGACATCGTGGAGGACGGCGGACTGATCCGCTTCGACCTTGTTGCCGATGCCTTCCTGCATCATATGGTGCGCAATCTGGTGGGCGCGCTGCTGTACGTGGGCAAGGGAGCTTTGGACGCGGCGGGCATGCAGTCGCTGCTGGAGGCGTGCGACCGTACCTGCGCGCCGCCCACCTTCATGCCGGATGGGCTGTACCTGACCGGCGTAGGCTATCCGGAGACGTTTGGCTTGCCGTCGCAATGCGAGGCCGGGCGCTTGAAACTGCGCTAGCACTTAACAGAGAAGAGACAGTGGTCAGAATCAAGATCTGCGGCATCACCAAGCCCGAACACGGCGCGGAAGCCGCCCGCCTGGGCGCCGACGCCATCGGCTTGGTGTTTTACGACAAGAGCCCGCGGAATGTGTCCATAGCCCAGGCGCGCGCCGTGATCGCGGCGCTGCCGCCTTTCGTCAGCGTGGTGGCCTTGTTCGTCAATCCGATGCGCGAATGGGTGGAACAGGTGCTGAGCGCCTGCGCCATCGATGTGCTGCAGTTCCATGGCGAGGAGAGCGCGGAATTCTGTCGCTCGTTCCGCCGTCCGTATCTGAAAGCCGTGCGGGTGAAGCCGGGTGTCGATCTGCTGCAATGGGCTGCGGCCTACCCGGATGCGCGCGGCCTGTTGACCGATGCCTTTGTCGAGGGCGCGCACGGCGGCACCGGCGCCACCTTTGACTGGACCCTGTTGCCGGACGATCTGCCTTTGCCGCTGATCCTGTCCGGCGGACTGGACGAACACAATATCGAAGAAGCCGTGCGCCGGGTGAGACCGGCCGCGGTGGACGTCTCCAGCGGTGTGGAGGCGGCCAAGGGAATCAAAGATGCTGCCAGAATGGCGGCCTTCATATCAGGAGCAAGACATGGATCGGTATGATTTTCCGGATGCGCAGGGCCATTTCGGCCCTTATGGCGGTGTCTATGTCGCCGAAACCTTGATGGTGGCGCTGGACCAGTTGAAAGAAGAATACGCTCGCGTGAAGGCCGATCCGACGTTCTGGCAGGAGTTTCGCCATGAACTGAAGCATTACGTCGGCCGCCCCAGCCCGGTTTATCACGCCAAGCGCTGGTCCGAGCAATTGGGCGGCGCGCAGATCTGGCTGAAGCGCGAAGACCTGAATCACACCGGCGCGCACAAGATCAACAATGCCATCGGCCAGGCGCTGCTGGCGCGCCGCATGGGCAAGAAGCGCGTCATCGCCGAAACCGGCGCCGGCCAGCACGGTGTGGCTACGGCCACCGTGGCGGCGCGCTATGGCATGGAGTGCGTGGTGTACATGGGCGCGGAGGACGTCAAGCGCCAGTCGCCCAATGTGTTCCGCATGAAGCTGCTGGGCGCCACCGTGGTGCCGGTGGAGTCCGGCTCCAAGACGCTGAAGGATGCGCTGAACGAAGCGATGCGCGACTGGGTGACCAATGTCGATTCCACTTTCTACATCCTCGGCACGGCAGCCGGCCCGCATCCGTACCCGATGCTGGTGCGCGACTTCGTGTCGGTGATCGGCGAAGAAGCCAAGGTGCAGATGCCGGAAGTGATCGGCCGCCAGCCTGATGTGGTGGTGGCGTGCGTCGGCGGCGGCTCCAACGCCATCGGCATGTTTCATCCATACATCGACGTGCCGGGCGTGCGCATGGTGGGCGTAGAGGCCGGCGGGCACGGCATCGCCAGCGGCAAGCATGCCGCGCCGCTCAGCTCGGATGCCAAAGTGGGCGTGCTGCACGGCGCCAAGAGCTATCTGATGCAAGACGAGGACGGCCAGATCATCGAGACGCATTCGGTTTCGGCAGGCCTCGATTATCCGGGCGTCGGCCCGGAGCACAGCTATCTGAAGGACATTGGCCGCGCGGAATACGTGGCGATCAATGACGACGAGGCGCTGCGCGCCTTCCACGATTGCTGTCATCTGGAAGGCATCATCCCGGCGCTGGAGTCCAGCCACGCGCTGGCCTGGGCCGCCAAGGCGGCGCCGAGCATGGGCAAGGATCAGGTGATCCTGGTCAACCTGTCCGGCCGCGGCGACAAGGACATCAATACCGTTGCCGGCCTGGCCGGCATCACGCTGTAAGGGGCGCTTCATGTCACGCATTGCCAATCGTTTTGCCGAACTCGCGGGCAAGAAGGCCCTGATTCCCTTCATCACCGCCGGCGATCCCAATCCCGGCCTGACCGTGTCGCTGATGCATGGCCTGGTGGAAGGCGGCGCCGACATCATCGAGCTGGGCGTGCCGTTCTCCGATCCGATGGCCGATGGCCCGGTGATCCAGCGCGCCTCCGAGCGCGCGCTGTCGCACAAGGTGGGGCTGCGCCATGTGCTGGAAATGGTGGCCGAGTTCCGCCGCGCCGATGAGGTGACGCCCGTCGTGCTGATGGGCTATCTGAACCCCTTGTGCGCGATGGGCTATACCGAATTTGCCAAGCGCGCCAAGGCCGCCGGCGTGGACGGCGTGCTGACGGTGGATTGTCCGCCGGAGGAAGCTGTCGATCTGCAGGCGGCGCTGGATGCCCAAGGACTGGACACGGTGTTCCTGATCGCGCCCACCACGCCGCCGGCGCGGGTGGCGGAAATCGCCAAACTGGCGCGCGGATACGTTTATTATGTGTCGCTGAAGGGCGTCACCGGCGCGGGACATCTGGACATTGACGACGTAGCGCGTAAAATTGCTGCCCTCAGACAACAATTGCCGCTGCCGATAGGCGTGGGCTTCGGGATTCGCGACGCCGCGACTGCCAAGGCCATCGCCACCGCTGCAGACGCGGTGGTGGTGGGCAGCAGGCTGGTACAGGAAATTGAGGCGGCGACACCCGAAACTGCCAAAGAGCAGTTAACTCGTCTGGTGGCCGAACTAAAGGCCGCCATCCGCTAGAACACCGACGGGGGCCATCGCCCCCGTTCATGCGCCGGGAACCGTCCCGCGCATTTAGATTCAAGGAGTCAGCATGAGCTGGTTGAATAAGCTCCTCCCGCCGAAGATCAAGCGCGAAAACCGCGCCGACAAACCTTCCGCGGTGCCCGAGGGGCTTTGGAGCAAGTGCCCGGAATGTGAAGCCGTATTGTATTACACCGACCTGGAGAGCAATCTGCAGGTCTGCCCCAAGTGTGGTCATCATCATCCGCTGACGGCGCGTCAGCGCCTGAATCTGTTGCTGGATGAGGAAGGCCGCCGCGAAGTGGGCGAGGAAGTCAGGCCGGTGGACATCCTCAAGTTCAAGGACAGCAAGAAGTATCCGGACCGCCTCAGCGCAGCCAAGAGCGATACCGGCGAGGACGACGCGCTGGTGGTGATGCAAGGCAGCATCCACTCCCTGCCAGCCGTGGTGGCCGCGTTTGAATTCCGGTTCATCGGCGGCTCCATGGGCTCGGTGGTGGGCGAGCGCTTCGTGCGCGGCGTGCGCGCGGCGGTGGAAGCCAAGGCGCCGTTCATCTGCGTGGCTGCTTCCGGCGGCGCGCGGATGCAGGAGGGCCTGAACTCGCTGATGCAGATGGCCAAGACCAGCGCCGCGCTGCAACTGTTGTCCGACCACAAGCTGCCGTTCATCTCCGTGCTGACCGACCCGACCATGGGCGGCGTATCGGCCTCGTTCGCCTTCCTGGGCGATGTGGTGATGGCCGAGCCCAAGGCGCGCATCGGCTTCGCCGGCGCCCGTGTCATTGAGCAGACCGTGCGCGAGACCTTGCCGGAAGGCTTCCAGCGCGCGGAGTTCCTGCTGGATAAGGGCGCCGTGGACATGGTGGTGGACCGCCGCGAGCTGAAGCGCAAGGTCGCCAACATGATTACCTTGCTGATGAAGGAACCGTCGGCAGTCTGACGACGACGCTCTCTTATCGGATTCCAAGCCCGCTCCGTCACATGACAAGCGGGCTTTTGCTTGCTGTGCAAGCCCGTCTTCTGGATTGTCATGACGACTTGAATTCCATATGACATAATTTTGCCGTCATTCAAAAATAATGAGGAGTCCTGCCAATGAGCCAATTCAATCTTCATGCGCAGGAGCAAGGCGGCCGGGCGGTGTTTCAATGGATTTTCGCTTAAAGCATTTTCTTCAGTTGTAATCGGCGCCGTCAGGCAGCCGCTCCCCGCTCTGCCCCTTCCACCGCATCCGCGCGGTGACTTAAGCCTGCTCGTCAGGCCCATTTTCCCTACTCATATCTTCGCGCTAGCCAGCCAGCTGTTTTCCCGCGCCGGGCGGCATGGTCACGGCTGCGGGTAGTTCAGCTGGCGCTTGGCGCGTGAAGCCCAATCAGGAAGTTTGTATGCAACAACTGGATATTTCGGCAATCGGCACGGTTGTTCTAAGCGAACGACTTTGCCTGGAGCCTTTGCAGGCGGAGCATGCGACGGCATTGTTTCCCTTGTTCCAACATCCGCGCATCTACGACTGGATATCGATGCGGCGGCCGGCGTCTGTCGAAGCGCTGGCAAAAACCTGGCGCGATCTGCCGTTTAAAGCGGCGGGCGAGCCTGATGAGTATGGGTTCGGATGGGCGGTGATGCGGCTGGAGGACGGCGCATGGCTCGGCAAGATGGATGCCGATATCCGCGCCGATGGCATCGCCAGCAATGTCGGCTATTGGTTTGCCCCGGATTACTGGGGGCAAGGCTATGCCAGCGAGGCGGTCGCGGCTTTGGCGCGCCATCTGGCCTTGCATGGGGTATATGAGCAACGGGCCACCGTGACGGTGGGCAATGAGGCCTCGTTGAAGGTGCTGGCGCGCGGGCTTTGTTCAAACGCGGGTGTTGCCGGATAACGATACCGTGGGCGGACGCCTAGTCGATGACATTGAGTTTGTTCGGCTGGACTTGAGGTAGGCCGGACATTGTTGGAAAACACGCCCCGAGGTGAGTCGGGGCGCGTATGGCTTGCGCTCAGGGCTGCGGCGCCGGCTGCCCGGCTTGCGCGGTCTTCTGCGCGCGCGGCGGGGCGTTCTTCACGTACTTGTCGAACCAGTTGAGCATTTCGTACACCAATTGCTCGTTGGATTCGCGCGCGGCGTACCAGTGGGGCTCGTGCGGCAGCATCACCAGACGGGTGGTGCCGCCGTTGCCGCGGATGGCCTCGAAGAACTTGGAGGCCTGCAGCGGGGTGGTGCCGGGGTTGGCGTCGTCGGTGCCGTGGACGATCAGAATCGGCGCTTTCAGCTTGTCGGCGTAGAAGAAGGTGGACACCTTGCGATAGACATCGGGCGCTTCCCATACCGAGCGGCGCTCGCTCTGGAAGCCAAACGGCGTCAGCGTCTTGTTGTACGAGCCGCTGGTGGCCGCGCCAGCGCGGAACAGGTCGGTGTGCGCCAGCAGGTTGGCCGTCATCAGCGCGCCGTGACTGTGACCGGTGACGGCCACGCGGTCCGGATCCACCACGCCCAGTTTCACCGCCTCATTCACGGCCGCTTCGGCGTCCATCTTCAGCTGGTCCAGGTAGCTGTCGTAGGCGGCTTTCGGATCGCCCACCACCGGGAACGAGGCCTGGTCGATGATGGCGTAGCCTGCCAGCAGCAGGTATTTGTACTGGTACAGGCGGGTGAAAGTCTGCTGCGAGCCGCTGACCTGGCCGGCGCTGGCGGCGTCGGCGTAGTCCAGCGGGTAGGCATTGAGGATGGCCGGGATGCGGGTGCCTTCCTGGTAGCCGGGCGGCGTATACAGCGTGAACGACAGTTCCAGCCCGTCGGCGCGCTTGTATTTGACCAGCCGCTTCTTGATCTGGCGCAGTTCCGGCGTCGGGTCGACGATGTGGGTGACCACGGCCGGCGTGGACGAGAAAACAGCCTCGCCCTTGTCGGCGCTGACGGGGCTGCCCAGTTTGCGCAGGAAGGCGTTGGGCGCTTCGGTCGGCGTCTGGCGCCAGGTCAGGAAGCTGCCGCTTTGGCTGGACAGGCCGATGAAGCGCTCATAGGCGGACTTGTCGCTGCGGAACAGGCGCTGGCTTTCGCCGGTTTTCAGGTTCAGCTTGTCCAGGAAGGGGCGGTTGCCTTGCGGGGAGGCGCCGGTGCCGGCCAGGTAGATGGCGTCGCCTTCCAGCTGGATCACCCGCTCGCCATTGGCCAGAGTGCGATGCACCGGGCTGCCCGGATCGGCGTACTTGTTGTCGAAGGACATGTCCCACAACAGCTTGCCCGCCTGTTTCGCATCGTCGATGTTGACGATGCGGGTCTGCCGCCAGTGTTTGTTCAGATCGATCTCATGCACCAGCGCGGTGTCGGCGCGCTCGCTCCAGTCTATGCCGGCGAAACGCTGAGTGGTGCGCAGGATTTCCACCGGCGCGGCGGTGAACGGCGCTTTTTGCATCATCACCTTGTCGCGCGCCGGCGCGGTGTTCTGCCAGTCGCCGCCATCCAGCGCCTCGGCCCAGAGCAGGGTAGCCGGCTCGGTGGCGCGCCAGAAGAAATCGCGCGGACCAAGCGGCTCGCCATGCACCGGCACGCGGTCGGCCAGCGGCAGTGAGGCGACGGTGTGGATGGCGATGCGGCCAGGCTGGGCAATATTCCAGACCTGCACTTCATGCGGGAAGCGTTGGTAAGTGGTGACGTAGGAATAGGGCTTGCGCACGCTGGACACCAGGATGTGCTTGCCGTCCGGCGCCGGCGCCACGCCATCGTATAGAGCCGCTTGGCCAAGCGGGGTGGCTTTGCCGCTGGCGGCGTCCACCAGCAGCAGCTGCGAGGCGGCATAGTAGTCGAACAGCGCTTCGTCATGCGGGCTGTTCAGCGTATCGCGGGTTTCATAGGTGCTGCTCTGGCCCTTTTCGCCATCGGCTTCCTGCACATTGGGGCCTTCCGGGCCCGAATCCTTCACCGGCGGCGGCCCCAGTTTGGCCGGCACGGCCTTGACCAGCAAGGTTTTCTGATCCGGCATCCATTGCAGTTCATCGTTGAGCATCGGGTTCAGGCGGATGCCGGGAAGCTTGCGGATCCGGCCGCTGGCGACATCGCCGACCCAAACTGCTACCGCATTCTGGGTGGTGTTGGCGAACGCGAAGCGTTTGCCGTCGGCCGACCAGATCGGCGCATCCGGGCAGGCGCCGGCCGGCAGCGAGATCGCCGTTTCCTTGCCGCCGGGGAGGGCCACCAGCTTGAAGCTTTCGGCGCACGGCGCGATGCCGTAGCCGCCAGGCGTGTCGTGCTTGCTGCGATTGGCCGGCTCGACGCGGGTGCCGGCCAGTTTCAGGTAAGGCGCGGCCACGCGGGCGATGGACGGATACTCCTGCCAAGCCACCAGCAGCATGTTGTCCTTGGTGGGGCTGATGCTGGGGCCGGGCAGCGACGGCGCGCGCATCACTTTCAGGATGTTGGCCGGCGGTTGCTGATAACCGGCAGCGGATGCGGCGGCGGGCAGCATGGCGCAGGCCGCCAGCGTGGCGGCGGCGATGCCCTTCAGAGCGTGCAATGGAAACATGGTCATCCTTGTAGACATCTTGTTGTGGTGATTGTCCGTTCATCAAGCGCCAACGGGAGGCTGCTGACGCGGCCTCCCGTTGGAAAGACACAATGACAAATTTATCACATGTCATATGTGTTGGGGTGATGGTCTTGACCTGTTCAATTCACCGTATGAAAGTATTTGACGATGCTGGAGAAGTCCAGCTTGCCATGGCCTTGGTGCACGTGTTCTTCATACAGATTGCGCGCCAGCGCGCCCAAAGGATTGGCGGCGTGGCTCTGCAGCGCGGTTTCCTCGGCCAGTCCCAGGTCCTTCAGCATCAGCTCGGACATGAATCCGCCGGCGTAGTTGCGGCTGGCCGGCGCATTTTCCATCACGCCGGGCCAGGGGTTGTAGAGTTCGGTAGCCCAATTGCGGCCGGAGCTTTTGCTGATGATTTCAGACAAGACTTTCGGGTCCAGGCCGTTTTTCACCCCCAGGGCCAGCGCCTCGGCGGTGCCGGCCATCAGGATGCCCAGCAGCATGTTGTTGCAGATCTTGGCGGTCTGGCCGGCGCCTGCGCCGCCGGCGTGGAAGATGTTCTTGCCCATCGCTTCCAGCACCGGGCGGGCGCGGGACAGGTCCTGCTCCGCGCCGCCAACGATGAAGGTCAGCGTGCCGGCCGCTGCGCCCGCCGTGCCGCCGGACACCGGCGCATCCAGCATGGCCAAGCCTTTTTCCTGCGCGGCCTCGGCCACCTTGCGCGCCGTGCCGGCGTCTATGGTGCTGCAGTCTATGATCAGCGTGCCCTTGGGCAGCTTGGTGAAAAGGCCTTCATCGCCCAGGTACAGGCTGGCTACATGTTTGCCGGCAGGCAGCATGGAGATCACCACCCCCGCGTCCTTGGCCGCGTCGGCGGCGCTGGAGGCGGCTCGGCCGCCGGCGGCCGCCACCTTGGCCAGCGCCTCGGCCGACAGATCGAAGGCACTGACCTGGAAGCCCTTGTTCAGCAGATTGACGGCCATCGGGCCGCCCATATTGCCCAGGCCGATGAAGGCGATGTGTTCCATGCTGCTCTCCTCTGTTTGGTTCTGTTTGTTTTATTTGAGCGCGGCCAGGGGGTGGTCCCCATCGCGCCAAGGCGATTCGAAGTGCCCATCGACCCAGACCTGGTCTATGTCCGGCAGCTGGCGGCTCCAGTGCGGATTGCGGTCTTTGTCCACCAAGAGCGCGCGCACGCCTTCCGGAAAGTCCGAGCGGGCGCAGAAATTCACCGACAGCACCAGCTCCATCCGCAAGGCCTCGGCCAGCGACATGTGCTTGGAGCGGTTCAGGATTTCCCAGCTGACGGCGGCGGAAGTGGGGCAGCCATGGGCGAAATTCTTGGCGGCGTCGGCGAGCCACGGGTCTTCGAATGCCGTTTGGGTCAGCGCTGCGCTGACGGCGGCCAGGTCGCCCTTGTTCATCAGCCGGTGCACCGCCAGCAGATTGCGTTCGACGTTGGAGGCGGGCAGGGCATCGCCCAACTGGCCTTCCAGCTGGTTCAGCAGCGCGCTGGCTACCGCCGGGTGGCCATGCGCGTCGCCGCTCCAGTCGGCCTGTTGCAGCGCTTGCAGCAGCGCCGGGTAAGCATCCGCCGCCAGCACATGATCGGCCAGATTGGCGATCAGCGCGTCGTGGGCGTTCAGCGGCGCGCCGGTCAAGGCCAGGAACAGGCCCAGGTGCGCCGGCATGCGCTGCAGGAACCAGCTGCCGCCCACGTCCGGGTACAGGCCTATGGTGATTTCCGGCATGGCGATGCGGGTGGCGGGCGTGACCACGCGGTGGCTGGCGCCGGCCATCAGCCCCAGGCCGCCGCCCATGACGATGCCGCCGCCCCAGACGATCAGCGGCTTCCGGTAACGGTGGATGCGGTAGTCGAGCGTGTATTCCTCGGTGAAGAAGGCCACCGCGTGCGGATGCGGGTAGTGCGGCTCGCTCACCAGTTTTTCGCGCAGGCTGCGCACATCGCCGCCGGCGCAGAAGGCACGCTCGCCAGCGCCGCGCAGCACCACGGCGACGATGCCTGCGTCGCGCTCCCAGATGGTGAGGCGCGAATCCAGCAGCCGGATCATGTCCAGCGTCAGCGCGTTCAGCGATTTTTCGGCATTGAGGGTGGCGATGGCGATGCGATGGCCGTCGCCGGTAGTCAGTTCGTCAAACAGCACCACGTCATGCATGGCGGGACCTCGTTCGGGTGATGGGCGGGTTTCAGGCGTTCTTCCAGTTCGGCGCGCGCTTTTCCAGGAAGGCGCGGGTGCCTTCGGCCTGATCGTAGGTGTCGAACAGCTTGATGAAGGCCTCGCGCTCCTTGATCAGGTTCCAGGCGGGCGGCTGAGTGCGGGCGGCTTGCACCAGCTGCTTGCACACGCCGACGGACGACGGCGACTGCTTGGCTACGCCTTCGGCCAGCTTGATGGCGGTTTCCAGCGCCTGGCCCTTGGCCACCACCTGTTCCACCAGGCCGATGCGCTCGGCGGTGGAGGCGTTGACGCGCTCGCCGCATAGGATCATGCGCTTGGCCCAGCCTTCGCCGACCAGCCAGGGCAGGTTCTGGGTGCCGCCGGCGCAGGGCAACAGGCCGACGCCGGCTTCCGGCAGCGCCATCTGGCTTTGTTCTTCGGCGATGCGGATGTCGCAGGCAAGCGCGCACTCCAGGCCGCCGCCCATGGCGTAGCCGTTGATCGCCGCGATGCTGACGCCGCGGAAGCCGGACAGCGCTTCGAAGGCCTCGCCGAACAGCATGGTCATCTCGGTGGCCACCTTCTTGTCGCCATCAGCGAACAGATTCAGGTCCGCGCCGGCGGAAAAGAACTTCTCGCCCTGGCCGGTGATCACCAGCGCGTAGATGTCGCGGTCGGCGTTGAGATCGGCCACCAGTTGCTTCAGCGCGGTCAGGCTGGCGCGGTTCCAGGTGTTGGCCGGCGGGTTGTCTATGGTCACTACGGCAGTGTGGCCGCGTTTTTCCACGTTCAGGTGGGCGTAGCTTTGCATCTGAATTCCTTTTCTTCTGCCACGAAAAGACACGAAAGGGACCACTCTTGCCATGGCCACAAGCAGGAGGCGTGATCCGAAAGCGCGATAGTTCGTGTTCTTTAGTGGTTTTCGTGGCGGCCAAATAAGCTGTTAACGCAGCGTTTCCAGCGCGCCGTCCTGCAGCATCTTGCGCGCGACGATCATCCGCATCACCTCGTTGGTGCCTTCCAGGATCTGGTGCACGCGCAGGTCACGCACATGGCGCTCCAGCGGGAAGTCCTGCAGATAGCCGTAGCCGCCGAACAGTTGCAGCGCGTTGTTGGCGATATTGAAACTCAAATCGGTGGCCAGCCGCTTTGCCATCGCGCAATAGGCGGTGGCGTCGGCGCTGGCATTGTCCAGTTTCCAGGCGGCCAAACGCACCATCTGGCGCGCGGCCACTAGTTCGGTCAGCATGTCGGCCAGGCGGAACTGCACGGTTTGCAATTCTGCCAGCGGGTGGCCGAATTGCTGGCGCTCCTGCACATAGCGCTGGGCGGCGTTCAGCGCGGCCTGGGCGGTGCCGACGGCGCAGGTGGCGATATTGATGCGGCCGCCGTCCAGGCCCTTCATGGCGAAGGCAAAACCCTGGCCTTCCTCGCCCAGGCGGTTTCCCACCGGAATTTCGACGTTGTCGAAGGTGATGGCGCGGGTGGGCTGGCTGTTCCAGCCCATCTTCTTTTCCTTCTTGCCATAGCTGACGCCCGGCGCGTCGGCCGGCACCACGAAAGCGGAAATGCCCTTGGGGCCCGGGCCGCCGGTGCGGGCCATCACCACCAGCACCTGGGTGCTGCCGGCGCCGGAGATGAACATCTTGCCGCCGTTCAGCACGTAGACTTCGCCCTTGCGTTCGGCGCGGGTTTTCAGCGAGGCGGCGTCGGAGCCGGCGCCCGGTTCGGTCAGACAGTAGCTGCCCAGCACTTCGCCAGTCACCATTTTCGGCACCCACTGCTCGGCCAGCTGCTTGCCGCCGAAGCTGGCGATCATCCAGCTGACCATATTGTGTATGGTCAGGTAGGCGGCGGTGGAGGTGCAGCCGGCGGCGAGCTCCTCGAACACGATGGCGGAGTCCAGCCGCGACAGGCCCAGGCCGCCGTAGGCTTCCGGCGTGTACAGGCCGAGAAAACCCATGTCGCCGCTCTTGCGGATCACGTCCAGCGGGAAGAGGGACTCGGCATCCCATTCGGCCGCGTCCGGGGCCAGCTCGCGCTCGGCGAAATCGCGGGCGCTTTGTTGGAAGGCGATCTGGTCTTCGTTCAGTTCGAAATTCATTTACAGCTCCTGTTTGCCACGAAACCCACGAAAAACACGAACCAAGGCGTCGATCATTCAAGGACCGGCGCTCGGCCGTCATTCTTTTGTGTCATTCCGTGGCCAGTAAAACCGGTTTAACGCAGCGAGATGGTGGTGTGCACCTTGCCGCTGCTGGCCTCGTCGTCGAACCAGCGGCTGGTGACGGTCTTGGTCTGGGTATAGAAGGCCACCACCTGCTTGCCGTAGGGGCCGAGGTCGCCCAGCTTGGACGCGCGGCTGCCGGTGAAGCTGAACAGCGGCACCGGCACCGGGATCGGCACATTGATGCCCACCTGGCCGACATCGATGTCCTCCTGGAACTTGCGCGCCGCCGCGCCGCTCTGGGTGAAGATGGCGGTGCCGTTGCCGTTGGGGTTGGCATTGATGATGGCGATGGCTTCATCCAGCGTGTCGGCGGCCATCAGGCACAGCACCGGGCCGAAGATTTCCTGGTGATAGATCGCCATCTCGGGTTTGACGCCGGAGAAGATGGTCGGGCTGACGAAGTTGCCATGTTCGAAACCGGCGACTGTGACATCGCGCCCATCCAGCTCCAGCTTGGCGCCTTCCTCCACGCCGCGGGCGATCAGGCTCTTGACGCGGTCCAGCGCGGCGCGGGAGATCACCGGGCCGAGGTCGGGGTTGTCCTTGCCGGGGCCGACTTTCAATCCTTTGGCCTTGGCCACCAGTTCCGGAATCCATTGCTGCGCCTCGCCCACCAGCACAGCCACGGATAGGGCCATGCAGCGTTGTCCGGCGGCGCCGAAAGCCGCGCCGGTCAATTGGTTCAATGCCTGCTCCTTGTTGGCGTCCGGCAGCACGATGGCGTGGTTCTTGGCGCCCATCATGCACTGCGCGCGCTTGCCGCTGAGGGTGGCGCGCTGGTAGACGTGGGTGCCCACCTTGGTGGAGCCGACGAAGGAGACGGCCTTGATGTCGGGATGGTCGCAGATGGCGTCGACGACCGACGCCGCGCCGTGCACTACGTTGAGCACGCCCTTGGGGATGCCGGCGTCCAGCGCCAGCGCTACCAGGCGCATCGTCACCATCGGGTCTTGCTCCGACGGCTTCAGCACGAAGGTGTTGCCGGTGGCGATGGCCATCGGGAACATCCACAGCGGGATCATCGCCGGGAAGTTGAACGGGGTGATGCCGGCGCATACGCCCAGCGGCTGCTGCACGGTGTAGGTGTCCACGCCGCCGGCCACGTTTTCGGCGTATTCGCCCATCTGCAGCGTGCCGATATTGGCGGCGTGCTCCACCACCTCCAGGCCGCGGAAGATGTCGCCCTCGGCGTCGGCCAGGGTCTTGCCTTGCTCGGCGGTGAGGATGGCCGCCAATTCCTTCATATTGTCGCGGATCAACTGCTGGTATTTCAGAAAGATGCGGGCGCGCGCGCCGATCGGCGTCTTTTTCCAGGTTTTGAACGCGTCCTTGGCGGCGGCGACGGCTGCGTTGACCTCGTCGGCGGTGGCCATCGGCACGCGCGCCAGCACTTCCTGGGTGGCCGGGTTGACGATGTCGCGCCATTCCGTGGTTTTGGATTCGACGAATTCGCCGCCTATCAACAGCTTGATGTTCGGTACTGACTGGCTCATGGCACGGTCTCCTCTATTTGTTCGGGCTGATGGCGCTGCTCAGTTGTAGCTGTAGAAACCCTTGCCGCTCTTGCGGCCCAGATGGCCGGCCTGCACCAGTTGGGCCAAGAGCGGGCAGGCGCGGTATTTGCTGTCGCGGAATTCGTGGTACAGGATGTCCATGATGGACAGACAGGTGTCCAGGCCGATCAGGTCGGCCAGCGCCAAGGGGCCGATCGGGTGGTTCATGCCCAGCTTCATCACGGTGTCGATGTCCTCGGCCGTAGCCAGGTTTTCATGCAGCGCGAAGGCGGCCTCGTTGATCATCGGCATCAGTACGCGGTTGGAGACGAAACCGGCGGCATCCTTCACCGTGACCGGCGTCTTGCCCAGCGCCTGGGAGAGGCGGAACACGGTCTGGTAGGCCTCGTCGCCGGTCTGCAGCGCGCGGATGATCTCCACCAGTTGCATTACCGGCACCGGGTTCATGAAGTGCATGCCCACCACGCGCTCCGGGTGGCTGACCCAGCTGGCGATGCGGGTGAGCGAGATGGACGAGGTATTGGAGGCGAGGATGCACTTTTCGCCGACTGCGGCGTCCAGCTCGCGGAAGATCTGTTCCTTGATGGCGGCGTTCTCGGTGGCGGCTTCGATTACGACATCGCAGCCGGCCAGGTCGGCCAGCTTGGTAGTGGCGCGGATGTGAGCGACGATGCCGGGGATATTGGCTTCGGCGATCAGCTCCTTCTTGGCCATCCGCTGCAGGCTGATATTGATATTGGCCATGCCTTTGACCAGGGCCGCGTCGTTGACATCGGCCAGCACCACCTCGAAGCCCTTCATGGCAAAGACCTGGGCGATGCCGTTGCCCATGGTGCCTGCGCCCACCACGCCGATTTTCTGGCTCATCTGTTTCTCCTGGACTGTTTGCTCTAACTTTTGATCACGATAACTTGACGTTTACGTCAACGTCAACAGACAATGAACACAAATGCAGGCGACTGTGGCGCGCGTGGCCGCGGCGGGAGAATCGGGGTACAGACATATGGGCGAGCAGGTTTTCAATATCACGGAATTGGCGCAGGAATTCGACGTCACCACCCGCGCCATCCGCTTCTACGAGGACCAGGGCCTGTTGGAGCCGGCGCGGGCCGGGCAGCGCCGCATCTACAACCGGCGCGACCGCGTGCGGCTGATGCTGATCCTGCGCGGCAAACGCATAGGCCTATCCCTGCAGGAGATACGCGAGCTGTTCGCGCTGTACGACGCGGCGCACGACGATGCGCCGCAGTTGCAGGAATTCATCCGCATCCTGGCGCGCAAGGAACAGCAGCTATTGGAGCAGATGGAAGACATCAAGGTGGTGCTGACTGAAATCGGCCAGTTGCGCGCCCAGTGCGAAAAGACGCTGGGCAAACGCAACAACGGCCACAATCGAGCAAAGGAGTTGTGATGCAACAACAGGAAATCGTGATTGTGGGCATGGCCCGCACCGCCATGGGCGGCTTTCAGGGCGCCTTGGCCGGCTTGAGCGCCAGCCAGCTGGGCGCGGCCGCCATCCGCGCCGCGGTGGAGCGCGCCGGCGTTTCCGCCGGCGAGGTGGACGAAGTGATCATGGGCTGCGTGCTGCCGGCCGGCCAGGGCCAAGCGCCGGCGCGCCAGGCGGCGCTGGGCGGCGGCCTGCCCCAGTCCACGCCGTGCACCACCATCAACAAGATGTGCGGCTCCGGCATGAAGGCGCTGATGATGGCGCATGACCAATTGCTGGCCGGCAACGGCAATGTGGTGGTGGCCGGCGGCATGGAGAGCATGAGCAACGCGCCGTATCTGGTGCCCAAGGCCCGTGGCGGCCTGCGCCTGGGCCATGGCGAGATCAAGGACCACATGTTCCTGGATGGCCTGGAAGACGCCTACCAGAAGGGCACGCTGATGGGCGTGTTCGCCGAGCAGTGCGCCGAGAAATACGGCTTCAGCCGCCAGGATCAGGACGAATTCGCCATCGCCTCGCTGACCCGCGCCCAGCAGGCGATCAAGGGCGGCCAGTTCAAGGACGAGATCACGGCGGTGACGGTGCCGGGCCGCGGCGGCGACACCGTGGTGGATACCGACGAGCAGCCGCTGAAGGCCAATCTGGACAAGATTCCGACGCTGAAGCCGGCGTTCAAGAAGGACGGCACCGTCACGCCGGCCAATTCCAGCTCCATTTCCGACGGCGGCGCCGCGCTGGTGCTGATGACGGCGGCCGAGGCGGCCAAGCGCGGCCTGCAGCCGATCGCCCGCATCGTCGGCCACAGCAGTTTTGCCCACGAGCCGGGCTGGTTCACCACCGCCCCGGTGCATGCCATTGAAAAGCTGCTGGCCAAGACCGGCTGGAAGGCTGGCGAGGTGGATCTGTATGAGATCAACGAAGCCTTCGCCGTGGTGACGATGGCGGCGATGCACGACCTGAAACTGTCGCACGACAAGGTCAACGTGCATGGCGGCGCCTGCGCCCTGGGACATCCCATCGGCGCGTCCGGCGCCCGCATCGTCATCTCGCTGTTGTCGGCATTGAAGCAGCGCGGCGGCAAGCGCGGCGTGGCCAGCCTGTGCATAGGCGGCGGCGAGGCTACCGCGCTGGCGGTTGAGCTGATGTAAGGCGTAATCGAAAACCGCAATTGCAGGCCGCCGGCATGTGTCGGCGGCCTGTTTTTTTGCGACGCATCAAGCCACGCTTGCATTGACGGGAGTCTTGACGGATGGTGATAGCAAGCCTGAGCGGCTGGCGCATCGCCGCCGGCTGCTTTATCATCGCCCGCCTTTAGCCCTGCAAACGAATGCCGCCATGACTGACACCATCGAAGCGCTGCCGCCCGAGATCCAACTCGACGATTATCTGGCGGAACACAACGCCACCATCGTCACCACCGAGGGCAGCCACGCGGTGTCGGTGCATGGCGAACTGGAGCTGGATGGCCACCGCATCCCTTATCATCTGGTGCCGGACGAAGGCTTCCTCGGCAAGAGCGGCAAATGGCGCAAGCTGTCGCCGGAAGACCGGCTGGCTTTGGTCAAGGAACGCTGGAACGACGCCGCGCGGCTGAGGATGGAGGCGCAACTGTTAGCTTGCGCGCGCGAGGTGTTCGCGGTGGACGGCATCGAGCCGTTGCGCGCGCTGAGCGCCTTCATGGCCAAGTACGAGCGCGCCAAGGTGCGTTGCACCATCGCGCTGGACCGGGTGGCCGCCGCGCGCAGCCGGCAGACCGCCGACAAGGCTGCAGCCAAGACGCGAGACGCGGTCAACCTGTCGCGTTACCCGGAATCGTTCGCTACCGCTTACGCGATGCAGCGCCACTTCATCGCGGTGCTGGGGCCGACCAACTCCGGCAAGACCCATGCGGCGATGGAGCACTTGCAAAAGGCCAAAAGCGGCGTCTATCTGGCCCCGTTGCGCTTGTTGGCGCTGGAAAACTATACCCGGCTGCAAGAGGCCGGCATCGCCGTCAGCCTGATCACCGGCGAGCAGCGCAAGCTGCACCCGGACGCCACGCATGTCGCCAGCACGGTGGAGATGCTGAATCCGGAGCGCCAGGTTGAGGTGGCGGTGATCGACGAGATCCAGTTGCTGGATGATCCGGACCGCGGCGCGGCCTGGACCGCCGCCGTGTGCGGCGTGCCGGCGCAGACCGTTTACCTGGTGGGCGCGCCGGAAGCGCGCGAGGCGATCGAATCGTTGGTGGCGCGCGTCGGCGGCACGCTGGAAGTGCGCACGCTGGAGCGCAAGACCGCGCTGCAGATGGACAAGGCGCCGCTGATGTCCCTGAAGAATCTGAAGCCGGGCGACGTGCTGATCGCTTTCTCGCGGCGCGAGGTGCTGAACTGGCGCGACAAGGTGATAGAGCAGGGCTTGAGCGTATCGGCCATCTACGGCAACCTGTCGCCGGAAGTGCGCCAGGCGCAGGCCGAACGCTTCGTGTCCGGCGAAACCCAGGTGGTGGTGGCCACCGACGCCATCGGCATGGGGCTGAACACGCCGGCGCGGCGCATCATCTTCACCACCGCCAGCAAGTGGGACGGCTACGCCGAGGGCATCATCGCCGCCCCGCTGGCCAAGCAGATCGCCGGCCGCGCCGGCCGTTTCGGCAAGCATGAAACCGGCTATGTCGCAGGCTTCGACGGGCTCACCCACAAGACCATAAGCGCGCTGCTGCGGCAAAAGGCCGAGCCGCTGCCGAACAACGGCTTCTTCGTCGCGCCCAGCCTGAAGTACCTGGAAGCCATCTCGCAAGCGACGGGGGAGGTCAGGCTCAAGGCCCTGCTGAGCCTGTTTGCCAAGCACATCAATGTGCACGATGAGTTCTTCCTGCCGGCCAATCTGTCCGACCAGATGGAAAAAGCCGAGTGGCTGGACGCCTTGCCCTTGAGCCTGGCCGACCGCTACACCTTCAGTCTGTGCCCGATCTCGACCAAGATTCCGATGCTGGAGAACGCGCTGCATGACTGGGCCGAGCACCGCGCCCGCGGCAAGGCCGCGCCGCTGCTGCGGATGATGGGCACGGGAGGGCGCAACGAGCTGCAATACCTGGAAGACAGCTGCAAGCTGTATGCCGCTTACGCCTGGCTGGGCTATCGCATGCCGGACACCTTCCCGGATGGCGAGATGGCGCAGTTGCTGATGCAAAGCACCTCGGAGCGCATTGATGCCTTGCTGCAAGTGCAGAACGCGCAGAAGCGCAAGAGCGGCAAGGGCAATGGCTTCGAGCGGCGCAAGCCGGGCGCCCGCCGCCGCAGTTGATGCTGCGCAATAAAGCCGAATCCCCGCGTGCTGCGCGGGGATTTTTATTTCACATCGCCGGAGGCGTTAGGCCTTGGTGGAGATATGGGGGGTGGAGACGCTAGGCACCAGCAAAGACTGGGTAGCCTGATACTGCGCCAAGTCTTGCCTGCCGCTGCCAATCAGCTGTTGAGCCCGGCTGACGCTCTGCGTGGCCAGGGTGGCTGGCGCGGTGGCGGTCTGCGCGGGGGTGGGCGGCGTAGCAGCCTGCTGCGTCTGGGCTGGTTGGTTGGCGGCGCGGGTGGTTTGCGTGGCGGCGGCGGTTGCGCCATTGTTATTGGCCGCATTGTTCTGGGCCGGAGCAGCAGCCGGGGCGGTATTGCCGTTGACCGCGGGCGCGATGGCGGCGGCGGTGGCCGGCTGCGGGTTAGTCGCCAGAACGGCTGCGGTGTTATTCACCTGGGCGGGGTTGACCTGAGGCGCAGCCGGAGGCCTGGCTTGCGCGGCGTTGGCATTTGCCGCCTGTGCCGTTTGCGCCGCCTGGTTTTGTTGAGCGCGTTGCGTTTGCTGAGCGCTCTGCAGCGCCTGTTGGCTGCGGCTATTGGTCAACTGTTCTTGCAGTTGCTGTTCCACGCGGGCGGTGTCCGGGTTCTGCCGGACCGCGGTCTGCGTTTGTGGCTGGCTGGTGGCTTGCTGGACAGCGGGCTGGGCGGTGTCCAGCGACGACTGCACCTGCCGCGTGTTCGACACGGCATAGTGCGGTTGCGTCGTCGTGTTGCCAATGCTGGCGATGTTTGCCATGGCTACAGTCCCAGTGTTCCTATATCGCTGATATTAGTACATTTTTCGACTGATGGCTTGATTTCTTTGCTGTCTACTCGGTTAGCACCAGTTGCAGCATGCGCCTAGCCAGATCGTCGACGCTGAGTTCGCCATCGCGGCGATACCATTGCACCGTCCAGTGCAAGCTGCCTAACAGCGTGCGGCGCAGCAGACGGGTATCTTGCTTGACCAGTCCGGCGGCGGCGGCCTCATCCAGCACTTGTTGCCATAGCGCTTCGTAGCGGTCGCGCAACACTATCAGTCCGGGTTTGGCGGTTTCCGATACGCTGCGCCACTCGTACAACATCACTTCCAGCGCGGCCTGGTTGTCGCCCAGCAGCGAGTTCAGGTGCACGCGGAACAGGGCGGCAAGCTTGTCGCGCAGCGAGGCGGCCTCTGCCAGCGCCGTGGCCAGTTGCTCGGTGGTGCTGGTAATGCCCAGCGCCATCACCGCCACCAGAATCTCTTCCTTGGTGCGGAAATGGTAGAACAGGCTGCCGGACTGCATGCCGACGGCGCTGCCCAGGTCGCGCACGGTGGTGCGCTCGTAGCCTTGGTCGCGAAACAGCACGGCGGCGGCGCGCACCAAGGCCATGCGGCGGTTGTTTTCTTCGGGCGGTCTTGGGGTTTCCACTACGCTCATGTCATTCCTGGGTGGCGGTCAAAGCCGGCAGCAGAGTTTGCGACGCCTGCCAGACCATGTCGGGTTGCATTTTTTCCAGACAGTCGGTGTGCCCGTACGGACAGCTGCGCTCGAAGCAGGGGCTGCAGTCCAGATTCAGCGACACGATGGCGGCGCGGTCGGACAGCGGCGGGGTGAAGTCCGGGCTGGACGAGCCGTACAGCGCGACCAGGGGTTTGTCGAGCGCCGCGGCGACGTGCATCAGGCCGGAGTCGTTGCAGACGGCTAGCGTGGTCAGCCCGATCAGGTCGATCGCTTCCTCCAGGCCAGTGGCGCCGCATAGGTTGACCGCGCTGCCGGCGGACAGGCGGGCGATTTCGTCGCCGATCTCCTTGTCCTTGCCGGAGCCGAACAGCCATACCGCGTAGCCTGCGGCATCGAAGCGGCGCGCCAGTTCGGCGAAGTGGCGCGCGGGCCAGCGTTTGGCCGGGCCGTACTCCGCGCCGGGGCAGAAGGCGATGGCCGGGCGCGTCAGATCGAGAGCCAGGCGCGCCGCGACCTGGCGCTGAATGGCCGGATCGGTGCTCAGCTGCGGATTGGGAATGGGGCGGGGCAGCGCCGAGCGCTTGTCTTCCGCCAGCGCGCAGAAGCGCTCCACCATCATCGGCAGTTCCTGTTCGTCCAGCTCGCGCGCATCGTTCAAGAGGCCGTAGCGGGATTCGCCGAGGAAGCCTGTGCGCAATGGGATGCCGGCGAATAGCGGGATCAGCGCGGATTTCAGCGAGTTGGGCAGCACGATGACCTGATCGAAGCCTTCCTTCGCCAGCTGTCGCGCCACTTTCCAGCGCTCGGCCAGCCGCAGCGCGCCGTGGCCAAACGGATTCAGATGCGACTTGGCCACTTCCGGCATCCGCGCCAAAAGCGGCAGGGTCCAGGCCGGCGCGAACACATGCAGTTCCAGTTCGGCGTGGCGCTGGTGCAGGCGGCGGTACAGCGGTTGTGCCATCACGCTGTCGCCGACCCAGGACGGGCCGATGACGAGGATTTTCTTTTTCATGCGGGGTGCTTCCGGTTCCAAACGCAAGCCGGCTGGGGCAGCGCGGCTTGCGTTTGGCGGCGGCAAGCAAAAAAGGGGTGGCCCGCGCCACACCCTTTGCCGTCGTTGCGGACGCTGGCCTCAGTGGTGATGGCCTGCCGGGCCGATCAGCTTGTACTGGGTGCCGCAATACGGACAGAGCGCCTCGCCTGTCTTGGCCACCGGCAGGTAGACGCGGGGGTGGGAGTTCCAGGCCTTCATGTCCGGCATCGGGCAGTGCAGCGGCAGGTCGTGCTGGGTGACTTCGATATAGCGTGCGGTGTTTTCTTTCAGTTCTGCCATGGTCGTTCCTTGTTGCAGCGAGCGGGCTTCCGACAAAAGCGCCGCCAGCAGGACGGCTGGAGGGCCGCTCGCTGCTGGCGCGCGAGATGCGGATTCTACCGCTTATTTTACGTAAGTGAGCCAGTGCCGATGTTCGGCATCCTGGCCCTTGACGATGCTGAAGTAGCGCTTCTGGATTTCGGAGGTGATCGGGCCGCGGCCGCCATCGCCTATCGGGCGGCGGTCCAGTTCGCGGATCGGGGTCACTTCGGCGGCGGTGCCGGTGAAGAAAGCTTCGTCCGCGCTGTAGACTTCGTCGCGGGTGATGCGCTTTTCCACCAGTTGCAGGCCCATTTCACTGGCAATTTGCACCACGGTGTCGCGGGTGATGCCTTCCAGCGCGCTGGTCAGGTCCGGAGTATATAGCTTGCCCTTGCGAACGATGAAGATGTTTTCGCCGGAACCTTCGGCCACGAAGCCATCCACATCCAGCAGCAGGGCTTCGTCGTAGCCGTCCGCCGTGGCTTCGTTATTGGCCAGGATGGAGTTCATGTAGTTGCCGTTGGCCTTGGCCTTGCACATGGTGATGTTGACGTGGTGGCGGGTGAAGGAGCTGGTCTTCACGCGGATGCCTTTTTCCAGGCCCTCGTCGCCGAGGTAGGCGCCCCACGGCCAGGCGGCCACGATCACGCGCACGTCGTTCTTCATCGGCGCCACGCCCAGCTTGCCGGAGCCGTAGAAGGCCATCGGGCGGAAATAGCAGGACTTCAGGCCATTGGCCTTCACCACGTCCAGGTGGGCCTGGTTGATCTGTTCCGGAGTGAATGGCAGATCCATGCCCAGAATCTTGGCGGAGCGGAACAGGCGGGCGGTGTGATCCTGCAGGCGGAAGATCGCCGGGCCGTCGGCGGTTTCGTAGGCGCGCACGCCCTCGAACACGCCCATGCCGTAGTGCAGCGTGTGGGTCAGGACGTGGGTGGTGGCGTCGCGCCAGTCCACCAGCTTGCCGTCATACCAAATATATCCGTCGCGATCAGCCATCGACATCTCGGTTCTCTCCTGTGTTGTGCTTTGTCCGGGCGCGGGGCCCTGTCTTGCCGGCGGCGGTCCGCCATTTGAATGGACCAGTGTATACCGCGGCGCGCGGCTTTGTGAACCGGCTGTCAGGAAAAATCGAGCGCTTGCTCGAAAACCTGTTGCCAAAGCTGTTTGCCGCAGTGGTAAGCGGCAAGCAAGGCGGCGTCCACGTCCACATTCTGCCTGTCGTTTAGGCGGGCCGCGTGCTGCAGGCGTCGGAACAGGCGGTAGCCATCGCGCGCCTGTTCCGCCAGCGCCGGGTCTATCAGTCCGGCCTGCCCAGCCACAGCCAGCAGGGCGATATTGCCGGTATTGCCGGTGAAAGCGGGCAGGCGGTGGGCGTGGGCCAGGATCAGGTACTGCACGATGAACTCGATGTCTATGATGCCGCCGCGGGCGTTCTTGACGTCGTCGTCGCGCGCGGGATGGCTCTCCAGCATCCGTTGGCGCATGGCCAGGACTTCATCGCGCAGCTTGGCCGGCTCGCGCCGCAGTGTCAGGATGGCGTGGCGCTCGGCCTCGAACTGCGCGCCGATGTCCGCATCGCCGGCGACGAAGCGGGCGCGCGTCAGCGCCTGATGCTCCCATACCCAGGCCTGGTTTTCCTGGTACTGGCGGAAGGCGGCGATGGAACTGACCAGCAAGCCGCTGGCGCCGTTGGGGCGCAGCCGCAGGTCGATGTCGTACAGAACGCCGGCGGCGGTGGCGCTGGTCAGCCAGGTGGAGAGCTTGCGCGCCAGGCGGGAGTACAGGTCAGGCGCATCGGGGTGCGGGTCGTCGTACAGGAAGATGATGTCGAGGTCTGAGGCGTAGCCCAGCTCCTTGCCGCCCAGCTTGCCGTAGCCAATCACCGCGAAGCGCGGCGTATCGATGTGGCGGGCCGGAATGTCGCGCCAGGCGTGGCGCACCGCCGCGTCCAGCACCAGGTCGGCGAGCCGCGACAGCTCGTCGGACAGCGCTTCCAAGGTCCACATGCCGGCCAGGTCCTGCGCCACCAGGCGGAAGGTCTGGGCGTGCTGGAAGTGGCGCAGCGCGTCCATTTTGGCCTCGACGTCGCCCTCTGCCTGGTCCAGCTGCGTTTCCAGCTGGGCGGCCAATTGCGGCCAGTCCGGCGCGGCGTACAGCACGCGCACGTCGAGCAGCTCGTCCAGCAGGATGGGGTGGCGGCTGAGGTAGGCCGATACCCAGGCGCTGGCGGAGTACAGCGAGGCCAGCCTTTGCAGCGTCTGCGGGTATTCGGTCAGCAGCGCCAGGTAGGAGGCGCGGCGGCTGATGGCTTCCATCAAGCCGATGATGCGCGACAACGTGTCGTCGGCATTGGGGAAGCGCGAGGCCACTTCGATCAGCGCCGGCATCAGCGCGTCCAGCTTCTTGCGGCCGGACAGCGGCATCTGCAGATAGCGCTGGCTCTGCGCCAGGCCCTTGAGCTGGCGGGCGACCGCTTGGGGATCGGTATAGCCGAGTTCGGCCAGCTTCTGCTCCGGCGCCTGTTCCGACACGTCCAGCCATAGCTCGGACAGCGGGTGGTCCGGGCTGTCTTCGCTAGGCAGGATGAAAACCTGCTCAAAGTGCCGGCTGACCTTGGCGCGGACCGCAGCCAGCGCCTCCTCGAATGCGGTCCAATCGGCAAAGCCCATGCTGGCGGCGATCTTCTGGCGGGTGTCTGGCGCGGCGGGCAGGGTCTGCGTCTGCTGGTCGTCCAGATACTGCAGGCGATGCTCCAGATTGCGCAGGAAGGCGTAAGCAGCCTGCAGCTCCTCCACGGCGTCCGGCTCCAGCAGCCGCAGCGCGGCCAGCCGGTCCAGCGTGGCGCGGGTGCCGCGCAGCTGCAGGGTGCGGTCGCGGCCGCCGCGGATCAGCTGGAACACCTGGGCGATGAATTCGGCTTCGCGGATGCCGCCGGGGCCGAGCTTGATGTTGTCCGCCATATCGCGCCGCGCCACTTCGCGCCGGATTTGGGCGTGCAACTCGCGCATCGCGCCGTAGGCGTTGTAGTCCAGATATTTGCGGTAGACGAAGGGCCGCACCAGCTGGTTCAACGCCTCGGCGTCGCCCGTCAGTGCCTTGGCCTTTATCCAGGCGTAGCGCTCCCACTCGCGGCCCTGGCTCAGCAGGTAGTTTTCCAGCGCGGCGAAGCTCATCACCAGCGGGCCGGAGTCGCCGTAGGGGCGCAGGCGCATGTCGACGCGGAAAACCTGGCCGTCCGGCGTGATGTCGTTGAGCAGCGCGATCAGCCGTTTGCCCAATTGGGTGAAGTACTCGTGGTTGCTGATGCGGCGCGCGCCGTCGGTTTCGCCGCCTTCCGGGTAGATGAAGATCAGGTCGATGTCCGAGCTCACGTTCAGTTCGCCGCCGCCCAGCTTGCCCATGCCGATGACGATGAGCTGCTGCGGCTCGCCGCTGTCTTCGCCTATCGGCTGGCCATATTGCGTCAGCGCGGCCGCGGCGCAGGCCAGCGCCTGGCGCACGGCGAATTCCGCCAGCTGGCTGATGGTGCTCATGACTTCGTCCAGCGAGGCCAGGCCGTTCAGGTCGCGGCAGATCAGTCGCGCCATGACCGCCTGACGCAGCTGGCGTAACGCCGGCGCCTGCTGCTCCGGCGCGGTCAATGCCGGCCAGTCGACGAAAGTCTGCATTTCGTCCAGGGTGAAGGGCTGCTGCCATTTTTGCTGCAGGCGCTGGGCTTGCTCGGGGCGGGCGCTCAGCAGACGGTGTAAATATTGGGAAAACTCGCAACTGCGGGCAATGGCATCACTCGTGTTTGCTGGCATAATAGCTCCGACGGCTTGGCGCGTGGCCGGGTGACGGCGGCGCCAGGGGCGGGCTGCAGCCGGTTTCGCGCCGTATCTCTCACTCATGCCATTGTAACGGTTTGCCATCGTTGAAAAAGCCCTTGTCGCCGTTGTCCCATATTCATGTGCTGCGCCTGTTGAAGCGCGGCCTTTTGCTGTTCGCGGCGGCGCTGGCTGTTTCCGGCAGCTTGCTGTGCGCGGCTTTTGCCCTCTTCACCTTCTGGCTGCTGCCGCGTCTGGATCAGTACCGCCCGCAGCTGGAGAACAGCCTGTCCGCTTCGCTCGGGCATCAGGTCGGCATCGCCAGGCTGTCCGGCCAATGGGACGGCGTGGCGCCGCGGTTTGAATTGAATGGCGTGTCCATCGCCAATCCGGTTTCCGGCCAGGCGCTGACCTTGAGCGCCGTGACGGTGCAGCCATCGTGGACATCCTTGCTGGCGAGGGAGCCGCGGCTGTCGGTGTTGGCCGATGGGCCGTCGGTGGAGCTGCGCCGCGATCCTAACGGCGTCATCTATCTGAACGGCTTCGATCTGAGCAGCGGGCCCTCGCATGATAACGCGCTGGGCAACTGGCTGTTGCGCCAGCCTTCGCTGGAAATCCGCAATGCCCGCCTGAGCTGGGTGGATGAGCGCCTGGGCCTGCCGCGGCTGGATCTGCAGCAAGGCCGGCTGTTGCTGGAGCGCACGCTGCTGGGGCATAAGCTGCAATTGTCCGGTTTGCCGGCAGCCACGCTGGGCAAGGGCTTCGAACTGAGTGCCGGCTGGCGCGGCGACGACATCGACCGCTGGCAGGATTGGTCCGGCACCCTGCGCGTGGCCCTGAACGGCGCGCGCGCCAGCGTCTGGTCGCGTTATATGCGTGATCTGGGCGTGCTGCGCAGCGGCGAGGGCGACGGCACGCTGGAAATGGCGTTTTCCGATGGCGCCATCAACAGCCTGCAGGCGGATGTCAGCGTGCGAGACGCGGCCTACACGCCGCCCAGCGCGCGCGAGCTGGTGTTGCCGCAATTGCAGGGCAAGCTGCAGCTGGAGCGGCAGTCGGGCGGCAGCTACCGCATCGCGGCCAGTGATTTAACCTTGGCCAGCGCCACCGGGCTGGCCTTCGACAAGTCTTCCATCAAGGGCGAGTGGCGTCCAGGCGCGCAAGGCGGCGGCGAGTTGACGCTGGATAATGTCGATGTCGGCAATCTTAACCCCTTCATCCATGCTCTCGGGCTGGATCGCAACCCCTTGTTCGCCCGCTTCGCGCCGCGCGGCGCTCTGCATGACCTGACCGTGGGCTGGCAAGGCCCGGTGGAGGCGCCGCACAGTTTCAAGCTGAAGTCCCGTTTCGAAAAGCTGGCCTGGCAACCGTTTGCCGACGTGCCGGGCGTGTCCGGCGTCAGCGGCAAGGTGGCGTTCGACGAGCATGGCGGCCGCCTGCAATTGGATACCGGCCAGTCCGAAGTGGTGTATCCGGAATTGTTCGGGCACAGCCTGCCGTTTGACAAGCTGGTGGCGGACGTCCAATGGACGCAGAAGGGCGCAGGGCTGGATATCGCGTTGCACAAAGTGGTTTTCGCCAATGCGGACCTGAGCGGCCAAGTGAGCGGCAGCTACCATTATCCCGGCAACAGCGCCGGCCTGATCGACCTGAGCGGGACGATAGACGCGGTCAAGGCGACGCGCATTCCCTCCTATTTGCCGCATCAGGTGGGCGAGCGCACCACAAGCTGGCTGAGCAAGGCGCTGCTGGACGGGGTGGCGAAGAACCTGACTTTTAACCTGAAGGGCGATCTGGAAAAATTCCCGTTTGCCGGCGGCAATGGCGGCGAGTTTTTGGTGGAGGCCGATGTCGAAAAAGCCAAGCTGCTGTATGAAACTGGCTGGCCGACGATAGACGATATCGACGCCAAGCTGCGCTTCCACAACGAATCGATGCTGGTGGAAGGCAAGCGCGCGTCCACGGTGGGCGTGCCGCTGCGGGACGTGACGGTGGCCATAGATCAACTCGGCGCCGATGTGCCGTGGCTGAAGATCCATGGCCGGGTGGAAGACCAGCTCGACCGCATGCTGGCTTTCACCACCAAGAGTCCGGTCGATGGCTGGCTGGGAGGCTTTACCGGCCAGATCCAGGCGGAAGGGCCGGCCGGCCTGAAGCTGCAACTGGCCGTGCCCTTGGATGGCGATGAGTCCACCCGAGTGCGCGGCGACCTCGAGTTCAAGCATAACGCATTGCAGTTCAAGCGATTGCCGTTGCCGGCGCTGGAAGGGGCGCAGGGCGTGCTGACCTTCACCGAACGCGGCGTGGACAGCAAGGGCCTGACCCTGCATGCGTTTGGCGGTCCGCTGAAGCTGACGGCGCATACCGCGGCCGACAAGCGCATGCGCTTCGCGCTGAGCGGCGAGGCGGACGGCAAGGCGCTGATGCAGCAATACCTGCCGTTGGCGGAGCCGCTGGTGTCCGGCCGGATGCAGGTTGATGGCCGCTTCGTCGTGCACGATGGGCTGGAGAGCCTGCAGCTGGACAGCACCTTGCAAGGCGTGGCGCTGGACGCGCCGGCGCCGTTGGGCAAGACGGCGAATAGCGCCATGCCGCTGCAACTGCAGTTGCAGCCGGCGCCGGCCCGTTTGGGCGGCGGGATGCGGCTGGAGTTCGACCTGGGCGACGCGCTCGCCGGCAAACTGCGGCTGAATGAAAATGGCGATTTGCAGGCCGGCGCGCTGGGCGTGGGGCGGCGGGCGGGCGAGTGGCCGTCTTCCGGACTGGCTGTGCGGGCGCAGCTGCCCAAGGTGGCGCTGGACGAGTGGTGGAGCGGTTTGTCGCGGTTGGACGCGCATGGCGGCGACAAGCCGCTCGGCCTGCCCTTGCTGCTGCAACTGAATACGCCTGAATTGAGCTTCGCCGGCTTCGTGTTGCATCAGGCCGACGCCCAGGTTTCGAACAATGGACAAAATGGCCTGTGGAACGTGGGTTTGCGCTCCCGCGAGGCGGATGGCACTGCCAGCTATCAGTTAGGGGGCGGCGGCGGTCTGCTGCAGGCCAACCTGGAGCGCTTGGCCTTGAGCTGGCCTTTGCGAGCGGAGGGAACGGCAAGCGCCGCCAGCGCCCAGCAGCAGTTGCCGGCGATGAAGGTGCACATCGGCGAACTGTCCTTGCAAAACCGCAAGATCGGCCAACTGGACATGACGGCGCGGCGCAATGGCAGCGTCTGGCTGATGGACCCCTTGCGCCTGAGCGCGCCGGAGGGCACGCTGTCCGGCAGCGCGCGGGTGGATGAGCAGGGCGCTGGCCGGGTGGAGACGCGTTTCCAGCTGGACGTATCGAATGCCGGCAAATTGTTGGAGCGTTTTGGCCAAGTCGATGTGTTCCGCAATGGCCAGGGCAGTTTGTCGGGGCAGTTGAGCTGGCCGGGCGGCTTGAGCGATTTGGACGCCGCGCATCTGTCCGGCCAGATGGCGCTGGATTTCAAGAACGGGCGCTTTGCCAAGGTGGATCCTGGCGTGGCGCGTTTGCTCGGGGTGTTGAGCCTGCAATCGCTGCCGCGGCGGATTCGGCTGGACTTTACTGATGTCTTCAGCGACGGTTTCGCCTTTGATGCGCTGCAAGGCAAGGCCAGCGTGCGCGATGGCGTGTTCCGCTCCGACAAGGTTGAGATGAGAAGCCCGGCGGCCGAGGTGAGCATCGCCGGCAATGTCGATCTGGATCGTGAGACCCAGGCCTTGCAGGTGAAGGTGGTGCCGCACGTCGCCGAGAGCGTGGCCCTGGCGGCCGGCGCCGCCTTGCTGAACCCGGTGGTGGGCATCGCCACCTTGGCGGCGCAAAAGGTTTTGCAGGATCCGGTGGGCAAGATACTCACGCTGGAATATTCTGTGACAGGATCGCTGAAGGATCCGCAGGTGAAGCGGGTGAATGTCGGCGACCCAGTCAAGCTCAGAGGAAATAAACCATGATGCAGAAATTCATCGCCGCTGCGGTGCAGATGGTGTCCGGCCTCAATGTGGAGGCCAATCTGGCCAAGGCTGACCAGCTGCTGGCCGAGGCGGCCGCGCGCGGCGCGCAACTGGCGGTGCTGCCGGAATATTTTTGCCTGATGGGCGCCAAAGATACCGATAAAGTGGCGCTGCGCGAGGCTTTTGGCGACGGTCCGATCCAGCGGGCGCTGTCCGACATGGCGCGCCGCCATGGCTTGTGGCTGCTGGGCGGCACGGTGCCGCTGCGCTGCGAGGAGGCGGACAAGGTATACAACAGCAGCCTGCTGTTCAGCCCGCAGGGCGAAGTGGCGGCGCGTTACGACAAAATCCACCTGTTCGGCTTCACCGGCCAGGGCGAGAGTTACTGCGAATCCAACACCATCCGTCCCGGCCAGACCCCGATCAAGGCCGAGACGCCGCTGGCCGACATCGCGCTCGGCATCTGTTACGACCTGCGTTTTCCCGAACTATTCCGCCTGCTGGCGCCGTTCGATCTGCTGATCCTGCCGGCGGCCTTCACCGCCACGACCGGGCAGGCCCATTGGGAGGCTTTGCTCAGAGCGCGGGCGATAGAGAATCAATGCTACCTGATGGCTTCGGCCCAGGGCGGCACGCATGAAAACGGCCGGCATACCCATGGCCACACCATGATCATCGACCCCTGGGGGCGCATTCTCGCCGAGTTGCCGCGCGGCGAGGGCGTGGTCACCGCAGAGCTCGATCCCGAACTGATCCACTCGGTGCGTAGCGGCTTGCCCGCGTTGGCGCACCGGGTCATACGCTGAAAGAACACCATGCAAGACGCCTTCACCATCGCAAACGATCTGCTGCTCAAACCCTACGGCCTGGATGAGGCCGCGCTGGAACGCACGCTGTCGCATATGCGTCATCACGCCATCGACTATGCCGACCTCTACTTCCAATACACCCGCAACGAGGGTTGGCATCTGGAAGAGGGCATCGTCAAGTCCGGCAGCTTCAGCATCGATCAGGGCGTCGGCGTGCGCGCCGTCGCCGGCGACAAGACGGCCTTCGCCTATTCCGACGCGATCCATCAGGACGCGCTGACCCGCGCCGCGGAAGCGGTGCGCGCCATCGGCAATGTCGGCGGCGACGGCAGCGCCGGCGCGGTGGAGAAGCGCAAGCCTCAGTCGCTGTATCCGTCCATCGACCCGTGCCACAGCCTGGAGGCCGCGGCCAAGGTGGCATTGCTGGAAAAAGTGGAGAAGCTGGCCAAGGCCATCGATCCGCGCGTGATCCAGGTGATGGCTGGCCTCGCCATGGAGTATGACGTGGTGTACGTCGCGCGCCATGACGGCGTGCGCGCCGCCGACGTGCGGCCGCTGGTCAGGCTGTCCGTCATGGTGATCGCCGAGCAGAACGGCCGACGCGAGCAGGGCTCGTCCGGCGGCGGCGGCCGTTTCGATCTGGCCTATTTCGACGACGCCGTGGTGGAACGCTATGTGCGCGAGGCGGTGAAGCAGGCGCTGGTGAACCTGGACGCCCGGCCGGCGCCGGCAGGCCAGATGACGGTGGTGCTGGGGCCGGGTTGGCCCGGCGTGCTGCTGCACGAGGCGATCGGCCACGGCCTGGAAGGCGATTTCAATCGCAAGGGCACTTCGGCCTTCTCCGGCATGGTGGGCCAGCGGGTGGCCGCCCAGGGCGTGACCGTGGTGGACGACGGCGTGATGGGCGGACGCCGCGGCGCGCTGGCCATCGACGACGAAGGCAATGCCACGCAGCGCACGGTGTTGATCGAGGATGGCATCCTCAAGGGCTATATGCAGGACGCGATGAATTCGCGCTTGATGCAGGTGGCGCCCACCGGCAATGGCCGCCGCGAATCGTATGCCAGCATTCCGATGCCGCGCATGACCAATACCTATATGCTGGCCGGCCAGCGCGATCCGCAGGAAATCATCGCCTCGGTCAAGGATGGCCTGTACGCGGTGAATTTCGGCGGCGGCCAGGTGGACATCACCAGCGGCAAGTTCGTGTTCTCAGCTTCCGAGGCGTGGCGCATCGAGAACGGCAAGCTCAGCTATCCGGTCAAGGGCGCCACCTTGATTGGCAGCGGCCCGGAAGTGCTGAATTACGTCTCCATGATAGGCAACGACCTGGCGCTGGATCAGGGCGTCGGCGTGTGCGGCAAGGAAGGCCAAAGCGTGCCGGTCGGCGTGGGCCAGCCGACGCTGCGCATAGACGGCGGGCTGACCGTCGGCGGCACCGGCGGCTGATCGTTTTATGACGCGGCCGGGCAACAACCCGGCCGTTGCACATCAAAGCGGGATGCCTTGCGCCTCAAGCGCAAGCGCCAGCCTGTCCAGGCCAATGCCGAAGCCTGCGCCCTCGCGGTAGGCGCCGCCGCGCCGCCCACCACTTGTTTCTGCGCGCCCAGCTCGGGCACCCGCATTTCGAATCCCTCGCCATTCAGGTAGTAGCTGAGTCCGCGGCGAGCCGCGCTGTCGAGCTGATAACGCAGCCCCAGGCTGTCCAGAAAGCCCTGGCAGAGCTGCCGGCTCATGCGGCTGGCCGCCGCCGGGTCGTCACTCAGATGCTCGAAGCCCAGTTGAGTGAATTCCCGATAACGGCCGGCTTGCGGCCGCTCATAACGGTAACAGCGCGCGACATAGAAGAATTTGGCTTCGCGCCGGCCATTCAGAAATTCCTTGGTTCTTTCCTGAAACAGCGCGGTGGCCTCCGGTATCAGGCAGCAAGGCCTGCCTTTTCGATCCGGGAAGGCCCACATTTGTTCGAGTATTTCGCTGCCGCCGGTTTTGGCGATGTAGGTGTCTTGTCCCCATAAGGCGGGCAGGATGGCTTCTTCCGCGCCTGCGTCAATGAAGCCAGCTCCGGAAACGGTTTTCCAGTTGGCGAAGGGTGGCGGCCTGCCGGCCGCAGACGATGCGGGTGCCTCTGATCATGGCCATGATGTTTTCCTTTGCATGCGCGATAGTCGCGCGAAATAAAAAAAAGACGCCTTGCGGCGCCTGTGTGGTGGTGGCTGACGGATGGGATGAGCCAGCTAATGCGTCTCCTCTCAATCGACATGCACCCGCCCGGCGCGCTTGGGCTGGCCGTGATGGTGGTGGCGATGGCGGAGAGAAGTTTTCATGCCTTTATCATGTTGCCGCTCGCTCGGCATGTCAAGCCCCTGATAAGGCTGACCTTAAAGCCAGGCGCTCTGGACGGTTGGACCGCAGGCTGATCCAGATCAATCATCTCATGCCTTCATCATGACATTTTGTGTTTCGAAGTCGGGGCCGGCGGCCGCGATTTCGCCTCTGACAAACATAAGATGGGAATTCCGAGATGAGCAAGATCAGCAAGATTCAGGCCGGCGCGGCATTGGCGCTGGCATTGGGCTGTGTCGCATCCGCAGACGCCGTGACCATTACGCCGCCGGGTCCTGGCGGCGCGGCCATTCCGTTTTCCGCAGTGGGGCCGGCCACGGTCAGCAAGGGCGGGGTGGATGTCGATTGCAACGCCGTGTTCAGCGGCACGGTGGATGGCGTCGGCAATATCCGGATCACCAGCGCCGCGTTCAAGGGCATTCCGGTATGCCGGATGATCAAGGCCAGCGCCACCGCCGCCACGCCGTGGGTGGGGCGAGTGACGGCGCAGAATCAGCTGGCCATCGTCGGCGTGATGGTGGACGTCCAGGCGCCTATCCTGGGCGGTCAATGCGGGCCAAGCCAGATCGCGGGCACGATAGGCGATAACGGCAGCGAAACCACCATAGGCCTCTCCTCCGCGCCCTTGGCTGGCGGCTGCTCGATTTCCGCCAAGCTGAACACCACGCCGTACATGCATGTAACGCCTTAGCCGTCCGTGCGGAGCGGGCGAGGCGTGGGCATCTCGTCCTCTGCCCGCCACCAGCGCCGAGCGGCGCGCAAGGCGTAGGCGCGGCGGTAGGCGGTGGGGGTGAGGCCGGTCAGCCGGCGGAACAGGCGGCGAAAGGCGCTGGCGTCCTCATAGCCGCATTGTTCGACGATGCCCGGCAGGTCTACTGTTGTGACTTCCAGCAATAGCTTGGCGCGTTCCACGCGCAACTGGTGCAGGTAGTCCAGCGGCGTCATGTCCGCCACTTCGCGGAAGTGGCGCAGCAGGGTGCGGCTGCTGACCGCGGCGGCGGCGGCCACCTTTTCCAGATCGTAGGGTTCCGCCACATGTTGTTCCAGCCAGCGGCGGGCCTTGAAAACCGCGCTGTCACGGGTGGAGGTATTCAGCAGCGACAGCGTCTGGCCAGATTGTTCGAAGCGGGCGGCTTGATATAGCAGGCCGTTGGCGCAGCTTTGCGCCAAGATTTCGCCGGCGAAGTGGCGCACCAGCTCCACCGCCAATTCGATGATGGAGGCCGGCGCGCCGCTGCAGATGATATTGCCGTCCACCGTGACCGGGCGGTCCATCAGCAACTTTACCTTGGGGTGGCTGTTGGAGAACCAGCCTGCTATCAGCCAGGTGATGGTGGCGTCGCGGCCGTTCAGCACGCCGGCGCGCGCCAGCATGGCGGCGCCGTTGTAGTTGGTGGCGATGACGTCGCCGGCGGCGTGGCGACGCGCGATCAGCGCCAGGGCATCCGCCGACTGCTCCAGCTGCTGTTTCAGATGGGGGACGCTGTGCATGTCCAGCCCTGGCACCAGCAAGGCTGTTTTGCAATTTGCCGGCATCGGACCGGGCTGACGCGCCAGCCACGGCGGCAGCGCCATCTCGGCGCCGGAGGCATCGAGCAGGCGCCAGCCAAACAGCGGTTTCTGTTGCCGCGGATGGTGCAGGTGCCACAGTTTGTTGGCGGCATGCAGCACATCGATCACCGAAAACAGCGTGCCGCTGAGGCAATTCGGCAGATAAAGCAGGTCTATGCATGCGTTCATAATGGTCTGCCATGGCGATTTCAGCTTTAAATTTGGCGAAATCCGCCGGTAAAGTCCATGTCAAATTTCTGTCATTTCCTTAGTCATCACTGAAAACCTAAGGTTTCCATCACTTTCATGTCATGAAACTGGCTGGCGAAAACGGCTTGTTTAATGGCGGTTTTCGCCGATCAGGATTGCGATAGTCCATCTCTAGACTGGTGCTCAAGGCGGCAGGTTTGCGCTATCCAGCCCGCTCCGCCTGTTTCTTCCTCCTCTTGGAAATGGAGCCTCTTATGTCCCAGCCGCAAGGAATCATTGCCGCCATCCGTGACGGCGAGCCAGAGTTCATCGCCATCCGCCAGGCCATTCACGCCCATCCGGAGCTGGGTTTCGAGGAGGAAGCCACCAGCCGGCTGGTGGCCGAGTCGCTGCGCAGCTGGGGCTATAGCGTGACCGCCGGCCTGGGCGGCACCGGCGTCGTCGGCCAGTTGCAATGCGGCCGCGGATCCCGTCGCCTGGGCATCCGCGCCGACATGGATGCCTTGCCCATACACGAAGAGACGGGTCTGCCTTACGCCAGCAGATTGCCCGGCAAGATGCATGCCTGCGGCCACGACGGCCATACGGCCATCCTGCTGGCGGCGGCGCGTTATCTGGCGCAGTCCCGCGATTTCGACGGCACGCTGAATTTGATTTTCCAGCCAGCCGAGGAGGGACAAGGCGGCGCGGCGCGCATGATGGCGGAAGGCTTGTTCGATCGTTTCCCTTGCGACGCGGTGTTCGCGCTGCATAACGGCCCCACGCTGCCGGCCGGCAGTTTCGTCGTACAGCCGGGCGTGCTGGCGGCCTCCGCCGATTCGGTGACCATCACGCTGACCGGCAAGGGCGGCCATGGCGGCATGCCGCATACCTGCGTCGATCCCGTCGTGGCGATGGCCTCCGTCATCCTCTCGCTGCAGACCATCGTGTCGCGCAACCTGGCGCCCGATCAGCCGGCGGTGGTGACGATAGGCGCGGCACTGGCCGGTTCCGCCTGCAATGTGATTCCGGATAGCGCGCGGCTGGAGCTGACGGTGCGCACTTTCAGCTCCGCCGTGCAGCAGCAGATCGAGCAGCGCCTGCGCGAGCTGGTGACGCTGCAGGCGCAGAGCTTCGGCGTGACGGCCGAGATTGTCTGGCAGCCGGTGACGCGGGTGCTGGTCAACTCCCCGGCGGAAACCCGCATTGCGCGCGAGGTGGCCGAAGCGATGGTCGGTCCGCAGGGAATCGTGCCGTTGCCGGCAGGCGCGATGGGCGGGGACGACTTCTCCTGGATGCTGGAGCAGGTGCCCGGCTGCTACGTGGTACTGGGCAACGGCATAGGCAGCAAGGGCGGCTGCATGATCCACAACCCTGGTTACGACTTCAACGACGAAATTCTCAGCGTAGGCGCCAGTTACTGGGCCAGATTGGCCGAGGCATTCCTGCGCGGATAGCAGCATGCACCGCGCCGTTGTCGGCGCGGTGACGACAACAAACAAAGGAGAGCGATATGAGGAGAACCATCATCTGTCTGAGCCTGCTGCTGTGGGCGGGCGCCAGTCGGGCGGGGGACATCACGGTCAGTACGCTGCCTTCCGGCTTGGGCGAGGGGAGCCGCTTCGACCTGGGCGGGGCGCGGTTGGCGATGAAGGGGGCGATGTCGGTCGGCAGCGTTTATCGAATGGATAATCCTGATCCGACCTTCACCGGTCACGCCAATGCGATGGACACGCTGAACGACGGCGATTTGAATTACCGCAAGGGAGATGTGATTTCCGAAGCCTGGCAGGGCTATCTGCAGGGCGATCTGAGCTACCGCGACGTGGGCGTGTTTGTCAGCGCCAAGGCCTGGTACGACTACGGACTGAGCCACAAAGGCGTGCCGCATGGCCATTCGCCCAACGGCTATCAGCCAGGCGCGCAGTTGAATGACAGCGGTTTTACCCAGCTGGATCGTTTCGGCGGCTTGGCGCTGGATGACGCCTACTTTTATGGGCGCGCGCAGCTGGGGCAATCGTCGCTGTCGCTTAGGCTGGGGCAGCAGGTCATCCCTTGGGTGACGCCCACCACCATTCTGGGTGGCATCCAGCGCGTCAATGCGATGGATTTCAACGCGCTGGGCCGCGCCGGCACCATTCCGGAGATGGTCAGCATCCCGGCGCCATCTTTGTACGCCAAGTTGGATGTGACGCCCAAGCTGGCTGTGGACGGCTATTACCAGTTTCAGTTCAAGCCGAATGCTTATCCGGCCTGCGGCACGTTCTACTCCGGCAATGACTATGCCCAGCCTGGCTGCGACAAGTTGACGCTGAACGGCAGCCTGCTGAGCTTGCTGCGAAGACGGAACATCGTCACCAGCGATCAGCAATCGGCCGCCAATCCGCTGGATTACATTGCGCGCGTCGCCGACGACAAGCCCTATGGCGGCGAGTACGGCCTGAGCTTGAGCTATCTGCTGGACAATATCGGCCAGCTGGGGCTGTTTTATTCCAATCAGACCGGCCCGGAGAGCGTCACCCAGATGATACGCACCGGTCCCGGCGTGCTGTTGCCGGCTGCGGCCAATCTGGGCCTGGCCCAGCCGACCGGCATTGCGGGGGTGTATCGCCGCAGTTTCCCGGACGACATCCATATGTTCGCCATCAATTTCAAGACCCGCCTGCCCAGCGGCACCGGCATCTACAGCGAGTTCAGCTATCGCCCCAATCAGCCGGTGGCCTGGAACGGAGCCGATTTTCTGTATGGCGTGCTGAGCGGCAGCGGCCCGCTTGGCTACTTGGCGCACACGCCGACCGGCTATGTGGCGCGCGGCTACGATACCTTCCATAGCAGCCAGTTCAATTTGGGGGCGACGCAGCCGCTGGGGCGGCTGCTGGGCGGCGATGCGACGCTGTCCGGCGAAGTGGGCATGAAATACCTGGCGGGTTTGCCTGATCCCTATGTGATGCGCTATGGCCGCGTGGGTTTTGGCCAGGCGTCCAGCGCCGCCGCGCCGTCCTGTGGCGGGACCAGCCCGAGCTGCGCGCTGGATGGCTTCGTCACGCCTATGGCGTGGGGCGTGCGCGGCAAGCTGGAGGAGCGCTATGGCGGCGTGCTGCCAGGCTGGGAGCTGATGCCGTCGCTGCTGCTGGCGTATGACGTGAAGGGCTATTCGCATGACGGCCAGTTCATCGAAGAGCGGCACAGCATGTTGTGGCGAGTGCGGGCGGAATACCGCAAACGCTATCAGTTTGAGCTGCTGTATCTGGCCACGGCCGGCGGCCAATACAACACACAGTCTGATCGCAGCCTGGCGATGGTGAGCGCAGGGATCAAATTTTAATGGCGGCGGCGCGGCTTGGGGCCGCGCCGCTTTTTTACTGCAGGGGATGGGCCGGTCTTGGCGCAGGACGATGCCGCATGATTTCAGCGTGGCCGATTTGAAAATAATACATATGAATGGCGGTCTGATCTTAAATATGAATCGAATGATCCGTGCAAATACTAATATGGACTTTTTCATTGGTATTTTCCGTTGGATACGCGCTATGACCAATATATCCAGCGCGTGACTGCTGCAAATCTCTTGTCCTTTCCCTTGGTTTGCATCTGCTCACGGCAAGGGTGGGATCATGACTACGCTTTCTCCTAATGCAGGCCTTCCGGCCAATATTTTCAGGACTCGCGGCCGCATCCGGCTGGCGGACAGGCAGCGCTTGTTCGGCCATGCGGCTTTGACCCTTTGGCTGACAGGCCTCAGCGGCGCGGGCAAATCCACCATTGCCTATGCGCTGGAAGACCGGCTGGTGCATGCCGGCATGTCGTCGACCGTGCTGGATGGAGACAATCTGCGCCATGGCTTGAATCGCGACTTGGGGTTTTCCGCCGTGGACCGGAGGGAGAATATCCGGCGCATGGCTGAGGTGGCGCGGCTGATGAACGATGCCGGGATGATTGTGGTGTGCGCCTGCATTTCGCCTTTCCGCAGCGACCGGGAAATGGCGCGCGAAATCATTGGCGAGCGATGTTTTGCCGAGATTTATGTCAGCACCGCGCTGAACGTTTGTGAGGCACGCGACTGCAAGGGTCTGTACGCCAAGGCCAGGGCGGGGCAGGTCGCCCATTTCACCGGCATTTCCGCCCCGTACGAGCCGCCATTGCATCCAGCCTTGGCGCTGGATGCCGGCTCGCTCAGGTTGGAAGAGTCGGTGAACAGCCTGTTTGGTTTGGTGCTGGGCTGTTGTGGACCTGCGAGCTTGGGAGAAGGGGCTAAACATGATTACTTCATCTGAAACGCGCCGGCCGCTGCCGGTGTTGATGATTCCATTGCGGCGCTGCGGCAGCCACGCGCTGCGGCTACGGCTGAATTTCAGCCGAGAGTTCTATTCGCCATATCCGCTGCATATCGTCGATCTGATGCCATTGCTGCCGCTGTACGGCGACCTGTCCGAGGATCGCAATTATTTCCAGTTGGTGGTGGATATGGTGGGCTTGCAGGCGGCAAGCATGGTGAAATGGCCGGATATCGCGTTCGACCCGGTGGAAGTGTTTGAGTCCCTGGCCGAGCAGCCGCGCAGCGTGCACCGCATCGCTTGGGAGTTGTTGTTGCGCGCCGGCGAGAAGCAGCAGGCCAGGGTGGTGATGGATAAGTCGCTGGATTGCGTGTGCTACGCCGATGAGCTGTTGCGGCTGTTCCCGAATATGCGTTTTTTGAACGTGGTGCGCGATCCGCGCGCCCAGATCGCGTCGATCAATCGGGCGATCATTCACGATTTCGATACTGTGCTCAATGTGCGTATCTGGTTAGCGGCGTACAAGGCGGCGGATCGCCTATTGGCCGAGCATCCGGACAAAGTGCTGACGATACGCTATGAGGATTTTCTGCTGGATCAGCAGACGGTGCTGCGCCAGGTATGCGATTTCTTCGGCATCGCCTTTTTGCCGCAGATGCTGGACATCGGCAGCTCGACCGAGGCGGCGAAGATTGCGCAACTATCATCCTTGTGGTCATCCAACCATTTCCCGCCGATTGCCGCGCATGCCGACAAGTTCAAGCAGCAATTGTCGATGCGCGAGATCGAAATCATCGAAACGGCGTGCCGCGACTATATGGAGCGTTATGGCTACACCATGCTGACGGCCGCGCAATTGCCGTTGAGCGATGAGTTGATCAAGGCGGCGGAAATCCGTTCCTTGAAAGCCCGCGCGCAAGCCTGGGGCGATTTGCGCCGCGACAATTACCGTGATTACATTCTGCGGCAGTGCCGGGCCGATTATTTGGCTGGAATTCGGCGGCGGCTGCAGCGCGACCGCCAGTTGGAGCAGTCTTTCCAGGAGATGTGATCGGATTTGGCTGGCGCTAAGTCTCAAACACGCAGGAATCCCATTGATGGCCAGCGCATGCTGCACCACCACGCTGAGTGGGCTGTCTTGGCCGAGGTAGCTACTACCCTCGAAGTGCCATTCATATGAGGGCCATGGGTCGGGCCAAGCTTGCGAAGCCCAACTTTTACCGAGAACGGTAGCCGCGACAAGCCGCAGCCCGCGCCATTGCCAAAGAAAAAAGCGCCTCTCGCAAGAGGCGCTTTTTCATTGTCCTGGCACCGGTTGCGGCCGGTGTACGAAGCAAACAGCGCCGCGATGCAGACTTCGCGTGGACCAGATCAACAGGACTTGGCGCGGGCGGGCACCGCCGCGAGCCATGCGCGACAAGGCGAAGCGTCCCGCACCTCGCGGATTCAATTCATGGCGATGTCCGCCACGATCTTGGCCGACTCGAACCCCTCGCGGCAGTAGTGGAGATGATGGCTACAATTGACAGAAAAGGTCATTGCAATGGGCCGCACGATTGGGCATCGATATCGCCATGAGCGGGGTTGACTGATTGCGGGTGCGCATTGCGTTGTTGGCATGGTGAATTCAGGCAGGGGCAAAGGGGATATGTGGCGCGCGCAGCTGGGGCGGGGACAAAAGGGTAGTGAGCCATGCTGGTCGGCCATGGGGCTGGTGGTGGTGCTTGCCATGGCTTCCACGGCGGCTCAGGGCTCGCCACTGCGTGCTTGCGCCTCCGACGCGGACTTGCCCCCCTTCGTATTTACGTCCTTGGCGGGCTTTGCGGGCGGGGCCCAGAACACAGGCTTGGCCATCAATGTATTGCAGCGCAGCCTCATGCGTGCCGGGCGCGAACCCGCAGTCGTCGAGCGGCTGCCCTGGCGTCGCTGCCTGGAAACCGTTGCCTACGGCCAGCGCGATATTGCCATCAACGTTCCAAGCCGGGAGTTGGATGCCAAGCGGTTTCTGGCTACCGATGCGTACGCAGAGATTCACCATGTGTATTTTTACTCTGCGCAGAAGCATCCAGGCGGAGCCTTGCTGCACTCGTCGGCGGATCTTAAGCGCTACATGGTGTGCGGGCTGTTTGGCAGTCGTCTTGATGCCTTCGGGATCGCGCAGAATCGCCAGGATACCGGTTCAAAAAATCAACGCAATGCCATCAGCAAGATCGCCGAGGGGCGCTGCGATGTTTTCATTGATATCCGCGAGGTGGTGGACAGCCTTTCCGCGCACGACGCGGGGCTGAGAGACCTGTTTACCATGCCAAGCATTCGGCGTCTGGACTTGCCTGGCGACGTTCCGACAGGCCTTCATTTCGAACTCAGCCGCGCGCTGCCCGATGGACGCTACCTGCAACGGTCATTCAATGCCACCATTCGTGACTTGATCCGTAATGATGAGATGACGCGCATGACCCCGTAAATGGCCGTGTTGGCCCGGCTTATTTGGCTGATTTTCCAAAAACCGTTTTTGCTGCTACCGGCATCAGCTTGTCCACATTCCGGGCGGTCGCCACCAGAATCGGCACCAGAATCTCTTTCGCCGGCTTGTGCCCGTGCAGATACGAAACCAGTGCGCCGGCCGCGGAGCTTCCCATCAGAAAAGGTTGCTGCATGCCGACGGCAATGAGAACATCGTTTTTGAGCAATTGGGCGACTGCGGGCATGGCGTCGAAGGATACGAGCAATATCTGCGTTTCCTTGCCGGCTTCCTTGATGGCGCGTGCAGCGCCATCCACTGGCTGGTCGGTTTCGATGAAAAATCCCCGTATTTTCGGATGGGTCGCCAGAATCTCCTTGGTATAGCGATAGGTTTCTTCGGCTGAGTAATCTTTCATTTGCCGCAGAACCGTTTCGGCTGCAAAGCCGGCGTCTGTCATCGCGTCACGAAAGCCATTGGTTCGATCCTGCCCGTTCTTGCGAGTCAGCTCAATGGTGACCATGCCATAGCTGCCATTGTTCCAGCCGCGTGCTTTCATCGCAGAGGCCAGCTCGACGCCAACGTCGTATGCGCCGCGGTAATTGTCCGATTTGACGAAACTGACATAGTCGCCTCCATTGGTGCCAATGTCCGCGATGGCGATGGGAATATTGGCGCGCTTGGCCAGCAAGAGCGCATCCTCGGCCGATTGGCTGTTGGTTGGCGAAATCACGATGCCGATAGCCTTGCGGGCAATGGCTTGGCGCACATTGTTGAGCTGTGTGTCTGCGCTGAGTCTGCTGTCTAGTTCCGAAAAAGTATAACCATTCGCGTCCGCGACCGATTTGACACCCTTGCCAACGGTATCCCAGAAGGGCAAATCCGCTTTGGCGGTAATGTAGACGAGTTCAGCTGCATGGCCGCTACAGGGGCCGAGCCCGAGCAATGTCGTGAAGACGGCTTTGAGGCCGTAGCGGAGCAAGGAGGCCAAGCCCGATGGGCTGGTTGTTGAAATCGCGTCGCTATTCACCTTGCACTCCCTGCTGGCGATAATCTTCAGTGATGATTTCTTATTCTAGAAAGTTTCGTCCAAGATGCCACTGCCTGCCCTGGATCTGGCAAAGACCGCTTGGGCTGCGCGTGGTGGATGCTCGAAGCGGCTGGCAGGTGGCGTGCTTCATGTGCTTTAGTGGTGCGTCCTTGAGCGGCGCTCCCGGATAGGCCTCCAGGGCCGGAATTTTTCTTGCCTGCGAAACGGTATTTCAGGCGCCGCCCGACTGTCACGGTTACCACCCGAACCGGGATGGAATGAAAAAAGCCGCCAAACCCTTTAGTCTGGCGGCTTTTTGGTCTGTTTAGATTTTGGCCGAAACCAAATCTTCACGCGTCAGCAGGAAAACAAAGCCGTCGCCGCTCTGCGTTTCCATCCACATGAAGGGCAGGGTGGGGAAGCATTCTTCCAGCATGTCGCGGTTGTGGCCGATTTCCACCATCAGCACGCCGCGCTCGTTCAGGAAATCCGGCGCGCGGCGCAGGATTTCGCGGGTGGCGTCCAATCCGTCCTCGCCGGAGCCGAGGGCGATTTCCGGTTCGTGCAGGTACTCCTCCGGCAGCGCGTCGACCGATTCGGCGTCGACATACGGTGGGTTGGAGATGATCAAATCGTACTTGTCTTCCAGGCCTTCGAACATGTCGGTGTGGATCAAGTTGATCCGGTCTTCCAGGCCGTAGTGCTCAACGTTGATTGCCGCCACTTCCAGCGCGTCCAGCGAGATGTCGACGGCGTCGATCTCGGCGTCCGGATAGTGGTGGGCCAGCTGGATGGCCAGGCATCCGGAGCCGGTGCACAGGTCCAGCGCGCGGTGCACCAGTTCAGGATGTTCGATCCACGGCGCCAGCGGTTCGCCCAGCAGCTCGTAAATGAAGGAGCGCGGCACCAGCACGCGTTCGTCGACATAGAAATTGAACTCGCCCTGCCAGGCTTCGTTGGTCAGGTAGGCAACCGGCACTTTGTCTTCGGCGCGGCGGCGGATCAGCTCCAGCGTGCGTTCCACTTCTTCCGGCAGCAGCTTGGCGTCCAGATACGGATCCAGGGTGTCGATCGGCAGCTGCAGCGCGGACAGGATCAGATAGACCGCCTCATCGTGCGCGTTATGGGTGCCGTGGCCATAGGTCAGTCCGGCATCGTTGAAACGCGACACGGCGAAACGCAGCAAGTCGCGCACGGTGGAGAAGTGGCTTGCGGCCAATTGGTACATGACAGTCCTTTCAATGCAACGGGGACATGGATGGCCCATGTCCCCTGATAGCTTGGTTCATCGGCCTGAGGCCTTTGACGTAGCCAACAAAATCCGGTGAAGCGCTTGCCGCGCCGAATCAGAACGGCAGCTTGGCGTCGGTGGCGGTGGCCAGCACGCGGCGGAAGTCGCCCTTGATGCGCTCCAGCGCTTCTTCGTTATCCGCCTCGAAGCGCAGCACGATCACCGGCGTGGTGTTGGAGGCGCGCGCCAGGCCGAAGCCGTCCTTGTATTCGACGCGCAGGCCGTCCAGCGTGTTGACTTCCTCGGCGCCGTCGAATTGCGCCGTTTCCTGCAGTTTGGCGATCAGCGAATGATTTTCGCCTTCCTTGGCCATCTTCAGGTTCAGCTCCGGCGTGGAGACGGCATTGGGCAGGGCGTTCAAGAGTTCGCTTGGGTTTTCCACGCGCGACAGCACTTCCAGCAGGCGGGCGCCGGTGTAGATGCCGTCGTCGAAGCCATACCAGCGTTCCTTGAAGAACACATGGCCGCTCATTTCGCCGGCCAGCAGGGCGCCGGTTTCCTTGATCTTGGCCTTGATGAAGCTATGGCCGGTGCGCGCCATCACCGGCACGCCGCCGTTCTTCTTGATCCAGGGCTTGAGCAGGCGGGTGGACTTGACATCGAAAATCACCTTGGCCTTGGGGTTGCGCTCCAGCACGTCGGCGGCGTACAGCATCAGCTGACGGTCCGGCCAGATGATGTTGCCGTCCTTGGTGACCACGCCCAGGCGATCGCCGTCGCCGTCAAAAGCCAGGCCGAGCTCGGCGTCGGTCTTCTGCAGCGCCTCAATCACGTCCTTCAGGTTCTCCGGTTTGGCCGGGTCCGGATGGTGGTTCGGGAAGTTGCCGTCCACATCGCAGAACAACTCGCGGACTTTGCAGCCCAGGCGGCGGTACAGCAGCGGGGCGAAAGCGCCGGCCACGCCGTTGCCGCTGTCCACCACGATGTTCAGCGGGCGTTCCAGCTTGATATCCGAGGTGATGCGATCGAAGTAGGCTTCGGCGATGTCTTCGGTGCGGTAGCTGCCTTCGCCTTCGGCGAGATTGCCGTCCGCGATGCGCTGGTAGAGCAGCTGGATGTCTTCGCCGGCCAGGGTGTCGCCAGCCAGCATCATCTTGAAGCCGTTGTAATCGGGCGGGTTATGGCTGCCGGTCACCATGACGCCGGACAGGGTGCCCAACTGGTGGGCGGCGAAATACAGCATCGGAGTGGCCACGCGGCCCACGTCGATCACGTCGATGCCGGCGGAGCGGATGCCGGCCGCCAGCGATTCGCTGAGTTCGGGGCCGGACAGGCGGCCGTCGCGGCCGATCACGATGGCCTTGACCTTGCGGGACTGGGCTTCGGAGCCGATGGCCTGGCCGATTTGCTGGGCCACGGCGGCGGTCAGCGTCTTGCCGACGATGCCGCGGATGTCATAAGCCTTGAAAATGTCTTTGGATAGTTTGTTCATGATGTTCTGACACGGTCCATGTGTTATGTGGAGCGTAAAGCGGCGCCTCGTCTTGGGGCCGTTGCATCCGGGATTCAATGACCGAACTGTTGGGTCATCGCGATCAGTTCATTCAGTTTCTGGCGAGCCTTGCCGCTGTCCAAGGCTTCGCGCGCCATGGTAACACCATCGGCCAGGCTTGGGGCGATGTCGGCGGTGTAAATCGCCGCGCCGGCGTTGAAGAGCACGATGTCGCGCGCCGGGCCGGGCTCGCCGTTCAGCACGGACAGCAGCCGCTCGCGCGACTGTTCGGCCGTGGCGGCGCGCAGGTCTTTCAGCTCGCAGTTCATCAGGCCGAATTCGCCCGGCTCCAGCTCGTATTCCAGAATCTCGCCGTTCTTCAGTTCGGCCACCTGGCTGGGGCCGGACAGCGTCAGCTCATCCAGGCCATCGCAGCCGTGCACGATCATCACATGCTTGCTGCCCAGCTGTTTCAAGACGCGCGACTGGATGCCCACCAGGTCCGGGTGGAACACGCCCATCAGCTGGTTGTCGGCATCGGCTGGATTGGTCAGCGGCCCCAGAATGTTGAAGACGGTGCGCGCGCCCAGTTCCTTGCGGATCGGCGCCACATGCTTCATCGCGCTGTGGTGGTTGGGGGCGAACATGAAGCCCAGGCCGATCTGATCCAGGCATTGGCCGACCTGTTGTGGCGTCAGTTGCAGATTGACGCCAAGCGACTCCAGCACGTCGGCGCTGCCGGAGCTGGACGACACCGAGCGTCCGCCGTGCTTGGCCACGCGCGCGCCGGCGGCGGCGGCGACGAAGGCCGAGGTGGTGGAGATATTGAAGGTGTGCGATTTGTCGCCGCCGGTGCCGCAGGTATCCACCAGGTGGCGGCGGTCGGCTAGCGGCACATGCGTGGCGAATTCGCGCATCACGGTGGCGGCGGCGGCGATTTCCGAGACCGATTCCACCTTGACGCGCAGGCCGATCAGGATGGCCGCCGTCTGGGCTGGCGTCAGCTCGCCGCGCATGATCTGGCGCATCAGCGCCAGCATCTCGTCGTAAAACAATTCATTGCCGTCGATCAGCCGGTTCAGCGCGGCTTGCGGGGTAATCATGGCGGGATTCCTATCAGCTTTGCCGGCCCAATTCGGCCAGCCTTTGCGTGTCGAGGTCGATTTCACAGGCGAGGCGGGCGCGCTCGGCGCCGTTGCCGCTGGCGTAACTGGCTTCCACCCAGCCGCAGTGCTGGCGGCGATAGGCTTCGTAAGCCTGGCGGGCGCGGCGCAATTCGCGCGCGGCGTGGAAGCGGCCATCGGTGGCGGTGTCCAGCTTGCGCATCGCGTCCAGAGTTTTGTCTTCCTGCGCTTGCAGCTGCTTGCGGACGTCGGCGTGCCGCTGCTGCAGGCAGGCGGCGATGGCCGGCGTGTCTGGCTGGCTTTGCGTGCAGTCATCCAGCGCGCCCGCCCAGGCCTGCGCCGACAATAAGGCGGCGATCAGCGGCAGCGGCAAGCGCATCAGGCGAATTCCTTCAGGAAGTTGTCCAGCATGCGGTGGCCGTGTTCGGTCAGGATGGATTCCGGGTGAAATTGCACGCCTTCGATGGGCAGGGTTTTGTGACGCACGCCCATGATCTCGCCGTCATCGGTCCAGGCGGTGACTTCCAGGCAGTCCGGCAGCGTTTCGCGCTCGATCACCAGCGAGTGGTAACGGGTGCAGGTGACCGGATTGGGCAGGCCGCGGAACATGCCCTTGTCCAGATGGCTGACCGGCGACACCTTGCCGTGCATCAGTTGTTTGGCGTGCACCACCTTGCCGCCGAAGGCCTGGCCTATGCCCTGATGGCCCAGACACACGCCCATGATGGGCAATTTGCCGGCGAAGTGCAGGATGGCCGGCACCGATACCCCGGCCTCGTTCGGGGTGCAGGGGCCGGGGGAGACCACCAGGTATTGCGGTTTCAGCGCTTCGATCTGCGGCAGCGTGATCTCGTCATTGCGGAACACCTTCACGTCCTGACCCAGCTCGCCGAAGTACTGGACCAGGTTGTAAGTGAAGGAATCATAATTGTCGATCATCAGCAACATAATTCGCCCAATCTATTGATTTGTATGCATTTTTTTCGGCATGACTGCCGGCTTGTCCATTGATGCGGCGGCCAGGGGCAGGTAAGGAACTGCGCCGCCATTTGGCGCATGCCGCTGCTTGTGGTGCGGCGCCGCCCTGATTTTGTGCGGCGCGAGAATTCATTACGCCTGATCTTACGGTAATTTGCCTGCCGCTGGAAACCGGCGGAGTGACGGGGCAGGCGTCAGCGCGTGATGTAGATTGCACAAGGCGGGCTGGAGGGAGGGGCGTGCCTGCGCGGCGGCTTGTGGGCGTTCAGCCAACCGCGGCAGACATGGTGGCAGGCTCATGGGCGTGAGGGCAGCTCGCTTGCCAGCCAACGCATGCGGCCCAGCATCACGCTGACGGCCAAGGCCAGCAGGCCCGGCAGCAGCCAACCCAGACTCAGCGAGAACAAGGGCAATTGTTCCAGACCATCCTGCAGCGCGGCGGGAAGCAGGCCGGCCGCCTTCAGGGCGTCGCCCAAGCTGATCAGGGACACGACGCCCAGCGTCAGGCAATAACTGAGGGGCAGATTCGGCAAACGGCTGCGCAGCGCTTGCAGCAGCACCAGGCAGATCGCGCTGGGATAAATCAGATACAGGGCGGGCACGGTGACGCGGATCAGCACATCCAGGCCAAAGTTGGCGATCAGGGTCGACGCTACGGAAATCAGCGCCAGCCAGTAAGCATAAGTCAATCGCCCCGTCTGCTTGGCGAAGTAATCCGCGCAGGTGCTGCCGAGTCCCACCACGGTGGTCAAACAGGCCAGCAGCACAATGCCGGCCATCAGCCAGCTGCCTGCGTCGCCAAACAGCCAGGCGACATAACGGACCAGGATTTGCCCGCCATTGCTCGCGCCTGCCGCGACGGGCGCGCTGGTGGCGCCCAGATAGAACAGGCACAGATACAGCAAGGACAGCAGCGCGACCGAGATCAAGCCGGCCTTGAAAGTCAAGAAGCGAACCATCTTGGGCTGCGTGATGCCTTTGCCGCTCAGCGTGCGCGCAACCAGGCCGCCAAACGCCATGGCCGACAACACGTCCATCGTTTGATAGCCACTTAGCAAGCCTTCGACAAACGCGCCGTCGACATAGTTGGCGCTGGTTGCGCCCACGCCGGACAGCGGCTTCAGCATGACGCCCAGCGCCACTGCCGACAGCAGCAGCAACAGCACGGGCGTCATCAAGCGGCCGACGCTGTCTATCATCCGGCCGGGCTTGAGCATGAAATAGAGTCCAATGCCATTGAACGCCAGCGCGAACAAGACGCCGCCCCAGGGCGAATGGGCGAATCCCAGCGGCAGCCAGCCCATCTCGTAGGCGACATTGGCCACCCGCGGCATCGCAAACAGCGGCCCCAGAATCAGATAAAGCAAGCTCCAGAATACGGTTGCGGCCCAGGGCGGCAGATCGCGCGACAGCGCCTCGCCCCGGCCCAAACCGGCCACGGTCAGCAGGGTCAGAAAAGGCAGGCCTACGCCGGTCAGCATGAAGCCCAGCGCCGCTATGGGCCAGGCTTTTCCGGCCAGATGGCCTGCCATAGGCGGAAAAATGACGTTGCCAGCGCCAAGAAACAGGGCAAACACCATCATGCCCAAGGCGGCTGTGTGGTTGCGGGACAGCATGGAAGTCTCCGGATTGTGATGCCGGCGGACCTGGAGAAGGAGGGACATTTAGACCGGTCCCTCGCCAGGGACGTCGGCTAAATGAAAATGAGCGGCCTTATCCCTGGCTGATATTCAGCGGGATAATAATCTTCACGACGCCGCGCACAGCAGGCGCCACCTGGCCGCGTTGCGGCGAAGCGGACTGGGCATAAGCGATGGGCAGCATGGATTTACCGGTTGAGAACAGATAGCGAGCACTCATTAGAACGTCTATGCCTGCGCTTGGCAAGGCATGGCCAGAAGATTAAACGCCTGGCATGGCGCGGCCACTCCCAAGCCATGCTCACCGCGGTCAGGCCTATCCCGTCCATCGTGCGCAACGGCGCGTGCCTGCCCGCGCGTCATCGGGCGATGGGCCTGTCTGGGCATGGATTGGAGATTCTGCGCTTGTCCGGCAATCCTGGCCGCTTTGGCAAGCAAGATATTTTACTGTCGAACGGCTATATCCAAGAGAACATGTCTAGGGGCTGTTGACGTTTGCTGAGAGGTTGCGAAAGGCATCCGGTCCTGCGGGTTTGGCCTCTTTTGACCAGATTCGGCGGTGCGCAGCCCTGGCATGGCTATGCGGCGGACTGCGCGCCTTGCATCCGGCCAAAATCGGCGCAAACGCGATCCCCGCAGCACAACCCGTCAACAGCCCCTTGGGAGCGAATGCATGAGAAGGCTGCTGTGGATGGCAATGCTGTGGAGTCTGGCCTGGCCAGTGCCTGCTCAGACTCTGCTGGTGGCGATGGAAGAGGCGGATAACCGTCCGTTCGAATACCTGGACGATCAGGGCAATCTGACCGGTTTTCACACCGAGATTGTGCGCGCGGTGGCCAAGGCGCTGGGGTGGGAGGTGTCCTTCCAGCGCATGCCGTGGGGCCGGGCGCAGTTATCGCTGGCCAACGGCAAAGTGGATGCAGTCACCTATATGGGTAAAACCGCGGAAAGAATGAAGTACGCGGTTTTCCTGGATGGCAATCAGCTGGATGTCGAGCGAGTCACCTTGTTTGTGCGCAGGGAGGATGCCGCGCGCATTCACTACATTCCGCCAGTATCCAGCATGATGAACCGCTGGCGCTTTGGCGCGCCGCATGGCTATTTTCTGGGGCAAGAGATCGCCGACGCGGTGGCGGCCGGGCTGCCCCTGGACCAGCATGCGCAGAATCAGGCGCAATTGTTCGGCATGCTCGTGGCGCATCGCATCGACGTGGCGGTTGCCGAGAAACTGGCGCTGCAACTGGTGGAGCCGGAAATGCCAGATGTGGCTGCCCATGTGGCGCCGGTAACGGGCGCGGTGTTCAGCGGCAACCCCATGTACATCGCCTTCCGCAACAAAGGCGACGGGCCGCAGTTGGCCAAGCAGTTTGCCGCGGCTTACGCCAAGTGGCGTCATGGTGATGTCTATCCTTGGCTGATCGCGCGGTTCAAGGTGTACGAGCGGGTACCGGATAGCTTCATCCCCAAGTAGCCGGCCTTCCACGCGCCCCAGCCCGCGAACAGCGGGCTGGGTTATTTGGCGGGGCGGCTCATGCCGTCAGTCGGTGGCGGCTTCTTCCTTAAAAGCCAGCAACGCCAGCAAGCTGGCCGCGCTGCAGGCCATGATGTACCAGGCTGGGGCTAATGGATTGCCGCTGACGCTGATCAGCCAGGTGACGATGAACTGTGCGAAGCCGCCAAACAGCGTCACGCCGCAGGCATAGATGATGGCAAGTCCGGTGGCGCGGCTGCCGCGCGGGAAGGCCTCCATGATCAGCAGGAAGCCGGCGGGGCTGCCCAGCGCCAGCGGCGCGGTCAGCGTCATGGCCAGCGTCAACGCGGCAGGCAGCGAGGGTGTCGCGTGCAGCAGCATGAAGCAGGGCAGCGTCAGCAGCGCGCACAAAGCATTGACGGCCAGCAGCAGGGGTTTGCGTCTGGGCAGACGGTCGGCCAGCATGCCGGCCAGCGGCGAGGCCAGCAGCAGGACCAGCCCGGCCGCGCATCCTGCGAGCAGCGCGGAGGCCGGCGGTTGATGCAGCACCTTGATCAGATAGGACGGCAGGTAGTGCGCCACCACATACATATTGGCGGTGCCGCCCATGATCAGCATGCAGCCCAACAACAGCTTGCGACGATGCTGGCGCATCAGCGCCGCCAGGCTTGGCTGCTCAGCCGCTTCGGCCTGGTGGGTTTCGTCCAGATGGCGGCGGATGTACAAGCCCACCGGCCCCACCAGCAAGCCCAGCAGGAAAGGCAGCCGCCAACCCCAGCTTTCCAGCGCTTCATGGCTGAGGAAATAGGTCAGCAGCGCGCCGCTGAGCGCGCCGGCCAGCACCGCGCCGCCCTGGGTGGCCATCTGCCAGCTCACCATGAAGCCGCGCCGGTTGCGCGCGCCGGACTCCATCAAAAAGCTGGTGGCGGCGCCGACTTCGCCGCCGGCGGCGAAGCCTTGCAGCAGACGGCCTGCGACGATCAGCAAGGGCGCCAGCAGGCCTATGCTGTCGTAAGTCGGCGCCAGGCCGATCAAGGCGGTGCCGCCGGCCATCAGCCAGATGGTCAGCGTCAGCGCCGGTTTGCGGCCGGCGCGGTCGGCGATGCGGCCTATCACCACGCTGCCCAGCGGCCGCATCACGAAGCCGATGCCGAAGGTGGCCAGCGCCATCAGCAAGGAGCCGTACTCGCTGTGCGACGGGAAATACAATTTGCCGATCAGCACGGCGAAAAAGCTGAACACGGTGAAGTCGTACAGCTCCAGCCAGTTGCCCAGCGACACCGCGACGATGGTGCGGCGCGACGAGGCGGTGTGCGTTACCGGCGCGTCGGCCGCGGGGGCGGTCAGCGTCTTGTTCATATGAAGTTCCTCGATCTGGATAGGGACAGGCGGCTTCAGAAAAAGTTGTGGTACAGGCCCACGGCGGCGCTGACGGGCGTGATCCCGGTCTGCGGCCTGCCCAGCCGGTCGGCAGGCAGCGGCTGGCCGTTCAGCATCAGGGTGGAGCCGCCCAGGTTGCGGATGGCGCCGGCGCGCGCATACAGGCCTGTGCGCTGGGACAGGTTGTAGTCGTAGCCCAGCATCAGGCCGAGGGCGGAGCTGGAGATGGCCTGCCCATCCGCGTCGCGCGCGCTTGTTGTATCGCGGTAGACGGCGGACAGGCGGTAGACATGCCGCTTTTCCGCGACGATGGCGCCGGCGGTGTAGACGCGGGCGATGCCGTTTTCCTGGCGGCGCGGCATGGTGACGGTATGCGAGGCGGACAGCACCAGCCGGCCGATGTCGTAGACCGCGGCCAGGCCGTAGAAGTCATTGCGCGCCGCGTCCGCGCCGGACGGCGACAGCGGCTGCCAGCTCTGGTTGAAGCTGGCGGCCAGGAACAAGGGGCCGTCCAGATGCGCCAGCATGGCGCCGCGGCTGCCCGGCGCGCGCCGGTTGGGCGAAGCGGCCTGCAGCAGCTCGACGTTGAAGCCCTGGCCGCGCGGCGAAATCCACTTCACGGCATGGCCCACGCGGCTGTCGAACTGGGCGGAGCCGGGGCCGAGGTCGGCATTGGGCAAAACGCCGCGCGGCGTCTGCACCGCGCCCATGCCTGCCCAGCTGTAGACCGAATGGGTGTTGACGGCGCCGAACGGATCGATGAACAGCGGCAGGCCGGCGTTGAGCTGGCGGCCCAGCCGCAGCGCGCCCCAGCGCGTGGACTCCAGGCCCAGCCAGGCTTCGCGGTTGAAGGTGATGCCGGGCGATTGCGGCGTGCCGTCGTTGGCGTTGAAGCCGGCCTCCAGATTGAACTCCGTCCGCCAGCCGTCGGCCAATAGCTCGCGGCCGGCCAGGCCGAACTTGGATGTCCATTCGCCGCCGCTCTGCAGCTGCCAGGCGCGCCTGCCGCCGGCTTGCGCGTAGTTGACGCCCAGGTCCAGCGTGCCATACGGGGCGACGCCGCCGTTCTTCAGCATGCCGTTGAACAGGGGCAGGCCTTGCAAGCGGGTCAGCAGGAAGGAATCGGCCCAGGCGGGCGGGGCCAGGCAGGCCGCCAGCAGGGGCGGCCAGGTGTGACGCAGCATAGCTTTCTCCTTTGTCTTGCGATGCCGGCTGTGCCGCCGGCTTGATCGCGCCGCGCGTCAGCCGCGCAGATAGCTTTCCGCCAGCCGCGCCCACAGCGAGGCGCCCACCGGCAGGGCCTGGTCGTTGAAGTCGTAGCCAGGGTTGTGGACCATGCAGCCGCCGCGGCTTTCGGTGCCGTTGCCCAGCAGCACGTAGCAGCCGGGTTTCTTTTCCAGCATCCAGGCAAAATCCTCGCTGCCCATCATCCCTTGCGGCGGTTGGATCAGTCGTTCCGCGCCGGCTTGCTCGCGGATCAGTTCCGCCATGAAGCGGGTTTCATCGGGCGTGTTGACCAGCACCGGCGCGATGGTGCGGTAGTCGATTTCCGCCGCTACGCCGTAACTCTGCGCCTGCAGCTGGACGGTTTCATGCAGCCGCTGTTTCAAGGTGGCGTGGACGTCGCGGCTGAGCGCGCGTACGGTCAGCTTCATTTCCGCGTGTTCCGGAATCACGTTGTGCGCCTTGCCGGCGTGCAGCGCGCCGACGGTGACTACGCCGGCCTCTGTCGCCGGAATATTGCGCGCCACCAGGGTTTGCAACGCCATCACGATGGACGAGGCGGCGACGATGGGGTCGCGGCCGAAGTTGGGCATCGCGCCGTGCGCGCCCACGCCGGTGAGGCGAACATCCACGCTGTCGGACGAGGCCGCCATGGCGCCTTCCTTCAGTGCGAAACAGCCGACAGGCAGGCCCGGCGCGTTGTGCAGGGCGTAGACGGCGTCGCAGGGGAAGCGCTCGAACAAGCCGTCTTCAAGCATGGCCGGCGCGCCGCCCAGGCCTTCCTCCGCCGGTTGAAAGATCAGATGCAGCGTGCCGTTGAAGCGCCGGGTTGCAGCCAGGTATTGGGCGGCGGCCAGCAGCATGGCGGTGTGGCCGTCGTGGCCGCAGGCGTGCATCTTGCCGGGCTGGGTGCTGGCGTAGGAGAGGCCGGTGGTTTCCTGGATGGGCAGCGCGTCCATGTCGGCGCGGATGCCGAGCGCGCGCGACCCTGCGCCTGCGCGCAGCGTGCCCACCACGCCGGTCTTGCCGATGCCGGTTTGCACCTCATAGCCCCATTCGCGCAGCTTGGCGGCGACCAGCTCGCTGGTTTGCCGCTCCTCGAACCCCAGCTCCGGATGAGCGTGTATTTGGCGGCGCAGCTGGATGAACTCATCCAGGCTGTTCAGGATTTCCGGGAGGATGAAAGTATCGTTTGCCATGGCTTGGTCTCCTGGTTGAAAGGTGCCGAACCATGCTAGGCAAAACTATTTGCGCTGAATAAGCACAAATATTGATAGCCATAACCATGAGTTATCCACGTGAGTCCACTCAAGCAACATCAACTGCGGGCCTTGGTCGCCGTGGCGGATCACGGCAGCATCAATGCGGCCGCGCGCGCGCTGTGCGTCACGCAGCCTGCCATCACCAAGGCGCTGCGCGAATTGGAGGCGGAGCAAGGCGTGCCCTTGTTGCTGCGCAACTCCTGGGGCGTGACGCTGACCGATGCCGGACAGACGCTGCTCGGCCATGCGCGTCTGGTGATACGGGAGCTGGAGCGGGCGCAGCAGGAAATGGATAGGCTGCGCTCCGGCCGCGAGAGCAGCCTGCGCATCGGCCTGACCCCGCTGGCCGGTTTCGAGATTTTGCCGCAGTCGTTCGCGGCCTTCCGGCGCGCCATGCCGCAGGTGCGGGTGGATTTCCTGGAGCAGGATGGGAAACAACTGCTTGAGGGCCTGCGCAGCGGGCAGCTGGATTTCGCGCTGGGCGCCTTCTCCACGCCGCCGGACGATCCATTCGTGCGGGTGGAGCGGCTGTGCGAATCCCCATCCGGCTTTGCCGTCCGCGCAGAAAGCCCGTTGCGGCATGCCGCCGCGTTGGCGGAGTTGCGGCAGGCGGAGTGGCTGCATACCGATCAGAGCGGCCAGTACGAAAGCTTTGTGCATGGCATGTTTGCGCGCGAAGGACTGGCGCCGCCGGAGCGAGTGACTTGTTGCACGTCCAATGTCTTACTGTGTGGGCTGCTGATGACGATGGATGCCGTGGTGCCGATGTCCAATCAGGCCTTGCAGGCCACGCTGACGGCGCAGCGTTTTGTAGAGCTGCCGCTTAAGCAGCGGCCGCCGAGGCTGAGCCTGCTGCTCTTGGTGCGGGAGGGCGCGCTGCTGAGCCGGGCCGCGGAATGGTTCATCGCCCGCATTCGCGAGGCGCAAACCGTTTGAATCGGTTTCGGCCATGCCGACTTTGGGTCTTTTTTTGTTCGCATCGCATGCCCTATGCTGAATCGTGAAGTTTCAGGGAGCGCATCATGCCGAAGATATTGGCGGGGTGCCTGCTGGCCTGCGCATGGGCAATCGCCCATGCCGCGCCGGTCACGGTGGCCGCCGCCAGCAATACTGAGCCGGCGCTGAATGAGATCGTCAAAAAATTCACGGCGAAGACTGGCGTAACGGTAAAGGTGGCTTATGGTCCCGCGGTGGCGCTGGCCTCGCAGATTGCCAATGGCGCCGCGTACGAAATCTACATCTCGTCCAGCGAAGAATACACCCATAAGCTGCAGGCGCAGGGGCGCTGTCTGGAAGAGCCGCGCATCTTTGGTTTGGGTTCCCTGGTGCTATGGTCGCTGGCGGCGGATTTTCATGAGAGCGGCTGGCTGGAGTGGCTGCGCCAAGGCAGAGGCAAGATCGCGCTGCCGGATCCCGAGTCCAGCATTTATGGCCAGATGGTTTTATACAGCTTGAATCATTACCAACTAGCGGAACGCCTGCGCCCGCGTTTTGTCAGGGCGCCGGATGTGGCCCATGCCGCCGAAATGGTGGCGTCCGGCAGGGTGGCGGGCGGTTTCGTTTCCAAGTCTCAGGTGCTGGAGCGCTCACGTTTGGGCAAGGGGCATTGGGTAGAGATTCCGCCGGATAGTTACCCGACTATCCGGCAGACGGTGGCGCTGCTGACGCCGGCGGCAGGCCATCCGCAAGCCCGGCAATTGTTCGATTACCTTTTCAGTCCCGAATCGCAGAAAATCTGGCGCGCGTATGGCTATGCCAAACCTTGAGACGCGAATCATGCGCCATGGGGCGGCGCGCATCGATGTCCGCGTCACGCCATGGCTTGCTATGCGTGACGCAAACCACCCCGCCTAAGCGGGGTGGGGGTGTCAGTGATGATCGTGGCGGTAGGCGAAAACCGGCAGCTGCCACTCGCGCCACAGCGCGGTCATGCGCAGCGCCAGGCCGAAGGCGAAGCTGGCGGCGATGTTCCAGTCGTGCGGAACCTCCAGCGCGTTCAATCCCAGGTAGAGGATGGCCACCAAGAGCGACACGCTGGCGTACAGCTCGCGGCGGAACACGATGGGCACGCGATTGCACAGGACATCGCGCAGAATGCCGCCGGCGATGCCGGTGATCATGCCTGCCATGACCACGATGACCGGGTGATAGCGCATGCCTAACGCGACATCGCAGCCGATGATGGTGAACGCCACCAGGCCCAGCGCGTCCAGCACCAGGAATAGCCGGTTCAGATGGCGCATGAAGCGCGCGGCCAGCACGGCCGCGATGCCGCCGGCCACCACCAGCAATACGTACTCCGGGTGTTGCGTCCAGCCTATCGGGTAGCGGCCGAGCACGATGTCGCGCACGGTGCCGCCGCCCAGCGCGGTGAGGAAGGCGATGACGGTGACGCCGAAGATGTCCATGTGGCGGCGGCCCGCAGCCAGCGCGCCGGTCATCGCTTCCGCGGTGATGGCGATCAGATAGATCAGGCTCAGCATGGCAAGCTCCCGCGCGCGACGGCGGCGGATGGGCATGAAAAAGGGAAAAGAATGTCTACTGGCGCGGGCAAAAGCGCGCGGCCGATGGCAGGTGCGGACAAGGCAGTCTCCTGGGTGGATTCCGGGTTGCGGAACAGCCTCTCCCCTTGTCCTTTTACCTGAGAGTTGCATGGCCGGCGGCCACTTGCCCCTTCGGTGGACCGCTCGCGGCGGCCTCTCTCCAATCGGCTTGAATCAATGGTGCACTGCGGTACTGCTTGCCTGAGCGATTATGGGAGTTTGCGTCTTCGGCGGGGGCGGCGCCCCTCTCTCCCGCAGCGCGTCAAATATTAGCTATTGCTGTTTGAATAGTCAATATTCAGAACCTATTGATGATCATTTTTCTGCATGGAGCAATTGCGGCGGAGGGATGGCGGGGAGGGGATGGGAAATCAGTACGAAGCGACGCTAACCAAGCCGCGAAAGGGTTTGAGGTGTGTTGGCGATAAAACCGGAGCGCCTGTCGGCGCTCCGGCGTGGCGCGTCAGGAGTCCTTCTGCTGCTTGGCGGCGGCAGCCGGCTTGACGGTTTTGGCTGCGGCAGGCGCTTGGCCGTTGGCCTTGACTGCGGGCTTGCGGGCTGGCGCAGGCTTGGTCGCCGGTTTGCGCGTGGCGGCGGTCTTGGCCGGCGCCGGCTGGATTTCAGCCTTGGCCGCCGGGACGATGGGTTGGGCCGGAGCCGGCTTGACTGCAACCGTTTCCGTCGCGCGAGGGGCGGCCGACTGAATCACGGCCTTGTCCAGAATGGCCTTGCGGTCTTGTTCGGACAGCCCAAGCACATTGGCCGCCTGCTCCAGCCGTTGTTGTTGCTCCGGCGGAATGTCATGGCGATTCACCAGCAGCAGGTCGCGCACCAGCATCCAGGCCTGGTGGCGGATGTGCTGGTCGGGCAGCAGCGTGCTCAGGCCGTTCAGCGCGCGCTGGTGATCGGCGCGCACCAGGGCGACCTGTTTGCGTACGGTATCCTTCAGCTGCATCAGCGTCAGCGGATATTCGCGCTGCACGCCGCGCATGGTGCGGCGGATGGCGTTGAATGGCCGTTCATCGATGACGCCCATGCCGATGCCGACATAGACCAGCAGCCGGATGAAGCCATCAGCCAGCGTGCCTTGCTCGAAGCTCGGGTCCAGCGCCTCGCGCTTCAGGCGCGCCAGCTCGCGGCTTTCCCAGGTGAGCGCCTGCTTGCGCTCCTCGCCGGCGGGCTGCACGCCGACCAGCGTGGCCAGTTGCGGCGATTCGTAAATCCCGCGGAATAGTTGTTCCTGGGCGGCGTCGCGCAGGTCGCGGTAATGATCCAGCGACTGGACGATGAAGTCAGACATCCGTTCCTGCCACTGCCACAGCGGATTGTCCGTGGAAACCGGGCGCCGTTGTTCGCGCACCTTGGCGGCGAGTCCGGGCAGCCACCACAGCCAGGGGTTCTTCGGCGAGATCAGCGTGCGCTCGAAGCGGGCGGGATGCAGCTCGCGCAGCAGGCGGGCGCTGGCCTCGTTGCTGAAGGCGCGCACCACGGGGGACAGATAGCGGTCGTACACGCCCTGGTTGATTTCGGAGACGCGTTTCACTACTTCGAAAGCCTGTTCGTCTTCGCGGCCGTCATCCAGCGCCAGGATGTCGGATACATCGCGGGCTTCGAAGCGGATGATGTAGCGGCCTTCGATGTATTCCTGGCCCGGAGAGTCCGGCGCGATGTCTTCGATGACGGCCTCGTACAATCCCGGCACCAACACGTCTATCAGGTCCAGCGCGCTGGCGAACTCGCTGTGCTCCTTGTTGGCCACGCCGGATGACACAAAGATGCCCAGGTGGCCCACTTTGTTGTGCAGGCAGTAGACGATGGTCTGCTCGTTGTTGCGGATGTCCTCGACGCTGTCGTACAGGTCGGCGATCCAGTTCAGCGCCTGCTGCGGCGGGGTGATGTTATCGCCCCAGGAGGCGAACACCATGATGGGCGAGCGGATGTTGCGCATGTCCACGCGCATCGTGCCGTCATGGCTGGTGATCTTGCCGTGGACCAAATCGTTGCCGACGAACAGCTTCTGGGTGATCCACTCCATCTCCACCTTGTTCAGCAGATAGTGGCCGCCCCACCAGCGTTCGAAATCGAGATAGCGTTGCGGCTCGGTGTCCACCTTGGAATACAGATTGTACGACTTCTTCCAAAGGGTGTTGGCCGGGTCCAGCTTCTCGAAGTTTTCCACCAGATGGGCGCCGTCGAAATGGCCGTTGCCCAGGTCGCCGGCCAGCGAGGCGCTCCAGGTGCCGCCGTTCAGGCCGCCGGCGTAACGCATGGGGTTCTTACCGCGCACGCCGGCCCAGTAGGACAGCGGCGAGCCGGCCAGCAGGATCGGGCCGACCAGGTCCGGCGCCACCGAAGCCAACATGGCCAGCGCCCAGCCGCCCTGGCAGTTGCCGATGACGAAGGGCTTGCCGTCGCTGTCCGGGTGCAGTTCGTTGACGCGCTTGAGGAAATGGCCTTCGGCCTTGGCCACGCTTTCTATGGTCTGGCCCGGCACGGGCTGAGGGAAGAACATTACGAAGTAGCAGGGATGTCCCTGCTGCAGCGCGATGCCGATTTCGCTGTCCATCTTGAAGCCGCCAATGCCGGGGCCGTGGCCGGCGCGCGGGTCGATGACCACGAAGGGGCGCTTGGCCGGATCGGTGGCCGGGCTGCCCTCCGGCGGCTTGATCGCCGCCAGCGCGTAGTTGGCCGGATCGGGCAGCTCGCGCGCGTCCATGATGATGGTGTAGTCGAACACCAGCACCGGCGGCTTGCCGCTTTCACAGTGTTCCAGATAGGTGGCGCCGCGCTGATACAGCGTGTCCCAGTACAGAACGCCGCGCTGGCAGGCGTCCAGCCAGTAATCAAACAACGGTTGGGCAAACGGGATTTTCCCGTCTCGAACTGCAGTAGTTGACCACATTGCAACCCCTTGCGTTTTGATGAGTGAAAACGGTGTGCGGCCAAGGCAACGGCCTTGGCTGCCACTGTACTCGTTATCTGCTGCAATGCAATAAATGCGAATGGTCTTGAGCCGATGTGTGGCGCGCAGCCATCAGCTTGTTGCACTGCAACTATCGTTTCGAGTGGCAGACGGCGGCAGAGTTTCCAGCGATTTGACCATCACCACGCTGCGATAGGCTTTGTCCGGCCATTGCAGCGGGGCTTCCACGCGGTAGCCGCGGCGCTGGTAGCGGCTGACGAGGTGGATAGCGTCGCGCGCGGTGTCCAACCTGATGGCGGCGCAGCCCTGGGCGCGCGCCCAGTTTTCCGCCGCTTCCAAAAGTTGCTCGCCCAGGCCGTGGCCCTGCCATTCCGGCGCGACGGCCAGTTGCGCCAGCACCGCGCCGTCGGTTGCTCGGAATTGCAGGCAAGGGGATGCGAGCCGCGCGCGATGCACCGTGACGGTGCCGGCCAGCTGGTTTTGGTGCCAGGCCAGCAGGCAGTGGCCTCCCTGGATGCGGCGGCGGGTTACGTCCGCGCTTTGATCCACCGCTGTGTAGCGCAGCCCCATCGCGGCCAATTGGGCGTAGGCGCGGTGCAGCAGATCGGTCAATTGTTCTATCGAATCGGTTTCGGTTAAGGGGCGCAGCGTGAACATGGGAAGGTTTTTTCGAGGGGTGACGCCATTGTTAAAAGCAAATGTCATGCCTGGTGAAGATGGGGCCGTCCCCAATCGCCTGCCATTTCCTCGCTGATCAACTCTTCCCCGATGAAGTCCAGAAAGGCGCGGACGGCCGGCGACAAGCCGCGGCGGGTAGGGAAAGCCGCATGCAGGATGCCCCAGGGAAAATCGAATTGCGGCAGGATGCGGCTAAGCCGTCCATCGGCCAGCGCTTGGTGGCAGACATTGGTGGGCAGCGCGGCGATGCCGATGCCGGCGATGGCGGCCTGCAGCAGCACGATCATGTCGTCGGTCATCAAGCGTGGCGCGTCGATGTGAATGGTGTAGGTCTGGCCGACATTGTCCAGCAGCACCCACTGGCCGCGGCCGTCCGGCCGGCTCATCGTCAGCGCCGGCAGCGCGGCCAGCCGCTCCGGCGCTTGCGGTTCGTCGTGCTTTTCGAGGAAGGCGGGGCTGGCCACCAGGATGACCCGGCTCTTGCCCAAGGTGCGCACGACCAGGCTGGCGCTGTCTTCGATGACATTGCGGACTCGCAGCGCCACGTCCACGCCTTCCTCAATCAGGTCCACCCTGCGGTTGGTGGCCTCCAGCGCCACCCGCACCTGCGGGTGGCGCGCCAGGAAGCGCGGCAGCGCCGCGCTGAGCATGGTCTTGGCCAGCAGTTCCGGGCAACTGACCCGTATCAGGCCGCGCGGTTCGGCGCTGCTTTGCAGAATGGTCTCATCGGCGGCCTCGGCTTCGGCCAGCATGGCCTGGCAGTGTTGATAATACTGGCTGCCGATTTCCGTCAGCGACAGTCGGCGCGTAGTCCGTTGCAGCAGGCGCACGGCCAGGCGGCTTTCCAGTTCCGCCACCCGCCGCGACAGCGTGGATTTGGGAATGCCCAGCACCCGGGAGGCCGCCATGAAGCCGCCGTGCTCCACCACTTTGGCGAAGTACATCAGATCGTTCAGGTCTCGCATTATTGTCTCGCTGGTGGAACAATGTTTCCGATTTTAGCAGTCTAGTTCCGATTGTTGCTCGCGCTTATCATGCACACATCTCCACTGCACCGCGAAAGACCCGAACATGAAACTGCTGCATCTCGATTCCAGCATCCTGGCCGACAACTCGGTTACCCGCGAATTGTCCGCCGTAGTGGCCAATACGCTGCGTCAGCGTCACGCCAATGTCGAAACCATCTACCGCGATCTGGCGGCCAATCCGATCGCTCACTTGTCCGGCGAAATCGTCGGCGCGCGTTTCGTGCCGGAGACGGACTGGACGCCGCTGCAGCGCAGCGAGGCTGCCTTGACCGATCAACTGATCGAGGAGCTCGTCGCCGCCGATGTGCTGGTGATCGGCGCGCCGATGTATAACTTCTCCATCCCGACTCAGTTGAAGAGCTGGATCGACCGCGTAGCCGCAGCCGGCCGCACCTTCAAGTACACGGAGAACGGCGTGGTGGGCCTGGTGCCCAACAAGAAGGTGATTGTGGTGTCCGCCCGCGGCGGCGTGCACAGCGGAGAGCAGGGCAGTCTGATGGACTTCCAGGAAGATTATCTGCTGAAGGTATTGGGTTTCCTGGGCGTGAGCGACGTGGAAATCATCCGCGCCGAGGCCATAGGCATGGGGCCGGACAAGCGCGCCACGTCGATCCACCTGGCGAAGGAAGCCATCGCCAAGCTGGCGCTGTAACAAGCAATGCAAACCAGGCCCGGCGCATTGCAGCCGGGCCTGACTGCGTCTGGAGAGCGTTAATCCAACGGCAGCTTCAGCGCCTGATCCACGCTGGGTTCGGTCAGATAACGCCGCATGATGGCGCGCAAGGTGCCGTCGCGGTACATCTTGCGCAGCTCGTCCTGCCACAGCGCGGCGGCTTGCTGGCTGAAACGCGCCTTGCTCAGCACGATGCTGCCCGCGGTGATTTCGCTGTCCGGGAAAAAGTCGTGCACCGTCACCTGCTGGGCGGCCTGATGGCTTTGCAGCCAAGGATCGAAGCTGATGGGATGGCCGAAAGAGGCCGTCACCACCCCGCTGCAGACCATTTTATACAGATCGTCCTCGTTGGCGGCGATGACAATCTTATGCTGTTGCGCCAATTCATCCAGAAACTTGTCTTCGGCCGGACTGTGGCGGTAACCGCGCACCATGCCCCAGCGCAGGTCAGGCAGCTTGAGCAGCGCATCCAGCGTGGAGACGTTCACGCCGCGGTGCAGCAGCACCAGATTCTTGCTGTGATGGTAGACCGCCATCCACAAATAGCGTTGCCGCTCCGGCGTCACGGTGGTGGAGGTGCCGATGTCGGCCTGGCCGATCTCCAGCAGCTTCAATACGCGCAGCCGCGGATAGTCGCCTTCGCTCTGGATGGGGCAATTCAGCCGGCGGGACAGTTCGTGAAGAATGTCCGGATCGTAACCCTTGCCCAAGTGATAAGCGACGCCGAAGTTGTAATAGGCGACGGTCAGCGGACCGCTGGGGCAGGCGGGGTTGGGAGTCGATTGAGCGGTAGCCAGCCAAAGCGAAAGCGCGCAGCCTGCAAGCAGTTTCATCGATTACTCCGTGTAGACGAGATGACATTGCCGTTCTGTTCAGTCTAGCGGCAACTGCATCATTTGCTTGGCGGCCCCTTCGCTGAGATAGCGCCGCAGGATGTTGAGCAGGCTGTCATCCTGATACATTTTCTTTAGCTCCAAATGCCAACGCTCGGCCGCCTCTTGCGGAAACCTTGCCTTGCTCAGGGCCAGGCCGCTGGCGATGGTTTCTCCGGACGGAAACAAATCCACCACGAGGATGCGTTTGGCGACCTGAGGGTCGTGCAGCCAATGCCCATAGCTGGTGGGCAGCGAGAACGCGGCGGTCACGATGCCGTCGTCTAGCATGCGGAACAGGTCGTCCTCGTCATTCGCCATCACCAGTTTGTTTTCCGCCTTCATCTGCGCCAGCAATTGATCCTGCTGCGCGCTGTGCCGGTAGCCGCGTATGGCGCCCCAGCGCAAGGCCGGGTCCCGCAATAGCTCCGCTAGCGTGCGCGCATGGATGGACCGATGCAGCAGCACCATGTTTCGGGTGTGGTTGTAAGGGAAGATCCAGGCGTAGACCAGTCGATCCGGCGTGGCCAAGGTGGAAGTGCCAAGGTCGATCTGGCCGCTTTCCAGCATCTTCAGCGCGCGCAGCCGCGGCAGCTCCGTTTCGCTGGCTATCGGGCAGTGCAGCCGCCGGGCCAGCTCGCGCACCATGTCCACGTCGTAGCCGTTGCCGTCGCGATAGGCGACGCCGAACTTGTAGAACCCCACGCGTAGCGGGCCATTGGGGCAGGCCGGATTGGGCGCCGCGTGGCTGGGGAGGGCCAGCAGGCACGAGGCCAGCCACGCCAAGGCAAGATACGAACGAATGCGATTCAGCGAGGCGATGGCGTGCATGAGTCCCGAACCCGTGCGGCGACCTGCTCCGTGCCCATGGGTTGGAGGCACGGCGATGCCGCGTTGTTATTCCTCGCTGATTATAGTCAAGCCGATTACGCTGTCGCGCGATAAGCCGCGGCTGCGGCGTAGCGCCTGGATTGCCGCTCCACCCATTGTTCCGTCGCCTGGGCTGCCGCTAGCAAGGCCTTGTCGCCGCGTTTGAGCGATTCCAGCTGCAAGATGGATACATCGCTCAGTCCTATGGTGGCCAGCGCGCAGCGCAGATACGGCGTCAAAAAGTCGGGCTGCCAATCGGGCTTGGACTGCATCGGCCCGCCGCTGGCCACGATGACGAAAACCGGCCGGTTGTTCAGCAGGCCGTTTTTGCCATCCGGCCCGCCGCGGAAGGTCCGGTCGGGGCGCATCACCAGGTCCAGCCAGACTTTCAGCGCGGCCGGCACGGTAAAATTGTGCATGGGCGTGGACAGGATCAAGCAGTCGCAGGCCTCCAGTTCGGCAATCAACTGTTCTGATAGCACGAGCGCCTGCCGTTGCGCATGGTGGCGCGCGTCTTCGCGCATCAGACTGGCTTCGACAAACTCCCGGTTGATGGCATGGGGCGGCAGCAAAGAGATATCTCGCTCGATAAGGGTGGGCGAGCTGGTCTGCGCCAGCCGCGCTGCCAGCAGCTTGCCGGCCTGGAGGCTATGAGAGCCTGCGCCATTGGGGCTGGCGTTGACGTGCAGAATGCTTGGCATGTTCAGTCCTCGCTCAGTGGCTGCATAAAGCGCAAGGCGGTGGCGACCAAGCCCTGGCGATAATAAAAGCGATGGCCCAGGGTGTTGGACATCGGTGTGTCCAGCAACAGCTTGGCGCAACCATGGCTGCGGGCCAGCTGTTTCAAATGGTTCATCAGGGTTTCGCCCAGGCGCTGGCCGCGGCAGCGCTCATCGGTGACGAGGTCGTCCACATACATGTGCCGGCCGTGCACCAGGTTTTCCATGGGACGCCAGCCGGCCAGGGCGGCTAGTTCGCCGTCGCGGTACAGCCCAAGCAGCCGGTAGCCTTGACGGGCCTGGCGCTGCCAGCTCGCGACCAACTCATCGGCATCCATCAGGTGGGGACGGAATTGGCGCATCAGCGCAAAGCTGGCGCGGACTGTTTCTGCGGTATCGATGTCGCGGATTTCAAGACGCATGGCTGGTGTCCTGTCGGTATCGTGGTTAATATCAGAGTTCTTACATCATGCAACATATCAGAGCTTTGATATTATGATCAAGTCATCAGGGACCGCATTGCCGGAGCCGGGCGAGGGCAAGCGCGGCGAAGGCGGACATATAGGCTATCTATTGCGCCAGGCCGCTGCGGGCCAACATTTGCGGATGGAGCGCGCATTGGCGGATTTGGGCGTGACGCCGCCGCAGTTCGTGGTGTTGACGATGCTGGCGGCCTATCCCGGACATTCCAACGCCGATTTGGCGCGGCTGGCCTTGCTGACGCCGCAAACCGTCAGCGTCATCGTGGCGAATCTGAAAAAAGCCAGCCTGGTGGAGGCCAGGCCGCATGCCAGCCATGGCCGCATCGTGCAATTGCAGTTGAGCGCCAAGGGGGAGGATTTGCTGACGCAAAGCAAGGCGCGGGTGCGTGAGCTGGAAGCGCGCATGCTGGAAGGATTGTCGGCAGTGGAGGAGCGGACGATACGCCGTTGGCTGGCGAGGCAGGCTGCCGGCCAGGACTGAGCCTGGCCGGCGAGCCGCTTACAGCTTGATCAGGGTGCTCTTCAGTTCGGTGTATTTTTCCAGCGCATGCAGCGATTTGTCGCGGCCGTTGCCGGATTGCTTGTAGCCGCCGAACGGGAAGTTCATGTCGCCGCCCTCGTCATAGCAGTTGACCCAAACCGTGCCGGCGCGCAGGCGGCGCGCCACTTGGTGGGCGGTGCTGACGTCGGCAGTCCATACCGCGGCTCCCAGGCCGTATTCGGTGTCGTTGGCGATGCGGATGGCTTCCTCGACATCATCGAAGGTGATGACCGACAGCACCGGGCCGAAGATTTCCTCGCGGCAGATGGTCAGGCTTTCGCTTGGGCAGTCGAAGGCCGTTGGCTCGATGAACAGGCCCTTGTCGGCGTGGGCGGCCTTGCCGCCCAGCAACAGGCTGGCGCCTTCGCTCAAACCTTTGTCGATATAGCTCAGCACCTTGCGGTACTGGATATCGTCGACGATGGCGCCCATCGAAGTGGCCGGGTCCAGCGGATCGGCCGGATAGTAGCCGGCGGCGGCCTTTTTGAACTCCTCCAGAAAGCGCGCCTTGATGTCGCGATGCACCAGCACGCGGGAGCCGGCGGTGCACATCTCGCCCATGTTGTAGTAGATGGCGCCGGCCGCCGCGCGCGCGGCGCGGGGCAGGTCCGGACAATCCGGCAGGATGATGTTGGGCGACTTGCCGCCCAGCTCCAGCCAGGCGCGTTTCAGATTCGATTGCGCGGCGTAGCCGGCGATCAATTTGCCGACAGCGGTGGAGCCGGTGAAGGCCACGCAGTCCACGTCCATGTGCAGCGCCAGCAGGCGGCCGACATCGCCGGCGCCGGGCAGCACCTGGAAGATGCCGTCCGGGATGCCGGCTTGTTTGGCCAGACCCGCGACGCGGATGGCGGTCAGCGGCGATTTTTCCGATGGCTTGACGATGACGGCGTTGCCGGCGGCCAGCGCTGGGCCGAACTTCCAGCTGGCCATCAGAATCGGGAAATTCCACGGCACAATGGCTGCCACTACGCCGATGGGTTCGCGCGTCACCAGACCCAGCAGCTTGGGATCGACCGGCGCCACTTCGCCGCCGATCTTGTCTATCGCCTCGGCGAACCACTCCACGCAATAGGCCGCGCCAGGCACATCCACCGTGGTGGTGTCGCCGATGGGTTTGCCGGCGTCCAGGGTTTCCAGCAGCGCCAATTCGTCGGCATGTTGGCGGATCAGCGCGGCGAAGCGTTTCAGAATGCCGCCGCGCTGGCGCGGCGCCAGGCCGGACCAGGCGTCGGAGTCGAAGGCGCGGCGCGCCGCCTTGACCGCGGCCTCCACCTCGGCTTCGCCGCAATGGCTGATATCGGCCAGCTTGGCGCCGGTGGCGGGGTTGACGCAAGCGAAGCGTTTGCCGTCTGCGGCCTCGCGGTAGGCGCCGTCAATGAAGGCGCGTCCTTCTATTTGCAGTTCTGCAGCAAGTTGTTTCCAGTCGGCATGTGTACTGCGGGACATGGGTTTCTCCTCTTGTGTGGTGCTGCTTTGCGGTTGTGGTGCGAATTCAGGCGGAAATCGGGCTGCAAAGTTCGATCAGCGTGCCGTCGGGGCTGCGCAGGTAGGACACGGTCTGGCCCCATGGTTTCTGGGTTGGCGCCGCCAGTTCCACCGCCCCGCATGCCAGCGCGCGCTGATGCGCGGCCTCCACTTGTTCGGTGACCAGGCCGATTTCCATGCCCAAAGGCTGGACGGTGTCGCTGGCGCGCACGTGGCCGGCGGGAAGGTTCATGGCCGCTAGTTCGTGGCTGGCGAAGGAAAGGGTGGTGTCGCCGGTGTCCAGCTCGCCATACGCGCCGGATTCATGCAGGAATTTCTGTTTCAGGCCGAATGCCTGGTCGAAGAAGCGCAGCGAGGCCGCGACATCTGGAACGTAAACAATGGTGTAACCCAGCTTCATGGACTTCTCCATATGCTTGCTGCGAATCAGAAGGTTGGCGGCGAACTGGCGCTTACCACTTCGCAGATGTCGTCGCCGACGTTGCGGAAACGGTGCGGCAGCTTGCTGTCGAAGTAATAGGCATCGCCCGGCCCCAGTACCCGGCTGTCTGCGCCTACGGTGACTTCTATGCTGCCGCGGATGACGACGCCGCCTTCCTGGCCTTCATGCGTCAGCATGTCCGGGCCGGTATCGGCGCCGGGGACGTAACGCTCGCGCAGAATGGCGATGTCGCGCTTGTCATGGGCGGTGCCGACCAGCATCAGATTGATGTCCTCGTTGCCGAGATTGGGCAGCTCATCCGCTTGGTAAAACACGCGCGGCTGGGCGGGTTCGGCGTCGAAGGTGAAGAATTCCGCCAGTGTGATGGGCAAGCCTTCCAGTACTTTTTTCAGGGAGCTGACGGACGGACTGACCCGGTTTTGCTCGATCAGCGAGATGGTGCCGTTGGTGACGCCGGCTCGTTTGGCCAGCTCTCTTTGCGACAAGCCGAACCTTGTCCTGACCATTCTCAAGCGCGCGCCGACATCCATTCTTCCTGCTCCATCAGTATGTTAATAATTTTAGACATTATGCGGCATTGTACCGCACCGACGGGGAAACCTGCTTGCTGCGTCGCAAAATCAAATATCTTTGCAAGGGTGAGGTTTTATAGTCAGAATCAGTTTGAAAGGGCAAGCGCGATGTGAATTTTCTTAAACGGCTGTTGCCAGTTTGCCCATGAACCAAATGAATTTGGAGGCGACTATGTTGATCGGCGTTCCGAAGGAAATCAAAAACCACGAGTACCGGGTGGGTCTGACCCCGTCTGGTGTCCGCGAGTTGGTTGCAAATGGGCACAAGGTACTGGTGCAGACCCACGCTGGCTTGGCCATTGGATTTACCGACGAGCAGTACATTCAAGCCGGCGCCTCCATCGCCTCCAATGCGGAGGAGGTGTTCGAGCGTTCTGAAATGATCGTCAAGGTCAAGGAGCCGCAGCCGGTGGAGTGCCGGATGCTGCGTCCCGGCCAGGTGCTGTTCACTTATCTGCATCTGGCGCCGGATCCTGAACAGACCAAGCTGCTGATCGAGTCTGACGCCGTCGCCATCGCCTATGAGACGGTGACCGATGAGCGCGGCGGCCTGCCGCTCTTGGCGCCGATGTCGGAGGTGGCGGGCCGCATGGCTATCCAGGCCGGCGCCCACGCCTTGGAAAAAGCCCAGGGCGGCCGCGGCGTGCTGCTGGGCGGCGTGCCGGGCGTCGCCCCGGCCAAGGTGGTGGTGATAGGCGGCGGCGTGGTGGGGCTGAACGCCGCGCGCATGGCGATGGGCACCGGCGCCGACGTCACCATTCTCGACAAGTCGCTGACCCGCCTGAAAGAGATAGACATGGTGTTCGGCGGACGTATCAAGACCCTGATGTCCAACGGTGCCAATATCGACGATAGCATCCGCGACGCCGATCTGGTGATAGGCGCGGTGCTGATTCCGGGCGCGGCGGCGCCGAAGCTGGTGACGCGCGCCATGTTGAAGACGATGAAGCCTGGCGCGGTGCTGGTGGATGTGGCCATCGACCAGGGCGGCTGTTTCGAAACCAGCCGCCCCACCACCCACCAGGACCCGATCTACACGGTGGACGGCATCGTGCACTACTGCGTGGCCAATATGCCCGGCGGCGTGGCGCGGACCTCGACCCAGGCCTTGACCAACGCCACGCTGCCGTACGCGCTGGAGCTGGCCAACAAGGGTTGGCGCCAGGCCTTGCTGGATAATGCCCACCTGCGCAATGGCCTGAACATCTGCCGCGGCCGCGTCGCTTACCAGGCGGTGGCGCAGGATCTGGGTTACGCCTACGTCGATCCGATCGAGGCCATCAAGGCCCCCAGCTGAACAGGAGCCGCACTGCCATGTCGCAAGCCATCATCGGTATTCCCTGCGATCTCAAGACCATAGGCCTGCTGCCGTTCCACGCGGTGGGCGACAAATACATCACGGCTGCGGCCGGCGGCGCCGGCGGCTTGCCGCTGCTGATTCCCGCGCTCGGCGACGAGGATTTGCTGCGCGCTACGCTGCAAACGCTGGACGGCGTGCTGTTGCCAGGCTCGCCGTCCAATGTGGAGCCTCACCATTACGGCGGCCCGGCCAGCCGCGAAGGCACGCTGCATGATCCCAAACGCGACGCCACCACGCTGCCGCTGATCCGCATGGTGCTGGAGCAGGGCATCCCGCTGTTGGGCATCTGCCGCGGCTTTCAGGAAATCAATGTGGCGCTGGGCGGGGAACTGCACCAGCATGTGCAGGAGCAGCCTGGCCTGAATGACCACCGCGAGGCGGAAAGCGACGACGTGGCCGAGATGTACGCCCCGGCGCACGCGGTCAGCTTTGTCGAGGGCGGCTTGCTGGCACAGTGGACTGGCCAGCGCGGCGCGCGGGTGAACTCCTTGCACCAGCAGGGCATCAAGCGCCTGGCGCCGGGACTGGACGCCGAGGCGCACGCCGAGGACGGCCTGGTGGAAGCCTACCGCATCCGAGACGCCAAGGCCTTCGTCTTTGCCGTGCAATGGCATCCGGAATGGCGCTATTGGGAAAATCCGCTGTCGCAGGCGATATTCGGCGCCTTTGGCGAGGCTTGTCGAGCCAGGAGCGCGCAACGAGGCAAGTGATGGGGCAGTAACCGCGCGCGGGCCGATGAACCCCACGCGCGTTTTGATGACTCATAAGAAGCACCTCCCGATCCAGAGCCGCAGTCAGCGGCCGGGGAGTCTACAGAGGAAGCATTATGAATCACCAGATCAATGAGTGGTTGCGAGAGCACCGTATCACCGAGGTGGAATGCATCGTGCCGGACATGACCGGCGTGGCGCGAGGCAAGATCGTTCCGAAAGACAAATTCGTATCCGACCCGGAAATGCGCCTGCCGGAAGCGGTGCTGATCCAGACGGTCACCGGCGACTATCCGGACGACAGCATGCTGGATCTGACCGATCCCGACATGGTGCTGGAGCCGGACCCGAACACGCTGCGCTATGTGCCGTGGGCGGTGGATCCGACGGCGCAGTTGATCTACGACTGTTTCCGCGCCGACGGCACCCCGGTGGACGTCGCCCCGCGCAATGTGCTGAAGCGCGTGCTGGGGCTGTACGACGAGATGGGCCTGGAGCCGGTGCTGGCGCCGGAGATGGAGTTCTATCTGTTGTCGCCGAATCCGGACCCGGACATTCCGCTGGCGGCGCCGGTGGGGCGTACGGGGCGGGCCGAGTTTGGCCGCCGCTCTTACTCCATCGACGCGGTCAACGAGTTCGACCCGCTGTTCGAGGACATCTACGACTATTGCCATGCCCAGAACCTGGAGGTGGATACGCTGATCCACGAGATCGGCACCGCCCAGATGGAAATCAACTTCCTGCACGGCAACCCGCTGGAGCTGGCCGACCAGGTTTTCCTGTTCAAGCGCACCGTGCGCGAGGCGGCGTTCCGCCACAATATGTACGCCACCTTCATGGCCAAGCCGATGGAGAACGAACCGGGCAGCGCCATGCACATTCACCAGAGCGTTGTGGACAAGAATACCGGTCGCAACGTGTTCTCCAATGACGACGGCAGCCCGTCGGACCTGTTCTTCCATTTCATTGCCGGCATGCAGAAATACATTCCGCAAACCATGCCGCTGTTCGCCCCTTACGTGAACTCATTCCGTCGTTTGTCTCGTTATACCGCGGCGCCGACCAATGTCGAATGGGGTTACGACAACCGCACCGTCGGCCTGCGCATTCCGCATTCGTCGCCGGCCGCGCGCCGCATCGAAAACCGGGTGCCGGGCGTCGATGTGAACCCGTATATCGCCATCGCCGCCACGCTGGCCTGCGGCTATCTGGGCATGACCGGCAAGCTCAAGCCGTCCGAGCCGCGCCAGACCGACGCCTACGAGTTGCCCTATCAATTTCCCAACAGTTCCGAGGAGTCCCTGCAGCAGCTGGCCGGCTGCCATGAGATCGCCGAGGTGCTGGGGCCGCGCTTCGTCAAGATGTACGTCGGCATGAAAGAGAAGGAGTTCTCTGAATACTTCCGCGTGATCAGCCCGTGGGAACGCAAGTTCCTGCTGCTGCATGTGTGATGCGGGAACCGTCAGGGTACGGTTAGAATCGCAGCGATGGACAGGATAAATGAATAAAACGACGCCCCAGGCGCAGGAGAGGCGGACCGCCGGTTCGCCTTGTCGGAGAAAACAGGAAGGAAGTGTTATGCAGAACCAACGTACCACCAGCCAACTGCGCGAGCTGGATGCCGCCCACCACCTGCATCCGTTCACCGATACCGCATCCCTCAACCAGGCCGGCGCGCGCGTGATGACGCGCGGCGAGGGCGTGTATCTGTGGGATTCCGAAGGCAACAAGATCATTGACGGCATGGCCGGCCTTTGGTGTGTCAATGTCGGTTATGGCCGCAAGGATTTCGCCGAAGTGGCGCGGCGTCAGATGGAAGAACTGCCGTTCTACAATACCTTCTTCAAGACGACTCACCCGGCTGTGGTGGAGCTGTCCGCCTTGCTTTGCGAGGTCACGCCGGCCGGCTTTGATCACGTGTTCTACACCAACTCCGGCTCGGAGTCGGTGGATACGATGATCCGCATGGTGCGCCGCTACTGGGATGTGCAGGGCAAGCCGGAGAAGAAGACGCTGATCGGCCGCTGGAACGGCTACCACGGCTCCACCATAGGCGGGGCCAGCCTGGGCGGCATGAAATACATGCACGAGCAGGGCGATCTGCCGATTCCCGGCATGGCGCACATCGAGCAGCCGTGGTGGTACAAGTTCGGCAAGGATATGACGCCGGACGAATTCGGTCTGGTGGCCGCCCGCTGGCTGGAAGAAAAGATTCTCGAAATCGGCCCGGAAAAGGTGGCGGCGTTTGTCGGCGAACCCATCCAGGGCGCAGGCGGCGTGATCATCCCGCCGGCCAGCTACTGGCCGGAAATCGAACGCATCTGCCGCAAATACGATGTGTTGATCGTCGCCGACGAAGTCATCTGCGGTTTTGGCCGCACAGGAGAGTGGTTTGGCCATCAGCGCTTCGGTTTCCAGCCGGACATCTTCACCACCGCCAAGGGCTTGTCCTCGGGCTACCTGCCCATTGGCGCCGTTTTTGTCGGCAAGCGCGTGGCCGAAGGGCTGATCGCCGGCGGCGACTTCAACCACGGCTTCACCTATTCCGGCCACCCGGTCTGCGCCGCTGTCGCCCATGCCAATGTGTTGGCGTTGCGCGATGAGGGCATCGTTCAACGGGTCAAGGATGATATCGGCCCTTATCTCCAGCAGCGTTGGCGCGAAACCTTCAGCCGTTTCGAGCATGTGGACGATGTGCGCGGCGTCGGCATGCTGGGGGCGTTCACCCTGGTCAAGAACAAGGCCAAGCGCGAGCTGTTCCCGGACTTTGGCGAGGTCGGCACGCTTTGCCGCGATATCTTCTTCCGCAACAACCTGATCATGCGCGCCTGCGGCGACCATATCGTTTCCTCGCCGCCGCTGGTGATGACGCGCGGCGAGGTGGATGAAATGCTGGCGGTGGCGGCCCGCTGCCTGGAGGAGTTCGAGCAGACGATCAAGGCGCGCGGACTGGTTTGACAGCGGCTATGCTGCGGGGGCGGGCAGTATTTTTTGCGTCGCTTCCCGGTTTTACAGCGAATGAGGCGGGTTGGTACAATTCCACCCGCTTTTTCTATTATTTCTATAATGAATTGCAAAAAGGCATGCTGTAATACAAACAACGGCATTCGGCTACAAAACAAATAGGGACTTGACGCATGTTCGTCGGAATCGGGTACATCATCATTCTGGGTTCGGTGCTCGGAGGCTTCATCGCCGCAGGGGGCCATGTCGCCGCACTTATCCAGCCGCTGGAATTCGTGATGATCGGCGGGGCGGCTGCCGGCGCATTCGTCGTTGCCAATGGCGGCGCGCCGCTGAAAGCCACCATGAAGGCGCTCCCCACCGTGTTCAAAGGCAGCCCGTACGGCAAAGCCTTCTATATGGATCTGTTTTCCCTGCTGTTCGAGATACTGACCAAGGTGCGCAAGGAAGGCCTGATGTCGATCGAGGCCGATGTCGAAAATCCGGAAGCCAGCCCGGTGTTTGGCAAATATCCCAGTATTTTGCATGACCATCATGTCGTAGAGTTCATCAGCGACTACCTGCGGCTGATGGTGGGCGGCAATCTGAACGCCTTCGAGATCGAAAACCTGATGGACGTGGAAATCGAGACTCACCACCACGAGGGCGAAGTGCCGGTGGCCGCGGTCAAGAGCCTGGGCGACGGTCTGCCGGCCTTCGGTATCGTCGCCGCCGTGATGGGCGTGGTGCACACCATGGAATCGGTAGGCGCGCCGCCGGCTGAGCTGGGCATGCTGATCGCCCACGCGCTGGTGGGTACCTTCCTCGGTATTTTGCTGGCTTACGGCTTCGTCGGCCCCTTGGGCACCATTCTGGAACACAAGCTGGCGGAAGGCACCCGCGTCTACCAGACCATCAAGGTGACGCTGCTGGCCAGCCTGAACGGCTATGCGCCGCAGGTGGCGGTGGAGTTCGGGCGCAAGGCGCTGTCGTCGATGGACCGTCCGTCCTTCAAGGAACTGGAAGACCACGTCAAGTTGACCAAAAAATAAGCCGGGCAGGGGATAGAGATGGCGGACGAATCGCAACGACCCATAGTCGTCAAGAAAATCAAGAAAGGCGGGCACGGTCATCACGGCGGCGCCTGGAAGATCGCCTACGCCGACTTCGTGACGGCGATGATGGCGTTCTTCCTGCTGATGTGGCTGTTGGGCTCGGCTTCGCAGGGCACCCTGAACGGCATTTCCGAATACTTCAAGACGCCGCTGAAAGTGGCGCTGGCTGGCGGAGCGGGCGCCGGCGACGCCACCTCGGTGATCAAGGGCGGCGGCAACGACATCACCAAGCAGGCCGGGCAGGTCAACAAGGCTGGCGCCCGGCAGGTGGAAATCATGCAGAAGCAGCAGGAGCAGGCCCGGCTGAATGAGCTGCAACAGAAGATCCAGCAGACGATAGACAACAGCGTGCTGTTGAAGGAATACAAGAACCAGCTGAAGCTGGAAATGACGCCGGAAGGCCTGAAGATTCAAATCGTGGACGAGCAAAACCGGCCGATGTTCGACTCCGGCAGCTCGCGCATGTTGCCGCACACCCGGGCTCTGCTGCAGCAACTGGCGATGGACTTGAACCAGCTGCCCAACAGGATCAGCATTTCCGGCCACACCGACGCCACGCCTTTTTCCGGCGGGCAAGGCGGCTACAGCAACTGGGAGCTGTCGGCGGATCGCGCCAATACCGCGCGCCGCGAACTGGTCGCCGGCGGGCTCAGCGAAAGCAAGGTCATACGAGTGGTGGGCCTGGCCTCGGCCATCCCACTGGTAAAAAGCAATGTGTTCAGCCCGGAAAACCGCCGCATCACCATTGTGGTGCTGAACAAGGAAGCTGAAGTCTCCATTCTCAACGACGGTTTCAAACCGCAGATGAATCAGGAAGTGATAGGCGGCCCGGCAGACGGCCAGCCTGCCGGAAGCCAGCCATCGGCTTCGCCGTGAGGCGCGCGGCATGAGGCGATTGCGCCACGTATCGCAGCAGCTGTTGGCCGGCCTTGCCGCCTGGGTGTTCATCGCGCCCGGGCTGCATTTGGAAGCTTGGGCGCTGCTGCAGGGGCTGCTGGCCGCCTTATCGTCCATCGGATTGCGCCAGCCGGGTTGGCAGCGGCTGGCCCATGGCTTGTTCGTGCCGGCTGTGGTATTGATGAGGCAGCTGGATATCGCGCCGATCTGGTATCTGGCGGCCTTGCTGGCGACGCTGGCGCTGGGGCGCAATGCGCTGTTTGAGCGAGTGCCGCTATATCGCTCCGGCGCACTGGTCGCGCAGCGGCTGGGCGACGTGCTGGCGCAGCAAAGCCGGCTGCTGGAGGCCGGCTGCGGCGATGGCCGGCTGGCGGTTCGTCTTGCCGCCCTGCGCCCGGATTTGCGCGTGCTGGCGCTGGAAAACGCGGTGGGCGCTTGGTTGCTGGCGCGCTTGCGCTGGTGGCGCGCCGGGAAGCCCTCCAGGCTGGACATAGGTTGCCGCAGCTTTTGGAAAGAAAACTGGGGGAATCATGATGCGATCTACGTTTTTTTGTCGCCGGAGCCTATGCCTCGGGTCTGGCGCAAGTTTCTGGATGAGGGCCGGCCAGGCAGCCTGCTCATCAGCAATACTTTCACCGTGCCGGACATCGAGCCTGACCAACGCCTGCCGCTTGATGGACCCCTACAAAAAGAACTTCTGATCTGGCGCCACCCACATGGATCTCAATAACTGGACGAAAACCATTGCCGAGCAGCGATGGCCGATTCTCCCCGATACGCTGGCCGAGGTGCGCGATGCCTGCGCCCGGCACAGCGATCTGATCAATTTCACCTATCTGGCCAATCTCTGCCTGTCGGATCCGTTTCTGTTGCTGGACTTGTTCCGGGTGGTCGGCAATTCGCGCGCCTTGCAACGCAACGAGTCCATTCCCGCGGTGGAGCCGACGCTGTTGCTGATGGGGCTGGAGGCGGTGGTGACGCGCTTTAATCGCCTGGAGGCGCTGGAAGCGGCCCCGGGCAAGCTGGACCCGGAAGTTTACGAAGCAGTGGGCGACTGGATGGGGCGCAGCCGCGTGGCGGCGCTGCTGGTGAAGGAATGGCTGTCCATCATGGGCGATCTGAAAGTCGAGGATTGCTTTGTTTCGGCATTGCTGTACAACCTGCCCGGCTGCATCTACATGATCCAGCGCAACAGCTTGCCGGACAAACCGCTGCTGCAGGAAATGTCAGAGGCCTTCGACGCCGACTACGCGAAAATTCTGGCCGCTTTCATCAAGGCCATGCCGCTGCCGACAGGCTTCAACCAGCTGCTGGGACCCGGCGCGCCAAGCAAACGGCGACAATTGCTGAAACTGGCCATCGCCACCGCCAACTCTCTGGAGCATGGCGTGACCCGCAGCACCTGGCTGGTGGGCGTGGATACCGCCGCCAAGTTGATCAACTGCACGCCGGAACTGGCCTATCAATCCGTGGTGCATGCAGTATTGAATGTGGCCCGGCATCCGCATGTCGCCGGCTATACCTTCCCCGCCCGCGCCTTGCTATTGCTGCCGACAGACAGCAAGAAGATGGAGATGAAAAAAGCGGCGGCGCTGTCCAGTGGCGATCAGCTGGAAAACGCCATCCGCGAGTCCATTCGCTTTCTGGCCAATGACTTGAAATTCGAGCGCGTGCTGTATTACCACTATGAGCATGACGGCCATCTGCTGAAATTGCGCTACCAGGTTGGCGTGCCGTCCGAGAGCCCGCTGCGCAAGCTGCCGCTGGAGCTGGAGCCGGGCAGCTTCTTCGGCGTGTTCACCAGCAAGCCGCAAAGCTTCCACGCGCCGGCCGCGGTGCGGCAACAGTTGACGCGGCGCTACGACGACGAGTTTTTCCGTCATGTAGGGGACCAGGAATTCGCCCTGATGACGCTGTTTGGCGGCCACAAGCTCAGCGGCGTGTTCTACGTCGACAATGCGGTCAGCGGCCGCTCGATAGACGATACCACCTATCATCGCTTCAAGGATCTGGTCACCCGGCTGACGATGATGCCGCAATGATGCAAGAAGGCGGCGGGGCGGGTAAACTCTGCCTCTTCGCTTTTGCGCAGCCTGACAAGAACATCCCATGCCTTACATAGCCAAATCCATCACCTCCCCGCATAACGACGAAGTCAAGGCGCTGGCCCGTCTGGTCCAGCACAGCCGCGACCGCCGCAAGGAGGGCGTGATGGTGCTGGAAGGCATTCACCTGGTCGAATCCTGCCTGCAGGCCGGAGGCCGGCTGGCGCGGGTGTATCTGAACGAAGCGGCGGCCGCCAAGCTGGAAGTCATCGCCCTGCTGGATGGCTTGCCGGCGGATGCTGTCGTGGTGACCTTGCCGGAGCCGGTGATGGCCAAGGCGACGGCGCTGTCCAGCGCTTGCGAGCTTTTGGCCTTGTGCGAGCGGCCGCTGCCGCCCGCGCCGCATGCCGACGCGCCGCGCGTCCTGCTGGAAGACATCCAGGATCCGGGCAATCTGGGCACCATTTTGCGCAGCGCCGCCGCTGCCGGCGTCTACGATGTGTTCTTGTCCAAGGGCTGCGTCGATGTGTTCTCGCCCAAGGTGCTGCGCGCCGGGATGGGCGCGCACTTTGCCTTGCGCATTCATGAGCATGCCGACTTGGCCGAAGAGCTGCGCCGCTTCACCGGCCGCAAACTGGTCACCTATCTGGAAGGTTCCCGTTCGCTGTACGGTCATGATCTGACCGGCGCGGTGGCCTTTGTGTTCGGCAACGAGGGCGCCGGTGTCAGCGAAGCCTTGTTGCAACTGGCGGACGACCGCATCCGCATTCCCATGCCCGGCCACGCCGAATCGCTGAACGTCGCGATGGCGGCCACCGTGTGCCTGTTCGAGCGGGTGAGGCAGCTGCAGCCTTGAGCCGTATGGCGAGCCGCTTATCCACCTGACGGTTCGCCGGCCTCGCGCCGCTGCCATTCTCGCTTGCCGGCGGCGATGACGGCCACGCGCGCGGCGTCTATGGTGGCCGGAATGGCGGCCTTGTCCGCGCAGCCGGCGGCGATGGCGCCGGCGTCTATTTGCAAGGCGGCTTCAAGCAGCGTTAGCAGATAGGCCTGCTGAGGGTAGGGCGCATCCTCGAAGTTCAGCCGGCCGCGGGCGTCGGCCAGGCAGGCGTCCAGCATCAGGCGGAAGCGTTCCGGCCGGCGCAAGGCGTCGCACTCCTTGAACAGCCGCAGCATCGTGTCGGGACGCAACTCGAAGGCTTGATGCACCTTGATGTGATGTACCAGCGTGATGTGGGCCAGATCGCGGCAGTCGCTCGGCACGCGCAGCCGGCGACAGAGCTCCGCCAAGGGCGCGATGCCGCGCATCTCATGGCCGATGTGGCGCGGCAACACGTCGGGCGGGGTCAATGCCTTGCCCAGGTCGTGCCCCAACGCGGCAAAACGCACCGTCAACGGCTGTTGTTGCGAAGCGGCGTAGTCCAGCACGCGCAGCGTATGGTCGCCGCAGTCGATTTCCGGGTGATAATCGGCGCGCTGCGGCACGCCGAACAGCGCATCCACCTCCGGCAGAATGCGCGCCAGCGCGCCGCATTCGCGCAGCACCAGCAGCATCCGCGATGGCTTGTCCTCCATCAGGCCCTTGGCCAGTTCCTGCCATACCCGCTCCGCCACCAGCGCGTCGGCCTCGCCGTCGTCCACCATCTGGCGCATCAGCGCCATGGTTTCCGGCGCGACGGCGAAGTCGAAGCGGGCGGCGAAGCGCGCCAGCCGCAGGATGCGCACCGGGTCTTCGGCAAAGGCCGGGCTGACGTGGCGCAGCAGGCGCGCTTTCAGGTCTTCCTGGCCGCCGTAGGGATCGGTCAGGCTGCCGTCGGCGGACTCGGCGATGGCGTTGATGGTGAGGTCGCGCCGCGCCAGATCTTCTTCCAGCGTCACGTCCGGCGAGGTGTGGAAGGTGAAGCCATGGTAGCCTTTGCCGACTTTGCGCTCGGTGCGCGCCAGCGCGTATTCCTCATGGGTTTCCGGGTGCAGGAAGACCGGAAAGTCCTTGCCCACCGGGCGGAAGCCCAGTTCCAGCATTTGCTCGGGGGTGGCGCCCACCACCACCCAGTCTCTATCCTTGACCGGCAGATTCAACAGACGGTCCCGAACGGCCCCGCCCACGGTGTAGATTTCCATGCTCAACGTCCGGCCTTTTCCCGATAGCAGGAGGCGATGAAATTGCTGTCGCGGCCGGCCAGCCAATCCGGCGCCAGCGCGGATAGCGCGGTGGGCTCGAAGCCCAGCAGCGCTGAAGGGAAGGGCTGGTCGCTGACATTATCCCATTGCAGCGACCTGACATTGTCGCGGCTCATCAGCGTGGGGCCTGGCAGGCACTCCATCAGCGCGCCCTGCAGCATCGCCAGGCTGTCCGGCAGGCCGATCACGGGACGCGGATGGCCGCTGAGCCTGCCGGCCAGCTGCGCCAGCTCGGCCAGGGTATAGATTTCCGGCCCGGCCAGATCCAGCCGGCATCCCACGGTTTCCTGCCGCGCTAGGCAGGCGCTGACCGCGCCGGCCACATCCTCCACCCATACCGGGGCCATCCGGCAGCGCGCGCCGGCCAGCGGCAGCAGCGGCAGCCGTTTTTGCAGGTCGGCGAACAGATTGAGAAAGGCGTCATCCTGGCCGAATACCACCGATGGACGCAGTATGGTCCAGGCCAGGCCGCTGTTTTCCACCGCCAGTTCGCCCAAGGCCTTGGTCTGCTGATAATCGCTGGGCGCATCCTGCGCCGCGCCCAGGGCGCTGATGTGCACCAGGCGGCGCGCGCCTGTTTGCTTGCAGGCGGCGACGATCTTTTCCACCAGCTGGACATGCGCCTTCTCGAACTGGGCGCGGCTGCCGTGCAGGATGCCCACCATGCTGACCACGGCGTCGTGGCCGGCGATCAGCTCGGCCAAGCGCGCTGGATCGTGGACATCGGCCGATGCCAGCTCGACCGACGGCAGCACGCTGAACGCCGGCAGCGCCGCCTTGCGGGTGGCTACCGTCAGCCTATGCCCTTGTTCGGCCAGCCTTGTGGCGATATGCAGGCCGATGAAGCCGCTGCCGCCTATCAGACAGATTCTAGACATGTTCGCTCCCGTGTTGCGTTGCCCAGACTGCGCTCAGCGCGCCGGGATCATGCCCATCCGGTTTTTCAGCGAGATGTTGGCGTGACCGAAAGTGCTGGAATAATAGGCTGCGTTGGCCATGACTTTTTGCACATAGTCGCGGGTTTCGCTGAACGGTATGGTTTCCGCGTAGATGGTGCCGTCCAGCGGGCGGTCTGCCTGCCAGTTGCGGGCGCGTCCGGGGCCGGCGTTGTAGGCGGCGGTGGCCATCACCTGATTGCCGGACAGATTGTCCAGCACATAGCGCAGATACCAGGTGCCGAGCTGGACGTTGGTTTCGATGTCGTTGACCGCGAAGTGGGTCAGGCCGATTTTTTTGGCCGCCCATTTGGCCGTGGCCGGCATCAGCTGCATCAGGCCGGAGGCGCCCACGCCGGAGCGCGCCATGGTGATGAAGCGGCTTTCCTGGCGGATCAGGCCGTAAACCCAGGCGTCGTCGATATCCAGTTGGCGGGCGTACTTTTGCGTGACTTCGCGGTAGGGCGTCAGATAGCGCAGCGAAAAATCGTGCTCTTCCTTGGTGCGTTCCGCGCTGTAGATGGCCATGTCGTAAAAGCCTTCCTTGCGGGCGATCTCGGCGGCGGCCAGCAGCTCCATGTCGTTGCGGCCGCGCATCGCCCAGCGCCATTCTCGTTGCGCGTCGGTGCGGAATTCGGGCTTGGTGTAGATTTCGGCCACGTTCAACAGCGCCAGCGAGCGGCGAATCGCCGGGTCGGCTTTCAGTTTGTCGACATCCGCGCTGCTCGGCGTGGTCTTGCTGGCGGAGGCGGACAGGCTGTTGCCCAGTTCTTCCAGCGACAGCAGCGCGTAATAGCTGTGGCCCACGCTGGCCTGGCTGAGCAGCGGGTTGGCTTCGGCGGGCTTGCCCAGCTGCTTCAGCGAGCGGGCCTGCCAGTAGCGCCAAGCCGGTTTGCTGGAAACGGCTTTAGGCATGCGGCGGATGATGTCATCAAGTTGCGCCCACTGTTCCAGCCGCAGCGCGGCGCGCGCCCACCATTCCCACTGATCGGTGGTGAGCTGGCGCGGATCGGCCTTGGCGAACCATTGCAGCGCCTGTCCCGCGAGTTGTTTGCGCGCGGACAATAGGGCGAGTTGGCCCCAGCCGAAGCCGGCGCGATCCGGCGTCAGGTCTTTTTCCACCCGCGCCAGGTAGGAGGCGCCGCCTTCCAGATCGCTCTTGGCCTTGCGCACGATGTCGTACAGGATGGCTTCCTGACCGCCGGGCGTGGCCGGGCTGGCGTTGGCCGGCTTGTTCAGCGCCGCGTTGTCCAGCGGCAGCTGGGTGTCGGAGGCCAGTTGCCGGGCCTGGGTCAGGAAGTTGCCGGCCAGCAGCAGGCGCGTGCGGCGCCACAGCCAATCCTGGTCAAGCAGGCCGCGGGCGTAGGCGTTTTCAATCAAGCGGGTGCAGCCGTCCGGGGCCGGTTTGCTGTCGAGGAAGCGGTCGAGGTCGTCCAGCTTTTGGCCCTGGCGCAGTTGGTAGATCTGGCCGTAACAGGTGGATTCTTCGTCGCGGCCTTCCTCCGGCAGCTTTTTCCACTCTTCGGCGAAGGCGGTCCAGTTCTCTCGCAGGCCCAATTTCTTGACCCACTCATTGCGGATGCGTTCGGGCATCAGGCCTTCCTGTACTTGCGCCAGGAAGCGCAATACCTGGGCGTCGTCATTCTTGTCCAGCGCCTTCCAGGTCAGCCAGTAAGCCGGGTAGTCCTTCAGCGGATAGCTGGCTGGCAGCTTGTCGCCCAGGCTGGCCAGCTTGGCCTGGTCACTGGAGCGATACGCATCGCGCGCGGCGATCAGCGTATCGTCGGGGCCGGCGAAGGCGGAGAGAGGGGCGGCCGCCGCGATCGCCAGGAGGGTCAGGCGTATGGAGGTGGTCAGGACTTTCATGTGGGTCGGCGTCTTTTTGTTCAAAGCCCATCCAGGCCGGATAGGGTTTGCATGTTGTTTGGGTTGCGGGCTTCGCCAGACCAACCGCATTTCTCATAGAGACAATTCAGGCGATGTCGGTTCAGGCGTTGTTGCCACGGCAATGACTTGTCCATGGCGCCCTGCGGCCATCTTTTTTCAGGCGGCCGCTTTGAAGTTCGGTATGTCGATTCGAATGCGTTGGCGATGGTTTGGCCATATAAAGATTCTTTTTCGACACCCAGTAATTTAAAGCATTTTCCGCTTTGCAGCCAGACAAGGCCGCGGTGAAGTAGCCTAACTGCGTGTTTTTCTGATATTTCAAGTGAGCTGCCTGGGCGGATGGCCTGATGTCGAGTATTCGCGGAGGCGGCGTGCCGACGATGCCGTGATATCGAGGTGAATATAAAGCCCGTAATGAGGCTTTGTATTTTGGGGCGTTCTGGGTTGGAAATATTCGATGATGCGGGGGCGCCGATTACGGTCCGCCGGCTGATATTCCATGATGGGGATGTGAGTGGGTTGGGCGGCCGCGAGGAGGGGCGTTATCTAGGGGCTGTTGACGTTTGGTGAGTGGATCGCGTTTGCGCTACGCCAAACCCGCAGGGCCGGGTGCCTTTCGCGCCGACTCTTCGTTATTCCGCGCTGGCAGAGAATGACTATGCGGCGCGCGAAACGCCTCGATTCGTCGCAAAACGCATCCCGGCGCGACCGCTCTCCAAACGTCAACAACCCCTAGTGTTAGCCCGATGCGCTGTTTTCGGCAGATGCCATCTCGACCGCTTGGCGAGGCTTGCGGCCGCGCTGCATGATCAAGATGAAGAACAGCGGAATGAAGAAGATGGCGATGAAGGTGGCGGCCAGCATGCCGCCTATCACCGGCGTGCCCAGCGAGTGGCGGCTGGCGGCGCCGGCGCCGCTGGATGTGAGCAAGGGCACGCACCCCAGGATGAAGGCCAGCGAGGTCATGACGATGGGGCGAAAGCGCAGCCGCGCCGCCTCGCATGCCGCTTGCGACAGCGACATGCCTGCCTGGTGTTTCATCACCGCGAACTCCACGATCAAGATGGCGTTCTTGGCTGCCAGGCCTATCAGCGTCACCAGGCCGATCTGGAAGTAGACGTCGTTGCTCATGCCGCTGAGGTAGACCGCAAGCAAGGCGCCGAACAATGCAAACGGCACGGCGCTCACGACCGCCAGCGGCAGGCTCCATTTCTCGTATTGCGCCGCCAGGATCAGGAACACCATCAGGATGCCGAAGGCAAAGGCCATGGCGCCGCTGTTGCCGGCCAGTTTTTCCTGATAGGCGCTGCCGCTCCATGCCAGGGTATAGTCCTTGCTCAGGGTTTGCTCCGCCACTTGCTCCAGCGCGGCGATGGCCTGGCCGGAGCTGACGCCGGGCGCCGGCTGCGCCATGATCTTGGCGGCGTTGAAAATATTGAAGCGGTTTACCAGTTCCGGGCCGAAGCTGGGCCGGATGGCGACCAGGCTGGTCAGCGGGATCATGGTGCCGTCATCGGAGCGCACATGCACATTGCGGATGTCTTCGGGGCGGGCGCGGAAATCGGCTTCGGATTGCAGCTGCACTTTGTAGGTGCGGCCGAATTTGTTGAAGTCGTTGACGTAAAGCTGGCCGAAGGTGGCGGACATGGCGTCGAACACGTCGTTGATGTTCACGCCCAGCGCCTTGGTTTTTTCTCTATCCAGATCGATGAACTTCTGCGGCACGTCGGCGCGGAAGGTGGTGCTGACCGCGGCGAACTCAGGCCGTTTTTCCGCCGCCGCAAGAAAGCGCGCGGTGGCTTCGCTGAGTTTGCGCGAGCCATTGCCGCCCCTGTCCTGCAAGAAAGCCTCCAGGCCGCCCGTAGTGGACATGCCGATGATGGGGGCGGGCGTGAAGGCGCGGATGACGGCCGCCTGAACCGATTTGCCGCGCGCCATCGCCCAGGCGGCGATGCTGGCGGAGTCCTGTCCGGCGCCTTTGCGTTCGTGCCAGGGCTTCAGGGTGACGAAGCTGGTGGCGTGATTGGATTGTTTTGAGCCGGACAGGATGTCAAAGCCGGTAAAGGTGGTGACATTGGCGATATCGGGGTTCGACAGCAAGACCTTGTCGAAAGCCTCGGTCACCTTGGCGGTGCGGGTCAGCGCGGAGGCGTCCGGCAGCGCTACGCTGACAAACAGGCTGCCCATGTCTTCGTCCGGGACCAGTGAGCCGGGCACGCGCGTGAACAGCAGGCCGGTGGCCAGCAGCAGGGCGGCGAACAGTCCCAGCCCCAGCCCCCGGCGGCGGTTGAGGAAGGCGACGCCGGTGACATAGCCGAAGGTGAGCCGGGTGAAAGCGCGGTTGAACCAGGCGAAAAAGCGCGCCGGTTCATGCTGCCCCGGTTTGAGCAGCAAGGCGCACATCGCCGGGGTCAGCGTCAGCGCCACAATCCCGGACAGGATCACCGAGATGGCGATGGTGATGGCGAACTGTTTGTACATCACCCCGGTCATGCCGCCCATGAACGCCACCGGCAGGAACACCGCGCACAGCACCAGCACGATGGCCACCACCGGACCGGAGACTTCCTGCATCGCCAGGATGGCGGCTTCCTTGGCCGAGCAGCGCTGCTCGCGCATGATCCGTTCCACGTTTTCCAGCACCACGATGGCGTCGTCCACCACAATGCCAATGGCCAGCACCATGCCGAACAGCGTCAGCAGATTGATGGAGAAGCCCAGCAGGATCATGCCGGCGAAGGTGCCGATCAACGATACCGGCACGGCGATGCAGGGAATCAGCGTGGCGCGGAAGCTCTGCAGGAACAGGTAGACGATGGCGAAGACCAGCACGGTCGCCTCCAGCAAGGTGGAGATCACCTTTTCGATGGAAACCTGGATGAACTGGGTGGTATCGAAAGGGATGGCGTAGTCGATGCCGGCCGGGAAACGGTCTTTCAGTTCCTCCATCTTGGAGCGGATGGCCGCGGCCACCTCCAGCGCGTTGGCGTTCGGCTGCAGATAAGTGGTGATGCCTACCGCGGGCTTGCCGTTGCGCATGCCGATCACGTCGTAGTCGTTGCCGCCCATCTCCACCCGCGCCACGTCCTTGACGCGGATCTTGGAGCCGTCAGGCTCCGAGCGGATGATGATGTCGCCGAACTCTTTCGGGTCGGCCAGCCGGCCTTTGGCGTTGACGGTGTAGGTGAAGTTGATGGCCTGGTTGGTGGGTTGGGCGCCGATCTTGCCGGCGGCGAACTGTGCGTTCTGCTCGCGCACCGCCCGCGTCACGTCGGCCGGCGTCAGCGCCAGTTGCGCCAGGCGGTCTGGGCGCAACCAGATGCGCATCGCGTAATCGGTGCCGCCCATCATGTTGACGTCGCCCATGCCTGGAATGCGCTTGAGTTCGTCCATGATGTTGAGCAGCGCGTAGTTGGCCAGGTAGTTGCGGTCGTATTGGCCATTCGGCGAGCCGATGGAGATCACGCTGAGCACGGAGGTGGATTTCTTGCGCACGGTGATGCCCTGGCGCTGCACTTCCTCCGGCATCATTTTCATCGCCGCCTGCACCCGGTTATTGACGTCGATGGTGGCCTGGTCCGGATCGGTGCCCACCTTGAAGTAGACGTTGAGGCTGAGCTGGCCGGTGGACGAGGCGTTGGACTGCAGATACAGCATGTTCTCCACGCCGTTGATCTGCTGCTCCAGCGGCGCGGCTACGGTTTCGGCTATGGTTTCCGGCGTGGCGCCGGGGTAGCTGGCGCTGACCGATACTACCGACGGCACGATCTGCGGATATTGCTCAATGGGCAGCGCGCGCATGGCCGCCAGGCCCGCCAGCGTGATGATGATGGCGATGACGCTGGCGAAGATGGGGCGGTGAATGAAGAATCTGGAAAACATGGCGCCTCCTATTGGCCGGCCTGGGCGATCGGCTTGACCACGCTGCCGGGCGTGGCCTTCATCAAGCCATCCACGATCAGGCGTTCGCCGGCGGCCAGCCCGGATTCGATCACCACCTGGCCGCCGCTCTGCATGCCCAGCTCCACCGGATGCGCGGCTACCTTGTTGTTCTCGTCAACGGTCAGCACCATGTTTTCGGCTTGCGACTGGATGATGGCGGACTCCGGCGCGGTGATCACGTTCTGGCGGGTGCCCAGATCCAGCAGCACGCGCACAAACTGGCCAGGCAGCAATTTTCCGTCCGGATTGGCGAAGATGGCGCGGCTGCGGATGGTGCCGGTGCGCGGGTCCACGCGGTTGTCGTGGAAGTTGAGTTCGCCGGTCAATGGATATTCGCTGCCGTCGGCCAGCAGGATGCGGACCCGCGGCGCGTTTGTGGGCGCCACGATGTCGCCATGGCTGACTCCGTGTTCGTAGTCGAGACGGTCCTGCTCCGAGATCGAGAAGTTCACATACATCGGATCGAGTTGCGAAATGGTGGTCAGCGGCTCGGCGGCGTCGACGCGGATCAGGCTGCCTTCCGATTGCACTTGTTTGCTGGTCATGCCGGAAATGGGCGCGGCGACATGGGTGTAGTCAAAGTTGAGCTGCGCTTCCTTGACCTTGGCGTCGGCGGATTGCTTGGCGGCGCGCGCCTTGTTGTAGGCGGATACGGCGTTGTCGTAGTCCATCTTGGAAACGGCGTTTTCCTTGAACAGCGGAATGATCCGGTCGCGGTCGGCGGTGGCCTTGTCCAGCGCGGCTTGTTGTTGCGCCTGCGCGCCTTTCGCCTGTTCCAGCACGGCTTGGTAGGGCGCGGGGTCGATCTGGAACAGCACTTGTCCCTGTTTTACCGGCTGGCCTTCTGTATACGTGCGCTTGAGCAGGATGCCGCCGACGCGGGCGCGCACTTCCACATCGCGGAACCCGGCGGTCTCGCCCACCAGCTCCAGACGCAGCGGGACGTTGCGCGGGCGTACCGTTTGCACGGTGACGGTAGGAATCTCCGGTTCGGATTTGGGTTGCGAGGGCGCGCAGGCGCTCATGAGCGGCAATAACAAACCAAGCCATAAGGGGCGTAGCAGTGGGTGGTGCATGTGATGGAACTCCTGTGCGGGCGAATGCCGCAGATGCGTTGCAGGTGAGGGGAGGCGGTCAGACGGGTGTGTGGGGGCGCATGAGTGAATCAGGTCGGCGTTTAATTGCTTGGCGCAATGTGCAGCATATAATTGTTAAAAAAATTGAAGTATTAATTTGTATTAATGTTTAATATGTTTTTAATAAAATCGATTTTTCCTATGTTTTGAGTGATTTTGAATTTTATTTTCTATTTCAGGTCCGAAAAAGCGGAAATGATAGAAGCTGAAATTCAAGGAATTTGAATATGAAGATTTCGCTCGAGGCATTGGCGGCGCTGGATGCGGTGGCGCGGCACGGCAGTTTCGCCGCGGCGGCGGAGGCTTTGCACAAGGTGCCGTCTGCGTTGACCTACACCATGCAGAAGTTGGAACAACAGCTGGGAATCGCCATTTTCGATCGCAGCGGCTACCGCGCGCGCTTGACCCCGGAGGGGGAAGTGCTGCTGCGCGACGGACGCCGGCTGCTGGATGCCGCCGATCGCCTGGAACGGCGGCTGGCGCTGCGCGTCGAGGGCTGGGAGGATGAGCTGCGCATCGCGCTGAGCGGGGTGACGCCGATCGATACCCTGGTGCCGCTGATTCAAGAATTCGATGCCTTGGGCACCGGCACCCGGCTAAGTTTTGCCCGCGAGATTTTCAACGGCACCTGGGACGCGCTGCTTGATGAACGGGCCGACTTGGTGATAGGCGCGCCGATGCAGGTGGTGCCGGATGGTTGCAGCTGCCGCGAGATCGGCCAGATGGACATGTTGCTGCTGATGCGGCCAGATCACCCGCTGGCGGCCGAGCCAGAGCCAATAGGGCGCGAAAAGTTGCGCCGCCATCGTCTGATCGCCATCGGGGATACCGCGCGCAATATGCGCGGTCGCGCGGCCGGCGTGGAAGAGGGGCAGGAACTGCTGCTGGTCTACAGCAATTCGGCCAAGCTCAGTCTGACGCTTGCCGGTTTGGGCGTGTGCTACCTGCCCAGGGAGTGTGTGCGCGAGCACCTGGCCGGGGGCGAGCTGGTTTCGCGGCGGGTGGAATCCGCCCGCCCGATGCCGGCGGCTTGTTTTGCCTGGCGGCACGGGAGCGGCGGCAAGGCTTTGCGCTGGTTTGTCGAGCGGCTTGAGCCATGGGCGGCCGCCCATGGCCGCGGCGCCGGGTGAGCGGCGCTTAGGCGCTTTGGTAAAACTCGATCGGCAAGCCGTCTGGATCGGAGCAGAAGAAAAAATGCGCGCCGGTATATTCGTCCACCCTGATCGCTTCGCAGGCGACGCCGTTCGCCTGCAGATAGCTGCGCGCGGCCGCGGCATCGGCGCACGCCAAGGCCAGGTGGCGCAGGCCGCAGGCTTCAGGCCGGGTGGGGCGGGATGGCGGCGACGGAAAGCTGAACAATTCGATTTGGGCGCCTCCCGGCAAGGCGAGGTCCAATTTCCATGACTGCCTCTCTTCCCGCCAGTTCTCGGCCACGATCGGCAAGCCCAGAATGCGGTGGTAGAAGTTTCGCGAGCGCTGATAGTCGGAGGCGATGATGGCGATGTGGTGCAGGCCGTGGATATGCATATCGATTTGGAACGGTGTGTGTGATGCCGATGCTGCGGCGCCGTTGGCCAGTGGCGGCCGGTCGCGCGCGTAGCTCATTAGGAAAAACAATCAGAATTCTTGCGACAATCAATTAGACGAATTTGATCATGGCTATCAGAATGAACCCATTGATAGTTAACAACCGCATCACCCCGCTAAGGAGATAGCCATGCTGCAAAATCGTGAAGGCCAACGCGTACCGAACGTGACTTTCCGCATCCGCGAAAACAACGAATGGAAGAATGTTACCACCGCAGAACTGTTCGATGGCAAGACCGTCGCCGTGTTCTCGCTGCCCGGCGCGTTCACCCCCACCTGCTCGTCCACCCACCTGCCGCGTTTCAACGAACTGGCGCCGGCTTTCTTCGCCAACGGCGTGGACGCCATCCTCTGCGTATCGGTCAACGACACCTTTGTGATGAACGAATGGGCCAAGGATCAGGAAGCCAGCAATCTGGTGATGATTCCGGATGGCAACGGCGATTTCACCGAAGGCATGGGCATGCTGGTGGACAAGGCCGACCTGGGCTTCGGCAAGCGCAGCTGGCGCTATTCCATGCTGGTGAAGAACGGCGTGGTGGACAAGATGTTCATCGAGCCGCAAGAACCGGGCGATCCGTTCAAGGTGTCCGATGCCGACACCCTGCTGAACTACATCAATCCGACGGCCAAGAAGCCGGATCAAGTGGTGGTGTTCACCAAGGTCGGTTGCCCGCACTGCGCCCGCGCCAAGGCCGTGCTGGCTGAAAACGGCTACGACTTCGTCGAAGTGCCGCTGGACAACAAGATTCGCGGCAAGGTGCTGGGCGGCGTGTCCGGTGCAATGACTGCCCCGCAAGTGTTCATCAACGGCCGGCTGATCGGCTCCGCCGACGAAGTGGAAAAGCGCTTCGCCAAGTAAGGTTGAACTGACGTTCGTTGCCGGCGGCTTCGGGCCCTGACGCCGCCGGTCGCCTTGGGCCGGTACTCCTGCCGGCCGTTTTTTCGCCGGGATGCGGGACGGCATGCGCGGCGTGTCGTGCCGCATCCCCGCCAGATAAGAGGATACAGACCATGAAAACCATCCATATCGACGTTGCCGTCATCGGCGCCGGCACCGCCGGCCTGGCCGCCTACCGCGCCGCCAAGGCGGAGGGCGCCTCTGCGCTGATCATCGAAGGCGGCCCCTACGGCACCACTTGCGCCCGCGTCGGCTGCATGCCGTCCAAGCTGTTGATAGCCGCGGCGGAGGCAGCCCATCACGCCTGCCACACGGACAGGTTCGGCGTGCATGTCGATGGCGAGGTCCGCATCGATGGCCGCGAGGTGATGGCCCGGGTGCGCAGCGAGCGCGACCGCTTTGTCGGCTTCGTCGTGCGCGGCGTGGATGGCATTCCGGCCGAAGACAAGTTGCGCGGCTACGCTCGCTTCGTCGACAACACCACGCTGCAGGTGGACGACCACGCCATCGTCCAGGCCAAGCGCGTGGTGATCGCCACCGGCTCGTCGCCGGCCATTCCGGCGCCGTTCCAGGCTTTTGGCGATAGGCTGATCGTCAACGACGACGTGTTCGACTGGGAGACGCTGCCGCAGAGCGTGGCGGTGTTCGGCCCCGGCGTGATCGGCCTGGAACTAGGCCAGGCCTTGTCCCGGCTGGGCGTGCGGGTGCGCGTGTTCGGCGTGGGCGGCGGCGTCGGCCCGCTGTCCGATCCCGCGGTGCGCGATTACGCCCGGCAGGCCTTGCAGGATCAGTTCTACCTCGATCCGAGCGCCCAGGTGCTGGAAATGGCCAATGACGGCGATTCCGCGCGCATCCGTTACGTGAACCTGGACGGAGAAGAGGTCGAGGAGCGTTTCGACTATGTGCTGGCGGCAACCGGCCGCACGCCGAATGTGCGGGGGCTGGGGCTGGAGAACACCAGCGTGCGGCTGGACGCGCGCGGCGGGCCGGTGTTCGATCCGGAAACGCTGTTGTGCGTCGGCGCCCCGGTGTTCATCGCCGGCGACGCCAACAATATCCTGCCGCTGCTGCACGAGGCGGCCGACGAGGGCAAGACCGCCGGTTTCAACGCGGCGCGTTATCCCGGCGTGACGCCGGGCCTGCGCCGCTCGCCCATCGCCGTGGTGTTCTCGGACCCGCAGATGATGATGGTGGGCCGCCGCTTCGCCGATCTGCCGGAAGGCAGCTTCGTGGTCGGCGAAGTCAGCTTCGAGGACCAGGGCCGCAGCCGGGTGATGGGCCTCAACAAGGGCCTGCTGCATGTGTATGCGGACCAGGCGACCGGCCGCTTCCTCGGGGCGGAGATGATAGGCCCGCGCGCAGAGAATCTCGCCCATCTGCTGGCCTGGAGCCATCAGCAGCAGCTGACTGTCGCCCAGATGCTGGACATGCCGTTCTACCATCCGGTGATAGAAGAAGGGCTGCGCACCGCCTTGCGCGACGCGTTGGCCAAGCTGGCTTGATGGGGACGTTCGCCTTGGCGCGGATGCAGAAACGGGGGCTTTGGCCCCCGTTGTCATTTATGAGCGGCCCAGCAGTGGCCGGATCCAGCTGAAGCGCTGGCGCCAGATCACCGGCGCGCGCCAGGCCAGGTGGGCGGTGGCCAGCACATTGAGCAAGGCAGCCGCCAAGAGCAGCATGGAGATGCTGCCATACCATTTCAGCATCAGCACGCTGCCGATGGCCGCCGCCACCATGTAGAAGCCGTTGATGATGTTGTTGGCCGCCACCGCCTGCGAGCGGAATGCGTCCGGGCTGCCGGTTTGCAGCCAGGTGTACAGCGGCACGGCGAAGAAGCCGCCGAAAAAGCCCAGCAGCGCGACATCGACGATGCTGCGCCAGCTGCCGGCGCGCGACAGGTATTCCGTCAGCGTGGCCAGCTGGCCTTGATGGTGCGGCATGGCGCCCAGGGCCAGATCGCCGCCGAACACCGTCATGCCGGCGCTGCCCAGCAGCACGATGCCCAGTTGCAGCTTGCCGTGCGAAACCTTGGCGCAGGCCATGGAGCCGATGCCGATGCCGATGGAGAACAAGGCCAGCAGCAGGGTGTAGACATCGGCGTCGCCGCCCAGATGCAGCCGGGTGAAGGTGGGCAGCTGGGTGGTGTAGATGGCGCCCATCAGCCAGAACCAGGAAATGCCGAGGATGGCGCAGCGCACATCGTGGATTTTCCAGGCTTGCCCTACCAGTTGCACCGAATCGCCGATGAAGTTCCAAGACAGTTTCAGGTGCGGCGCGCCGGCCGGCACCGAGGGCATCCTGGCGCTGCTGAAAAAGCCGAGCACGGCGGTGGCCAGCAGGGCGGCGATGATCATCAGCACGCTATTGTGCGTCAGCACGCTGCCCAGCAGCTGGCCCAGCAGAATGGCGAGGAAGGTGCCCATCTCGATCAGGCCGGTGCCGCCCACCAGTTCGTGCTCTCGCAGATACTGCGGAAGCACCGAATACTTCAGCGGACCGAAGAAGGCGGAGTGGGTGCCCATCAGGAACAGCGCGCTCAGCAGGATGGCGGCCGATTGCAACAGGAAGCCTGCACCGGCCAGCAGCATGATGGCGATTTCCGCCAGCTTGATCAGCCGGGCGATGCGCGCTTTGTCGAAGCGTTCGGACAATTTGCCCGCGCTGGCCGAGAACAGAAAGAACGGCAGAATGAAAATGCCGGCGGCCAGGTTGACCAGTTGCTCCGGCGGCAGCCCGGCTGTCGTCAGGCCGTGAAAGCTGATCAGCACCACAATGGCGGTTTTCAGCATATTGTCGTTGAAGGCGCCCAAAAACTGGGTGCCGAACAGCGGCAGGAAACGCCGGGTGGCGAAGAAGGAGAATTCGGATTTCATGGAGCCGTTCATGCAAAAGGCGGGAACCGCATGCTAACGGATTCCCGCCTGCTTGTCAGTGACGCCGGCTTACGCCAGCGACAGCCACAGGCCTGCCGTGGACGCGGTCATGAAGCCGGTCAGTATCGAAGCCAGCAGGGCGCGCATGCCGATGTCGGCCAGCTCCTGCTGCCGCGACGGCGCCAGCGCGCCGATGCCGGCCACGCAGATGCCCACGGAGGAGAAGTTGGAGAAGCTGGCCAGCGCGAAGGTGGAGATCATCACCGTGCCGGGCGACAGCGAGCCGGCCGCCTTCATCTTGGCCAGGTCCAGATAGGCGATGAACTCGTTCAGCACGATCTTCTGGCCCAGCAGGCTGCCGACGCCCAAGGTCTCGTGCCAGCCTATGCCCATCAGGAAGGCGCAGACGCGGAAAGCCTGGCCGGCCAGATATTGCAGCGTCAGGCCGTCGAACATGCCGCCGGTGGCGGCGCGGATGGCGCCGTTGACGCCCAGCAGCTCGCCCAGGCCGTCCTTCACCGCGTAATTGGCCAGCGCGATCAGCGACACGATGGCCAGCAGAATGGTGGCCACGGCGGCGGCCATCTTCATGCCGTCGAGCGCGCCGGACACCACGGCGCTGACGAAGTTGCCGCCGGTCTTTTCCTGCTCGGCCGTGAGCTTGTTGCTGGAAATCTCAGCCGGGCGGGTTTCCGGGAACATGATCTTGCAGAAGGTGGCGGCGCCGGCCGCGTTCATGCAGGATGCGGTCAGCAGATAAGTGGCGAAGCGAGCCTGCTCGGCCGGGTCGGCGCCGCCGAGAAAGGCGACGTAAGCGGCCATCACGCCGCCGGACAGCGTGGACATGCCGGCAATCATCACACAGGCCAGCTCGGAGCGGGTCATGTGCTGGATGTAGGGGCGGGCCAGCAGCGGCGCCTCGGTCTGGCCCAGGAAGATGTTGGCCGCCGTCACCACGCTCTCCGGGCCGGACAGCCGCAGGCTGCGTTTCATCAGCCAAGCCAGGCCGTTGACCACTTTCTGCAGGATGCCGAAGTGGTACAGCAAGGCGCTGAAGGCGGAGAAAAAGATGATGACCGGCAGCACGGTGAAGGCGAACAGGAAGCCGAGCTTGCCGCCGGGGTGCGACAGATCGCCGAAAATGAAGCGCGCGCCGTCGCCGGAGAAGCTCAATACTTTGGCGAAGCCGCTGCCGAAAGCGGCAAAGGCGGCGTTGACCGCGGGCAGGTAGTTGATCGCCAGGAACAGGCCGCTGGGAATGGCCAGGCCGATCAGCACGGTGCGCCAGTTGATGGCGCGGCGGTTGGTGGAGAAAGCGAAGGCTGTGCCGACAAGGAGCAGCATGCCGGCCAGGGCTTGTATGGTATTCACGGAGACGCCTTTAAAACTAGCAGGATAATGATTTGCTAATGCTTAAAGACGCGGCATTCTACAGCAATCGACCGCCGGCCATAAAGGGCGGCGGTCGATTGCCGCGCATTTTACCCGGATGGGTAGCGCAGCGTCATTCCAGTTTGTCGTCGCTATGCGGCGTATCGTCGTCCATCAGGATGCGGTGGGCCGGGCCTTCCATGTCGTCGAACTGGCCGGCGCGGGTGGCCCACCAGAAAACCGCGCCGATGACGAAGGCCAGCACCAGGCTGAGCGGGATGAGCAGATAAAGGCTTTCCATCAAGGTTTCCGTTGGGTAAGGCGCAAGGCGTTGCCGACCACCAGCAGCGAGCTGAGCGCCATGCCCAGGCTGGCCAGCCACGGTGTGACATGGCCGGCGATGGCCAAGGGCAGCGCCACCACATTATACCCCGCCGCCCACAGCAGGTTTTGCCGAATCACTGTCAGCGCCCGCCGGCCCATGGCGATGGCCTGGTCTATCAGCAGCAGCTGGTCGGCAATCAACACCATGTCGCCGCTGGCGCGGGCGACATCGGTGCCGCCGCCCATGGCGATGGAGACATCGGCGCGCGCCAGCACTGGTGCGTCGTTGATGCCGTCGCCCACCATCAGCACGCGCCGGCCTTGGGCTTGCAATTGGGAAACGAAGGCCAGCTTGCCCTCCGGCGCGGCGCGGGCGCGCCAATCTGCGATGCCCAGTTCTGCGGCCAAGCTCGCGACGGCGGTTTCGCCATCGCCGCTGAGCAGATGCACGGTCAGCCCGCGCGCGCGCAGCTTGCGCGCCAGCGCGGCGGCATCGTCGCGGCAGTTGTCGCCGATGGCGAAGCAGGCCTGCACGCCATCGCGATTGGCCAGCAGCACTTGGCTGCAGTCAGGATGCCAGTTTGTCTGTTCCATGACTGGCTGGTTCAGCCAGACGGCGATGAACGGCGCCGATCCCAATCGCCATTCCTCGCCGTCAATCATCCCGGCTACGCCGTGGCCCGGATGATTGGCCGCGGATTGCAGCGTGGGCAGCGCGAGGCCATCCGCCGCGGCGACGATGGCTTGCGCCAGCGGGTGTTCGGATGCCTGTTCCAGCGCCGCGGCCAGCGCCAAGGCCTGTGCGCGCAGCAATGGGCCTTGCGCATCGCGCAGCCGCATCTGGCCGTGGGTCAGCGTGCCGGTCTTGTCGAACACCACGTCGGTGATTTTCGCCATCGCCTCCAAGGCATGGCCGCGCGTGGTGAGCACGCCTTGCGCGGCGAGGTTGCCGCTGGCGGCGGTGAGCGCGGCCGGGGTGGCCAGCGACAGCGCGCAGGGGCAGGAAATCACCAGCACCGCCACCATGATCCACAGCGCGCGGTCCGGATCTATGAAATGCCAGCCGATGTAGCTGCCGGCGGCGGCCAGCAGCAGCAGCGCGACGAACCAGCTGGCGAAACGGTCGGCCAGCACCGCCAGCCTGGGTTTTTCCGACAGCGCCTGGTCCAGCAAGCGCACGATGCCGGCCAGCCGGGTGGCGGGGCCAACCTGCTCCACCCGCATCAGCAGCGGGCTGGCGGTGTTGACGCTGCCGGCGATCAGCGCATCGCCGGGCTGCTTGGGGATGGGCCGGCTTTCGCCGGTCAGCAGCGATTCGTTGCAGGCGCTCTTGCCGTCCAGCACGGCGCCGTCGGCCGGGATGGTTTCGCCGGGTTTGATCAGGATGACGTCGCCGGGGCGCAGGCTGGCGACGGTGGCCTCATGGCTGTCGCGGCTGTCTGGCCAATTCGCCAAGCGGTGGGCGAAGGCCGGCACCAGCCTGACCAGGCTTTCGCTGGCGGCGCCGGCCTTGCGCCGGGCGATGCCCTCCAGATAGCGGCCGCCCAGCAGCAGAAACACGAACATCGACACCGAGTCGAAGTAGATGCCATGCTCCACCTTGTGGATCAGCGCCCAGAAGCTGGCGAAAAACGCCGTGAGAATGCCGATGGTGACGGGCGTATCCATGCCCACGCGGCCGCGTTTCAGGTCGCGCCAGGTATTGCGGTAAAACGGCAGGGCCGAATACAGCAGCACCGGCAACGTCAGGATGAAGCTGGCCCAGTGCAGCAACCACAGAAAGTCCGGCGCGATGTCGCCGTCCGGCGCCAGGTAGACCGGCACCGCGTACATCATCACCTGCATCATCGACAGCCCGGCCACCCACAGCCGGGTCAGCGCTTGTTTGCGTTCTTTTTGCTGCAGTTTCTCCTGGCGCTCGGCGTCGTAGGGATGGGCGCGATAGCCTATGTCCGCCACCGCCTGCAAAATGGCGGACAGCTGGATGCGGCTGTTGTCCCAGCGTACGCGGGCGCGCTGGGTGCTGTAATTGATGTCTACCGACAGCACGCCGGGCAACTGGCGCAGATGCTGTTCGTTCAGCCAGATGCAGGCGGCACAGGTGATGCCTTCCAGCATCAGCGCCGCTTCGCGCTCCTCGCCGTCGCCGCGGTGGACGAAGCTTTGCTGCAGCTCTTCGGCGTCGTATAGCTTGATCTGCTCCAGCACGGCGGATGGCAGCGCCTCGGCGCGGGCCGCGCCCTCGGTCCGGTGTTGGTAGTAGTCGGCCAGACCGGACTGGATGATGGTGTTGGCCACCGCCTGGCAGCCAGCGCAACAGGCCGCCTCCTCTTGCTGGCGGTAGCGGATGGGGAAATGCACGCCGGTGGGGACGGGCAGGCCGCAATGGAAACAGTTCTCGCTCATGACGAGGGATTGTAATCAATGCTGGCCCGGATTGCTTGATCCAGCTCATAGGCTGTCCAGTCGCGGCGCTTGCATTGTCCGACATTGGCCGCATCTGTCCGTCATTGAGCGCAAGCCGACGAAAGGATGGGAATCATGATGCAGGCAGTGGTGCAGCACACGCCCGGCGGCGTGGAAACGATGGATATAGGCGAGTGGCCGCGCCCGCAATTGGCGGCGGGCAAGTTGCTGGTGAGGGTGATGGCGGCCGGAGTCAACCGCGCCGACCTGGTGCAGCGCGAAGGCCGCTATCCGCCGCCGCCTGGCGCCAGCCCGCTGATGGGCCTGGAGGTGGCCGGCTGGGTGGAGGAGGCGGCGCACGGTTCGGCGTTCCAGCCTGGCGACGCGGTATTCGGCCTGGTGGAGGGCGGCGGCTACGCCGAGTACGTGTTGATGGAGGAGGCTTTGGCCATCGCCAAGCCGGATGAGCTGTCCTGGGTCGAGGCCGCCAGCCTGCCGGAAGCCTGGATGACAGCCTGGTTCAACTTGGTGGAAAAAGCCCAGTTGCAGGCCGGCGAACGGGTATTGGTCCATGCCGGCGCCAGCGGCGTGGGCGCGGCGGCGATCCAACTGGCGAACATGCTGGGCGCTGCGGCGTTCGCCAGCGCGGGCAGCGAGCAAAAGCTGGCGTTCTGCCGCGAGATGGGCGCGCGGCAAGTCTTCAATTATCGCGAGACGGCGGCGTTTGGCGATCTGGTCAACAGCTGGGGCGGGGCGGATGTGGTATTGGACCCGGTGGGCGCCAGCTATCTGGCGGAGAACTTGCAGGCGCTGAATCCGGATGGCCGTCTAGTCAACATCGGCCTGATGGGCGGTTTGAAGGCTGAGCTGGATTTCGGCCGGCTGCTGATGAAGCGGCTCAGCCTGATAGGCTCCACGCTGCGGCCACAGCCCTTGACGGTGAAGGCCAGGCTGGCGGCGGCGCTGCGCGAGCGCATCCTGCCGGCGATTCTGGATGGACGGCTGCGCGCCGTGGTGGACAGCAGCTATCCCTGGACCCAGGTGGCGGATGCGCATCAGTATGTGGCGGAAAACCGCAACCTGGGCAAGGTGGTGCTGACGATGTTTCCCACCCAGGCCGGGGAGGCCTGAGCGGGTATGGCTTAACCGTTGGCCTGGTTCAGCTGGCGGGCGATGATGTCGTGATTCAGCCACAGCACCGGGGCCCCCGGCTGCGCGGCTTCGCCGAACATCAGCGCGCCGCTGGCTTCGATCACCAGGCTGCTGAGGTGGTCGGTGATCAGCGCCTTGGCGTCGCGGTGCATGGCGACGATGGATTCGGAAGCGCCTATCATCACGTCCGCCAGTTCCGGGCTGTTCGGCATGGGCCAGGCCGCGAAATCGCGGAAGCCGCGCATCACTTCGCCATCATTCAGCGCGTCGAGCTTGCCCAGCACATCCTCCAGCGCGTAGCCGTCCTGCAGCAAGGTGGCGCAGGCCTGCCATTGCGCGTCCGCCCAAGCGCCGGCTTGTTCGCGCTTCAAGGCGCGCAGCAGCGCCAGCAGCGGCAGCTCCACGCCGACGAAGATGTCCGATGAATTGGTGCGGATTTCCGGGCAATTGAACACCGTGGCTTTGACGCCGTTTTGCCAGGCGGCGCGGGCGATGTTTTCCAGCCGCATCTTGGCGTAGCCCTGAGTGTAGTTGGTGTAGGTCTGCCACTGGTATTCGCCGTTGATCAGAATCTCGGTGCCATGATAGCCGTAGGCGGTATAGCGCACTTGGCCGCCGGAGGATTCCAGGCGCTGGCGCAGCTTGGCGCTGCCGTCTATCAGGTGCTGGAAGGTATTGGCGGTGACTTCGTCGAAGTTCTGCAGAATCAGCTTGCCCAGGTCGCTGCCCAGCAAGGCCTCGGTCGACAGGAAGCGCTCGCCGCGGCCTTTGTATACGCGGTTGGCGATGGCCAGGAACACCTTGGCCTTGGGAATGCCGCCGGCCATGGTGTGGGCGAAGAATACATTGCGGCCATCGGCGATCATGCCGTCCAGCTGCGCCATGGCTTGCGCCACGCCGGCCTGGAAGCGGGCGACGCCGATCTGGCGGCATTTTTCGATATGTTCCCAGTCCAGCTTGTCGTCTTGCCAGGTCTTCAGGCTGAGAGCGGCCAGCAGCTGGGTGGGCGTGGCTTCGCCTGCCGGCGCATCCTGGTCGAAACCGGCCATCAGCGGCACGTTGATGATCTTGCCGCCCAGATTGGCTTCCGCTTCCGCCAACTCTTCTTCGTTCAGCGGACGCAGCTGGTTGTTCTCGTCGCGACGGCCCACGGTCATGCCGATGATTTCCATGCCGGCCTTGCGCGCCTCGTTGATCAGGCCGTTGGCGTAGCCGCGGCCGAACAGTTCGCCAAACAGGACGAATACGTCGCCGGCACGGAATAGGGTGTGTCGCGGGAGGTCGCGCAGGGCAGTGGCTTCTGTCATGTAATCGATCTTTCCAGAGGAATGGCGGCTTGCCGCGCCAAGATGGCTGGCAGGCTGCGAATTTTTAGTGTGATTGCTCGAAAATGGCGTGCATGATACCCGAAACCGCTTGCCATGCGCGCCATTTTGACGGGGGCGGCGGATTGAGCCGCTGGCCCGTCACGATTGCAGCGGCGACAGCGCTTCGATCAGCGCCACTTCCTGGGCGTAGCTCAGATTCTTCAGCTTGCCGAGCAGCGCCTCGCTGTCGATCTGGAACTGTTGATCCAGCTCGTCGTCGATGATGCGGGCTTCCACCGCCAGCCACACGCCGCGGCAGGAGGCTGCGCTGTCGAAGTGGATGCCGGCGATGACGCCGGCGATCAGGCGCAGTTCGTCGTCGCTGAACAGGCGCGACAGCAGCGCTTGCTCGCGGCGGACGATTTCGGCGTAGCGGTCGCAGATCTGCTGCACGCGGTCGGCGTCGCCGTAATGAGCCGGCTCCTCGTGGGCGGGCGCCGCGCCGCCATGATGGAACCAGGCTTCGATCAGCGGACGCAACTGCGGCAAGTCCTCATGCCAGACGCGCGACAGGGCTTCGCGAAATTCCGCGTTGTCGGTGAAGGACAGCTCGTCGAAGGGCATGGCCGGCAGCACGTTTTCATCCAGCGTGCGCTTGCCCACCCAGATGCGGCCCTCGTCGTCCAGCCGGGCTTCTCCGCGCCAGACCGCCTGTTCTTCGGTGGCCAGATTGTCGACGTGGATTTCCACATACGGCAGCGGCACGTTCTGCCCCTCGTCCTCGGTGACGAAGCGCAGGGTGATGTCGAACAGGCCGTGCTTCAATACTTCCAATAGCTGCAGGCCGCCGGCGTGGCCGGCCAGGATGTAGCGATCATCGTTTTCATAAACGGCCACTTCTTCGGGATGGGCGGCCGGATGGATCAGCTTGGCGCGCAGCGCGTCGGCCAGTTCGTTGGCGTCGTTATGGTGGATGTCGAAGCCGGTGCGGTAGGCTTCGCGCTCATGCCACAGAGCGTTCCAGTCGTACATGTCAGGAGTCCTTGGTGTTGCCGGATGGCCGGCAGTGTAGCGCCAAAAGCCGGTGGCGACGAGTCGGCCGAACTCTCGGCCTCAAGTTTTTGCCGCCGCCGTTTATTAATGGCGAAACTATAAAACTATCATTTGTTTTTACCGAAATTTTCTTGGCGCTGGGCTAGCATGCTATAATCTTTCGATTTTTCTGTTTTCAGAATTCCAGCCGAAACGCTAAACATGACCCGACAAATCCGCAACATCGCCATCATCGCCCACGTGGACCATGGCAAGACCACCCTGGTTGACCAATTGCTGAAGCAAAGCGGCACCTTCCGCGAAAACCAGCATGTCGACGAACGCGTAATGGACAGCAACGATCTTGAAAAAGAGCGCGGCATTACCATTCTCGCCAAGAATACCGCCATCAACTACGAAGGCGTGCACATCAACATCGTCGACACCCCGGGACACGCCGACTTCGGCGGCGAGGTGGAGCGGGTGCTGGGCATGGTGGACGGCGTGGTGCTGCTGGTTGACGCCGTGGAAGGCCCGATGCCGCAAACGCGCTTCGTGACCAAGAAGGCGCTGGCCCTGGGTCTGCGCCCCATCGTGGTGATCAACAAGATCGACCGTCCGGGCTCGCGTCCGGACTGGGTGGTTGACCAGACTTTCGACCTGTTCGACAAGCTGGGCGCCACCGACGAACAACTGGACTTCCCGATCATCTACGCATCGGGCCTGTCCGGCTTCGCCAAGCATGAGCTGGATCAGGAGTCCAGCGACATGCGTCCGCTGTTTGACACCGTGCTGTCCCACGTGCCGACCCCGGCCGGCAGCGCCGACGCGCCGCTGCAGCTGCAGATCTCCGCGCTGGACTACTCCACCTATACCGGCCGCCTGGGCCTGGGCCGCGTGTTGAACGGCCGCATCAAGCCGGGTCAGCAAGTGGTGGTGATGAACCACGAAGAACAGGTTGCCACCGGCCGCATCAACCAGGTGCTGGGCTTCAAGGGCCTGGAGCGCGTGGAAGTGCCGGAAGCGGAAGCCGGCGACATCGTGATCATCTCCGGCATCGAGGATATCGGCATCGGCGTGACCATCTGCGACAAGGACCAGCCGGTTGGCCTGCCGGTGCTGTCCGTGGACGAGCCGACCCTGACCATGGACTTCATGGTGAACACCTCGCCGCTGGCCGGCACCGAGGGCAAGTTCGTGACCTCGCGCCAGATCCGCGACCGTCTGAACAAAGAACTGCTGACCAACGTGGCGCTGCGCGTGGAAGATACCGGCGACGCCGACGTGTTCCGCGTGTCCGGCCGCGGCGAACTGCACCTGACCATTCTGCTGGAAAACATGCGCCGCGAAGGCTTCGAAATGGCTGTGGCCAAGCCGCGCGTGGTTTACAAGGAAATCAACGGCCAAAAGTGCGAGCCGTATGAAAACCTGACCATCGACCTGGAAGACGATCACCAGGGCGGCGTGATGGAAGAAATCGGCCGCCGTCGCGGCGAGCTGACCAATATGGAATCGGACGGCATGGGCCGCACCCGCCTGGAATACCATATCCCGGCGCGCGGTCTGATCGGCTTCCAGTCCGACTTCATGACCATGACCCGCGGCACCGGCCTGATGAGCCACGTGTTCGACGACTACGCGCCGGTGAAGCCGGATCTGCCGGGCCGTCACAACGGTGTGCTGATCTCGCAAGAGAACGGCGAAGCCGTCGCTTACGCGCTGTGGAAGCTGGAAGACCGCGGCCGCATGTTCGTCTCCCCGGGCGACAAGCTGTACGAAGGCATGATCATCGGCATTCACAGCCGCGACAACGACCTGGTGGTGAACCCGGTCAAGGGCAAGCAGCTGACCAACGTGCGCGCCTCCGGCACCGACGAAGCCGTGCGTCTGACCACCCCGATCAAGCTGACGCTGGAGTCGGCCGTGGAGTTCATCGACGACGACGAGCTGGTGGAAATCACGCCGAAATCCATCCGCATCCGCAAGCGCTACCTGCAAGAGCATGAGCGCCGCAAGATGGCCAAGATCGAAAGCAACTGATCCAGCTTGATGGATCGGCATGAAACAAACCCCGCGCCAGCGGGGTTTGTTTTGGGCGGCGCCTGGCGCCGACTTTGCGCCAAGCGGCGTATGTGGATGGCTGAAAATCACAATATATTGATCGACGGCAAATTCCATCCCCATATTTTGAATAAAAAGCCGGGCGGCGTCAGATGGATTTCGCCACAATAACGTCCGTTGCGGAGCTGCGCGCGATGGCGCGCGCCAACTCCGTTTTCCGACGATAGAACTGTGGAGGGGCGACGATGCTTCAGGTGCGCAAGCGCGATGGCGCGGTGGTGGAATTCGACATCGGCAAGATTGCCAATGCTTGCCGGCGAGCGGCGGCGGCGGCCGGCCATGCGGAGCCGGCCGGTCTGGCGCTGGAAATCGCTGCGCAAGTGGAGCGCGAGTGCCGCGAATTGGCGCGGGATGGCCGGCTGGACATCCCGGCCATCCAGAAGAGGGTTGAGGACGCGCTGATGCGGCGCTATCCGGAGGTGGCGCGGGTTTATATCGAGTACCGCCATGACCGCGACACCGTGCGCGCCCGCGGTTCCGAGCTGCATGCCAAACTGATGGGGCTGGTGCACAAGACCGACGAGGAGGCCACCACCGAGAACGCCAACAAGGACGCCAATGTGTTTCCGGTGATGCGCGATTTGATGGCGGGCATCGTGTCCAAGCAGTTCGCCGGCAATTTCCTGCCCAAGGACATCCTGGCCGCGCATAGCGCTGGCGATATCCATTTTCACGATCTGGACTATTCGCCGTTCCTGCCGTTCACCAATTGCTGCTTGGTGGATTTGCAGGGCATGCTGGAGCAGGGCTTCCGCCTGGGCAATGCCCAGATCGAGAGCCCCAAGTCGATAGGCGTGGCTTGCGCCGTCACGGCGCAGATCATTGCCCAGGTGGCCAGCCACCAGTACGGCGGCACCACCATCCCGAATATCGATCAGACGCTGGCGCCGTATGTGCTGAAGAGCTATCGCAAGAATCTGGATGTGGCCAAGCAATACGCTATCCCCGATCCCGATCGTTACGCCCGCGAGCGGACGGAGAAGGAGTGTTACGACGGCATTCAAGCTTGCGAGTATGAGATCAACACCCTGTTCAGCTCCAACGGCCAGCAGCCGTTCGTGACATTCTCCTTCGGCATGGGCACGGCTTGGGAGGAGCGCATCATTCAGCAGTCCATCCTGCGCGTGCGCATCAAGGGCCTGGGCAAGGAAGGCATCACGCCGGTATTCCCCAAGCTGGTGATGTTCATCGACGATGGGATCAATCTGAAGCCGTCCGATCCCAATTACGACATCAAGCAGCTGGCGCTGGAATGCACCTCCAAGCGCATGTATCCGGACATCATTTCCGCCGCCTTGATCCGCCAGACCACTGGCTCTTCGGTGCCGGTTTCGCCCATGGGTTGCCGCAGTTTCCTGTCGGTGTGGCGCGACGCGTCGGGCCGGGAGGTGCTGGATGGCCGCAACAATCTGGGCGTGGTCAGCTTGAATCTGCCGCGCATCGCCATCGAGGCGCGCGGCGATGCCGAGGCGTTTTGGCGCTTGCTGGAGCCGCGTCTGCAGCTGTGTTTCCGCGCGCTGATGCTGCGCATCGAGCGGCTGCGCGGGGTCAAGGCCAATGTGGCGCCGATTCTGTACACCGAAGGCGCCTTCGGCATGCGGCTGCAGCCGGACGAGGACATCATGCGCCTGTTCGAGGATGGGCGCGCCTCCATTTCCCTGGGTTACATCGGCCTGCATGAGGTAGGCGTGCTGCTGTTCGGCGCGCATCCGGCGGACAGCCGCGAGGCTCAGGCATTCCAGCGCCAGGTGGTGGCGCGGATGAAGGAAGCCGCCGCGCAATGGCGGCGCGAAACCGGTTTCGCCTTCTCCTTGTACTCCACGCCCAGCGAATCCTTGTGTCATCGCTTCTGCAGGCTGGATAAGGAGAGGTTTGGCAATATTCCCGATGTCACGGACAAGGGCTACTACACCAATTCCTTCCATCTGGACGTGTTCCGCAAGGTCAACCCGTTTGAGAAGATAGACTTCGAAACCGGCTTCGCCGAGCTGGCCAACGGCGGCCATATCACTTATGTCGAGCTGCCTAACATGCAGCACAATCTGAAGGCGCTGGAAGCGATCTGGGATTACGCCTTGCAGCGCGTGCCGTACTTCGGCAGCAATACCCCGGTGGACTCCTGCGGCCAGTGCGGTTTCATGGGAGAGGCCGTGGCCGACGCGGCGGGATTTTGCTGCCCGCAATGCGGCAACCGCGACAGCGCCTCGCTGTCGGTGACGCGCCGGGTGTGCGGTTATCTCGGCAGTCCCAATGCCCGGCCGTTCAATGCGGGCAAGCAGAAGGAAGTGATGCGGCGCGTCAAGCATTATGGCGGCGAGCATTGATGCGGCCATGAATTATGACCGCTATTACACCTGCGATCTGCTCAATGGCGAAGGGGTGAGGGTGACGCTGTTCGTCACCGGCTGTCCGCATGCCTGCCCGGGCTGCCACAACCCATCGACCTGGGATCGCAAGGCGGGCCGGCCGTTCACGCCAGAGGTGCGCGAGCAGTTGCTGGCGCATTGCGCCAAGCACGACGGCCTGAGCCTGTCGGGCGGCGATCCGCTGCACCCGGCCAATCGCGGCGAGATTCTGGACTTGTGCCGGTGCTTCAAGGCCCGCTATCCGGACAAGGATATCTGGCTATGGACCGGCTACCGGCATGAGGAAGTGGCTCAGCTGGATATTCTGCGCTACGTCGATGTGCTGATAGACGGCCGCTACCGCCAGGACTTGCCGACCAGCAAGCCCTGGCGGGGGTCGGATAATCAACGGCTGATCAGGCTGAACACTTGATCAGGGACAGTTGTTGCTGCCGCTGACGCAACTGACGTAATTGCTCTCGAAGCCGAGGTTGCTGCGGTCTCGTCCGTACAGCGCGAGCATCTTGTAGTCGCTGGCGGCCAGCGTCAGGCTGGACAGGTTGAAGCTGGCGCTGCCGGCGCTGCCCAATTTGCCGCCCAGGTCGATGTGGACGGGATTGTTGCAGCTGCCGCTGTTGCAGAATGAGGCATCATGCGGGACGACGCTATTGCTGCCGGTCCAGGAGAAACTCAAGGCGCTGCCCTGGGCGCTGGCGTAGTTGGCCAAGGCGCTTTGGCTGGCGCTGTCCAGCGTCAGCCAGGGCAGTGTCGCCAGTTGAGACGATTGCGGCGGCACACCATCCACGCGCGTGACGACGCTGGTGATCAGGCTGCTGAAGGCATTGTCGGAGTAAAGATCGATCTTCACTTGCCGCCCGCGCTGGAAGAAGGCGGAGATCAGTGCATCGCCGGAGGCGAGGCTGCCATTATTGAAGCCGTCCAGGCCCAGCCATGTGCTGCCGCAACTGCTGCCTTGCATGGTGAGCCAGGATTGGCTGGTGCAGCCGGCATTGCTGAGCGTGGCGATAGGCGTGCTGTCCCAGCCGGTGCCGGCGGCGTTGCGTTGATAGACCTTGGCGGACTGGATCACGTTGCTGACGCCATTGGCGCCGGTATGGATCTCAAAAGAAATTGCGCGGTAATAGCTGGGTTGCGGGTTGCTGACGCCCACTCTCAGCGTGCGCTGCACATTGGCGTTGACGTGGATTTCATACGGCGACGCTTGGCCCAGCAGTTTCCATGCCGTTGCGCCGCTGCGCAGCACGACTGCCATCTCTGCCCCCTCCTGCACGGTGTTGCCGTTGATGACATCGAAGCCGACAGTGCAGATCTTGTCGTTGCCGGAGAAGTCGCAATCGCGCAGCGTGGGGTTGGCGACGCTGCCGCCCAGCAAGCCGTCTTGCGACAGGAAGCCGCAGATCTGCGAAGCGAAATTGCTGGCGTTGAGGGTTTGCTGGTTGATGCTGAGCGTGAACTGCGGATCCAGCAGGCCGGCGTTGTTGTTCAGCACGGTGGCGCAGGCGCTGGCGCTGCTGCTGCCGGCAGCGCTATTCAATGCTGAAAATATCTGGCTGATGCTGGTCAGGTCCAGGCCCAGCCCATTGAGCAGGGTGCCGTCGTTCAGGCTGCCGGATTGGCTGCCGCCATTGTCCACGTAGAAGTTGCTGCTGCCAAAGCGTCCCTCCAGCTGCACGAAGGTATGGCCGTTATTGGTCCCGGTATTGGCGGCGATGGCGTCCAGCACCTTGTCCATGCCGGTGCGATTGGCGCTGAAGGCCGTGGTGGTGAGGTCGGCGCCGCTATTGAGGCCGGCTGCGGTCAGAACTTGCGATAAAGCGCCCTGCAGGGTTTGCTGGCTGCTGCTGAGCGCGCTGGCGGACGGCGCGCCGGCGGTCATGATGTTGGCGGCGTCGCTGCCGCTGGCCAGCGTGACCAGGGCGGTGGTCAATGACGTGACATTGGCGGTGCCCGCGCTTTGTGCCACGGCGTAGTGACAGGTGTAGACCGCGTTGACCAGGCCGCAGGCCTGCAGTCGGAAGGGCGCGGTCAGCGCGCTGACGTCCAGGTTGCTGTAACTGCCGTCGCTATTGACGCTGACGCTGGCGGATTGGCCGTTGGCCCCCAGCACCGTCAGCGTGGCATTCTGCATCGGCGCGCCGACCGCCACGGTGCCGGACAAGCTGCTCGATCCCGAACCGCCGCCACCACCTCCACCACCACAGGATGCCAGCATGAAGCAGCATCCCAGCCAAAACCATGCAGCTTGAGCCTTCATTGCATTTCTCCTTCGCGGTTTGGCCGATGGCGGCCGGTGTTTTCAGACTAGTCAAAGGCGATGTTGAATGCATGGCGGATTGCTGCTTGTCGCACGTCAACGTCGCCTGGCGGTGATGCGCTGGCTTGCGGCCTGTTGTTCGTGCATATGGGCTGGCTCGGCATGTTCATGCGTAGCCTGTCGCTGACTTGGCGCGCTCTGTGCTGCAAGGCGGCGGTTGGACCATGTCGTTGCGGTTTGCGTTCTGGTTGAGGGGAGGGCTGGCATTTATGTCAGCATATTAATTGTCTTTTTAAGTTTAATATCAGCTGCATCTAGATGTCTTTATCATTCCGCATTTCCTTGGCGGGCAGCTGGGCCAGATGTGCCGGCTGTTTAAGTTGCCAGTCTCCCCGGTTCATGCATTCCCTCGCTTGCCTCTGATCGGCTGCCTCGTTCCATCAATCTTTGATAGTGGTAGGGTGGGGCGGTCTGAATGGGAGGGTTCTTGATAGGGCAGTCTTGCGCGCAATCCAGTGTTGGATCCGGAGGCGAACATGCGCGCCCCGGCTCGGCGCCTTGCGGTTTGGGCGTTTGAGGTTTGTCCTTGCATGGTGCGGTTGAGCATTTTTTGGTAAGGAGTCGGTATCATGAACACCAGACACTCTGCACTACGTATCACGGCATGCCTTGCGGTTCTGGCTTTGGCATCTCTGGCTTCGCAGGCGTTGGCCGAGAGGCAGCCGCCATCGCGTTTCGCGGCGGCGGCCGTTACCGCGGCGGCGGTGACGGTAAGCAAAACTTATAGCGTCATCGTGAATGTCGACGGCACGCTGGCAGTGGGGCCGGCCGGCGCGGCGTCGGACAATTTCGGCAGCAATATCGGCGCCTTCGAGGTGATTTTCCCCAGCAATGTCTCCCAGTGCGTTTATACGGCGACGATAGGGGATGCGTTGACCAACTATCCGGCTTTCGGCCTGATCAGCGTGACGCAGCGAGCCGGCAATCCGAATGGGATTTTCGTCAGGACCGCGGATATCAACGGCACGCCAAACGACCATCCCTTCCATCTGCACGTGCAATGCTGAAGCGGGCGCAGGGTGATGGCGCGCAGGCCATGGCGCGGGAATCCCGCTGAGGCATGGCTGCCGCGGGGATCCGTAACTTAAGCCGCGCGTCGTTTCGCTGCGCCATGTCTGTCGCCCTGGCCTGATCAGGCTTTGTCTGCCGCCGTCCCGTCGCGCTTGCGCGCTCTGGCCATCCGCAGGCTGCTATGGGGCGGCTCCGCGCCGGGTATCGCCCTCGTCGATTGGGGCTTGGTTTCCATTGACGAGGGTTTTGTCCGTTAGCGATAGGCGGTCAGCCGGGTTCGGCACTGTTCTGCCTCATGCATCAGGCGTTCGAACAGTTCAGCCACTGACGGTATGTCGTCTATCAGGCCCTGGGCCTGGCCTATCAATTGCACGCCCTTTTCATGGTCGCCGTCCTGGATGGCGAGGCGGATGGATTCTGTCGCGGCGCCGAACAGCGCCAGTTGGCGCAAGGCTTGCGGCTGCTTGAGCATGCCGCCTATCGCCACCTTCAGCACGGGCATCCCCATGCGCCGGGCCACCGCGCTGGCGCGGAAGGCGGCCGGCATCAGCCCCAGTGGTTTGCGGCTGGCGCGGCGCGCGGCGGGGGTGTCCATCATTCGGCACCATAGGCCGTCGAAGTTTTTCGAATACAGCGTGTCGGCTACGCCGCGCTGCAGCACCATATCCTTGGTGTTGGCATGCACCGGGCTTTCCCGCGTCATGGCGAGCCGGGTGCCCATGGCGACGGCGTCCGCGCCCAGCGCCAGCGCCGCGATGAGGCCGTCGCCGCCGGCAAAGCCGCCGGCGGCGACGATGGGCAGCGAGCTGGCGCGCCGGATCGCCGGCACCAGCACCAGCGAGGTGACGCTGCCGCCGTGCGCCGCAGCCTCGTGTCCAGTCACCAGCAAGGCGTCGGCGCCGCATTTTTGCGCCGAGACGGCGTGCTTCTCCGTGACCACCGTTGCCAGCACTTTGCCGCCGTAGCGGTGCGCCGCTTCGGCGATCCAGTCTCCCTTGCCCAGCGAGTAGTTGATCACCGGCGCCTGTTCTTCCAGCGCGACCCTTGCATTGTCGGCGGCGCCTGGCATCATCAGCGTGCAGCCGACGCCGAAAGGCTTGTCGGTCAATTCGCGGATGCGGCGAATGGCGGCGCGGGTGGCGTCGGCGGAGAGCGGGCCGGTGGCGAGAATGCCCAAACCGCCGGCATTGCCGACGGCGGCGACCAGTTCCGGCGTGGCGATATAGCTCATGCCGGGGCAGAGCAGCGGGTGCTCAATGCCAAACAGGCGGGTGATGGCGGTGTGCATGATGGCGGCTGATGGCTGGTTTACAATGACGCCTTATTGTTGATGTATTTTCTCTGCAATTCAAACGATTGTTTTAATTATGACGCTGATCGTGCTGATGGCTTGGTTATATGTGGTATTGATGTTGTCTGTGGGCCAGGGCAGCATCATGGGTGGCGCGGCGGTTTTCTTCTTTCTGGGCGTGCTGCCAACCTGGTTTGTCGCATGGGTGGTACGCAACAAGCTGCGACGCCGCCGCGCGGAGCGGGAACAGGGACGGAAAGCTTGAGGCGGAAGGGTTTCCGGTGCTAGAATCTTGCGTCCTTGCCATATTGGCTGGGATTTTAATCAAAACTACGCACATCCGCGCCAAAGGGTGCCCGGCGGAACCAGTTTCCAGAACGGGTTGTCTGCGCGGATGGAGGCTTAACCCTTTTAGGAGTTTTTGCATGTCCACCAACGTTACCATGCGTCAAATGCTTGAGGCCGGCGTTCACTTCGGCCACCAAACCCGCTTCTGGAACCCGAAGATGGCTAAGTACATCTTTGGCAGCCGCAACAAGATCCACATCATCAACCTGGAAAAGACCCTGCCGCTGTTCGTGGAGTCCCAGGAGTATGTGCGTCGTCTGGCTGCCAACAAGGGCACCGTGATGTTCGTGGGCACCAAGCGTCAAGCGCGTGAGATCGTACGTGAAGAAGCTGCCCGTTGCGGCATGCCGTTTGTCGACCACCGCTGGCTGGGCGGCATGCTGACCAACTACAAGACCGTGAAGCAGTCCATCAAGCGTCTTGAAGAAAAGCGCGCCATCCTGGAATCCGCCGGCGAAACCGGTTACAACAAGAAAGAACTGCTGGACCTGCAGCGCGAAGTTGAAAAGCTCGAGCGCTCGCTGGGCGGTATCAAGGATATGAAGGGCCTGCCGGATGCCATCTTCGTTATCGACACCGGCTACCAGAAGGGTACCATCGTCGAAGCCAAGAAGCTGGGCATTCCGGTGATCGGCGTTGTTGACACCAACAACTCCCCGGACGGCATCGATTACGTGATCCCGGGTAACGACGACTCCAGCCGCGCCATCCGTCTGTACGCTCGCGGCATCGCCGACGCGGTACTGGAAGGTCGCGCGCACTCTCTGCAAGAGATCGTCGCTGCCGCTGAAACGGCCCAGGCCGAGTAAGCGGACCAAAAGGGGCGCAAGCCCCTTTTTTTGGACCCGATTGTTTACGTAATCCAACATTAGGAGTGAAGCATGGCGGAAATCACCGCAAAAATGGTTTCGGATCTGCGCGTGGCCACCGGCCTGGGCATGATGGAGTGCAAGAAGGCTCTGGTTGAAGCGGAAGGCGACTTCGCCAAGGCCGAAGAAATCCTGCGCATCAAGTCCGGCAACAAGGCCTCCAAGATGGCCGGTCGCCTGGCTGCCGAAGGCATCATCGGTTCCTACGTCGAAGCTGGCGTGGGCGCGCTGGTTGAAGTGAACTGCGAAACCGACTTCGTGGCCAAGGATCCGACCTTCGTCGCTCTGGCTACCGCCGCAGCCAAGGCTGTCGCCATCGCCAATCCGGCTGACGTGGAAGCGCTGGGCGCGGTTGAAGTGGACGGCGTGCAAGTGGAAGAAATCCGCAAGGCCGCCATCGCCAAGCTGGGCGAGAACATGACCATCCGTCGCTTTGTTCGCTACCAGACCGAAGGCGCGATCGCTACCTACCTGCACGGCGCGAAGATCGGCGTGATCGTCGACTACGCCGGCGCCGAGCAAGTGGGCAAGGACGTAGCCATGCACATCGCCGCTTCCAAGCCGCTGTGCGTGTCCAAGGATCAGGTTCCGGCCGAGACCCTGGAACAAGAGCGCAAGATCTACACCGCTCAGGCTGCCGAATCCGGCAAGCCGGCCGACATCGTCGCCAAGATGGTGGAAGGCCGCGTGAACAAGTTCCTGGCCGAAGTGACCCTGCTGGGTCAGCCCTTCGTCAAGAACCCGGATCAGACCGTTGAAAAGCTGCTGGCCGAGCAAAAGGCCTCGGTGAAGGCGTTCGCCATGTTCGTGGTGGGCGAAGGCATCGAGAAGAAGGTGGTGGATTACGCCGCTGAAGTGGCTGCCGCCGCCAAGCTGTAAGCCTGGCGCTACCGCTGTACCGACGGCACCCTGCATGCAGGGTGCCGTTTTGCAAACTGAAATACCATAAACCGCCAACACCGAGGACATCATGAGCCAAGTTCCTGCCTATAAACGCATTCTGCTGAAACTTTCCGGCGAAGCCCTGATGGGCGATGACAGCTATGGTATCAACCGCGCCACGATCGAGCAGATCGTCGGCCAGATCAAGGAAGTGGTGGAGCTTGGCGTAGAAGTAGGCATCGTCATCGGCGGCGGCAACATCTTCCGCGGCGTGGCGCCGGCGGCGGCCGGCATGGACCGCGCCACCGCGGACTACATGGGCATGATGGCCACCGTGATGAACGCGCTGGCGCTGAAGGATGCCATGACCAAGGTGGGCCTGATCGCGCGCGTGCAGTCCGCGCTGACCATGCAGCAGATCGCCGAGCCTTATGTGCGCGGCAAGGCCATGCAGTACTTGGAAGAGGGCAAGGTCGTGATCTTCGCCGCAGGCACCGGCAACCCCTTCTTCACCACCGATACCGCCGCCGCCCTGCGCGGCATGGAAATGAACGTCGACATCATGCTGAAGGCCACCAAGGTGGACGGCGTGTATACCGACGATCCGAAAAAGAACCCGGACGCGGTGCGCTACCAGACCCTGACCTTCGACGAAGCCATTTCGCGCAATCTGAAAGTGATGGACGCCACCGCCTTTGCGCTGTGCCGCGACCAGCAGCTGAATATCAAGGTGTTCAGCATCTTCAAGAACGGCGCGCTGCGCCGGGTCGTGCTTGGCGAAGACGAAGGCACGCTGGTACACTGCTGAGTTTGAAAATTGCTGAAGGCGAAAACGGCAATGGCCGTTTTCGCCTTGTTATTTGAAGTTTCGATTGGGAGTGCGACATGATTAACGAGATCAAGAAATCGGCCGAACAAAAAATGCAGAAATCGCTGGAGGCGTTCAAGAACGACTTGGCCAAGGTTCGTACCGGCCGCGCCCACACCGGTATTCTGGATCATGTCATGGTTGACTATTACGGCAGCGATGTGCCGGTGAATCAGGTGGCCAACGTTACCCTGATCGACGCCCGCACCATCGGCGTGCAGCCGTGGGAAAAGCCGATGCTGGCCAAGATCGAGAAGGCCATCCGTGATTCCGATCTGGGTCTGAACCCGGCGTCCATGGGCGAAGTCATCCGCGTGCCGATGCCGATGCTGACCGAAGAGCGCCGCAAGGACCTGATCAAGGTGGTGCGCGGCGAGGCTGAGGGTGCGCGCGTGGCCGTGCGCAATATCCGCCGCGACTCCAATACCGAGTTCAAGAACCTGCTGAAGGACAAGACCATCACCGAGGACGACGAGCGCCGCGGCCAGGACGAAATCCAGAAGCTGACCGACAAGTACACCGCAGAAATCGACAAGCTGCTGGCCGCCAAAGAAGCCGATCTGATGGCTGTGTAAGGGGTTGCTCTTGTTTTCCGCATCCTGGAAGGATACGCCGGAGGGGCGCGAGCCGCCCCGGCATATCGCCATCATCATGGATGGCAATGGCCGTTGGGCCAAGAAGCGTTTCCTGCCGCGCGTGGCCGGCCACAAGCGCGGACTGGACGCGGTCCGCGAGATCGTCAAGGCCTGCAAGGAGCTGGGCGTCGGCTATCTGACGCTGTTCGCGTTCTCCACTGAAAACTGGCGCCGGCCGCAAGAGGAAGTCAGCTTCCTGATGGAGCTGTTTCTGCGCGCGCTGGACAATGAGGTGGAGCGTCTGCACGGCAACAATATCCGTTTGAAGGTGTTGGGCTCGCGCGAGCGGTTCAGCGCCGAGCTGTGCGAGCGCATCGATCGCGCGGAGCAGAAGACGGCCGGCAACGACGGCTTGGTGCTCAGCATCGCCGCCGATTACGGCGGCCGCTGGGATATCGTGCAGGCTGCCAATCAGCTGTTGCGGCAGGGCGCGACCGAAATCACCGAGGAGGACTTGAGCCGCCAGTTGACGATGTCCTGGGCGCCGGAGCCGGATTTGTTCATCCGCACCGGCGGCGAGCAGCGCATCAGCAATTTCCTGCTATGGCAGCTGGCGTATTCCGAGCTGTACTTCACCGATCTGCTGTGGCCCGATTTCGATCGCGCGGCGCTGGGGCAGGCCATTTCTTCCTACTGGCAGCGTGAACGGCGCTTTGGTCGCACCAGCGAGCAACTGCCGGAACATCTGCGCCGCGACCGACCCTGACCTTTCATGCTCAAAACGCGTATCCTGACTGCGCTGGTGCTGCTTCCGCTGATGCTGGCGGCGCTTTTCCTGTTTCCCGCCGCCGCCTGGGGCGGCTTTTCCTGGTTGATCGTCATTCTGGCCTTGTGGGAGTACTCCCGCATGGTCAAGATGCGCCTGCCGGAGCAAGCCGCCTACTTGGCCTTGTCCTCGCTGCTGGCGGTGATCGCCTGGTTCGGCCATTGGCACACGCATGCCGCCGTTCATGGCCTGGCGCTGGCGTTCTGGCTGGTTCTGGTGCCGGCCTGGTTGGTCAAGCGTTGGCCGATTCCCTCGGGCGCAGCGGCTTGGCTGCTCGGCTGGGCGCTGATGCTGCCGGCCTGGTTCGCCTTCATGGAGTGGCGGCCGGAGCCGACGCGGCATGACGCCTTGGCCTTGTTGGCCGTGATGGGGCTGGTTTGGGTGGCGGACGTGGCCGCCTACTTCTCCGGCAAGGCCTTTGGCCGCCGCAAGCTGGCGCCGGCGATCAGTCCAGGCAAGAGCTGGGAGGGCGTTTACGGCGCCGTGGCGTGCGTGGCCTTGTATGTGGCGCTGGTTGATCACTTTGGCTGGCTGGACATCCATCTGCCGCTGTGGGGGCTGTTGTTGCTGGCTTTGCCGCTGACCGCGGTCAGCGTGTGCGGCGATTTGCTCGAATCCTGGTTCAAGCGTTCGGCCGGCATCAAGGACAGCAGCGCGCTGCTGCCTGGCCATGGCGGCGTGTATGACCGTATCGACAGCCTGATCGCCGTGCTGGCGGTCAGCAACGCCCTGCGCGCGCTGGGCGGCATGTAATTCTGGAAGGTTCACATGAGCAAACCTCAGGGTATTGCCGTACTGGGGGCGACCGGCAGCGTGGGCTGCAGCACGCTGGACGTGATCGCCCGTCATCCCGAGCGCTACCGGGTGGTGGTGCTGACCGCTCATCGCCAGCTCGACAAGCTGTTCGAGCAGGCAAGTCGTTTTCATCCCGATTATCTGGTAGTGGCGGATGCCGAATCCGCTGCGCAATTGCGCCTGCGTCTGGCCGATGCCGGCTTGGCGGGCGAGGTGCTGTTTGGCGCTCAGGCCTTGGAGCAGGTGGCCGTCTTGCCGGAAGTCGACGCGGTGATGGCCGCCATCGTCGGCGCCGCGGGATTGCCGTCGGCGCTGGCGGCGGCGCGCGCCGGCAAGCGCATCCTGCTGGCGAACAAGGAATCGCTGGTGGTGGCCGGCCGTTTGTTCATGGATGCCGTCCATGGCAGCGGCGCGAGTTTGCTGCCGGTGGATAGCGAGCACAGCGCGATTTTCCAGTCGCTGCCGGCGGGATATGCCGGCCAGCCCGATGCCGCCGGCGTCCGCAAGATCATTCTGACCGCTTCTGGCGGCCCGTTCCGCGGCAAGTCCGCCGCCGAGCTGTTGGATGTCTCCCCCGATGATGCCTGCCGCCATCCCAACTGGAGCATGGGGCGCAAGATTTCGGTCGACTCCGCCACCTTGATGAACAAGGGCCTGGAAGTCATAGAGGCCCGCTGGCTGTTCAATGTGCCGCCGAGCCGCATCGATGTAGTGGTGCACCCGCAGAGCGTGATCCATTCGATGGTGCAATATCGGGATGGTTCGGTGATGGCGCAACTGGGTTCTCCCGATATGCGCACGCCCATCGCGTGCGCATTGGCGTGGCCGGAGCGCATAGAAGCCGGCGTGGAGTCGCTGGATTTCTTCGCCCTGGGCGACTTGACCTTTGAAAAACCTGATATGCGGCGCTTCCCGTGCCTGCAGCTGGCTTTCGATGCGCTGGAGTCCGGTGGCGACGCGCCCGCGGTGTTGAACGCCGCCAATGAGGTGGCGGTGGCCGCCTTCCTGGAAGGTCGGATTCGCTTCATTGACATCCCGCGCATCGTGGCTGACACCTTGTCCGGCGTCCCGGCTGCAGCCAGCGATTCGCTGGCCGGATTGCTGGCGCGCGATGCCGAGGCCCGGCGCTACGCGGAGCAGAGGGTGGCCTTATGTTGACTGTATTCGCGTTCCTGCTGGCGATAGGCGTGTTGGTGACGTTTCACGAGCTTGGCCACTATTGGGTAGCCAAGCTGTGCGGCGTGCGCGTATTGCGTTTTTCCATCGGCTTTGGCACTCCCCTGTTCCGCTTCAAGCCGCGCGAGACCGAGTGGGTGATCTGCCCGATTCCGCTGGGCGGCTACGTCAAGATGCTGGATGAGCGGGAAGGCTATGTCGATCCGGAGGAACGGCCCCGCGCCTTCAACAATCAGCATGTGCTCAAGCGCATCGCCATCGTGGCGGCTGGCCCGCTGGCGAATCTGCTGCTGGCAGTTCTGTTGTACTGGGGCGTGATTGGCCAGGGCGTGCCGCAGCTGAAGCCGCTGATCGGCACCGTGGTGGCGCAGACGCCGGCGGCGGCGGCGGGGTTTCGCGATGGCGACCGGGTAGTCAGCGTGGCTGGGCGCGCGGTGTCCAGCTGGCAGGAAATCCGCCTGGCCCTGGTCGATGCCGCCATGTCAGGCGACGTTATCTCCGTGAGGGTGCAGAACGCCTCCGGCGCGGCGGCGGAGCGGCGCATCGATGCCGCCCGTTTTGGCGACAAGGCAGTGCAGGCCTTGCAGCAGGGCGATCCCGGCTTTTCGCCTGCGCGCTTTCTGCCGGCCGTGGGCGTTGTGGAGCCGGGCGGCGTGGCGGCCAAGGCTGGCTTGAAGCCCGGCGACAAGCTGTTGTCTGTCGGCGGCCAGCCGTTGCCGAGCTGGGAGGCTTGGGTGCAACTGGTGCGCAATAGCCCTGGCAAGGATTTGCAAATCCGCATCGAGCGCGATGGCAAGCCGATGCAGTTGAGCCTGCGGCCGCAGGCGGTGAGGCAGGATGATGAAGTGGTGGGCCGCATTGGCGTCGCGCCGTTGCCGGATGCGGCTTGGAACGACAAGCTGAGCTTCATGGTGCATTATGGCGTGTTCGGCGCCTTGCAGCAGGCTGCGGCGAAGACAGGCGACACCGCCTGGATGAGCCTGAAGTTCCTCGGCAATATGTTGATTGGCCACGCTTCTTTGAACAACCTGTCCGGTCCGCTGACCATCGCCAATGTAGCGGGGCAGACGGCGCGCGAGGGGTTGACGCCGTATCTGGAATTTCTGGCGCTGATCAGCATCAGCATCGGCATACTCAATCTGCTGCCCATACCGGTTCTGGATGGCGGCCACTTAATGTATTATGTCGCGGAGCTGGTAAGAGGTAAGCCTGTCAGCGAACGGGCGCAAATGCTCGGACAAAAAATTGGTTTCATATTGCTGGCGTCTTTGATGGCGTTTGCCATGCTGAATGATTTCAGCCGCCTATTTGGGGGTTAAAACGTACCTATGAAATTGAAGCTACTTTCAGCGGCCGTGCTGGGCCTATCCATGGCCTCCACTGCGATGGCCGCTGATCCTTTCGTCATCAAGGATATTCGCGTTGAGGGCCTGCAGCGTACCGAGCCGGGCACGGTCTTCAACTATCTGCCGGTCAAGGTGGGCGACACCTTTACCGATGCCAAGGCGCAGGAATCGATCAAGGCGCTGTTCAACACCGGTTTCTTCAACGACGTGCGCGTGGAAAGCCGCGGCGCTACCCTGATCGTCACCGTGGCGGAGCGCCCGGTGATCACCCAGCTCAACATCAACGGCGCCAAGGAATTCAGCAAGGATCAACTGAAGAAGGCGCTGAAGGACAACGGTTTTGCCGAGTCTCTGATCTTTGACCAGGCCCTGCTGGATGGCGCGGTGCAGGAATTGAAGCGCCAGTATTACAGCCGCGGCAAGTATTCGGTGGAGATCACGCCGTCCGTCACCAAGCTGGAGCGCAACCGTGTGTCGGTCACGCTGGACATCAATGAGGGCGTGACCGCGCGCATCAAGGAAATCCGCATCGTTGGCGCCAACGCTTTCTCGCAGTCCAAGCTGCTGGATGAGTTCAGCCTGACCACGGGCGGCTGGCTGTCATGGATCACCAAGGATGACCAGTATTCCAAGCAGAAACTGACTGGCGATCTGGAGAAGCTCAAGGCCCTCTACCAGAATCAGGGCTATATGGAGTTCGGCATCGACTCGTCGCAAGTGTCGATCAGCCCGGACAAGCAGAGCATGTACTTGATCATCAATGTGCATGAAGGCAAGAAGTTCACCGTGTCCGACGTGCGCCTGGCCGGCGATCTGAAAGTGCCGGAGCCGGAGCTGCGCAAACTGATCAGCATCAAGAACGGGGACACTTTCAATAATGAGAAAGTGACTGAAGCGGTCAAGGCGATCAGCGACCGCCTGGGCGAGGCCGGTTACGCCTTCGCCAACGTCAATGTGCTGCCGGATATCGATCACGACAAGCAGACCGCCGCTTTCACCTTCTTCGTCGATCCGGGCCGCAAGACCTATGTCCGCCGCGTCAATGTGGCCGGCAACAACAAGACGCGCGATGAAGTGATTCGCCGCGAATTGCGCCAGATGGAAGGCGCGCCGTACAACGCCGCAGACGTCAAGCGCAGCAAGGAGCGCCTGGACGGCCTGGGCTACTTCGAAGATGTGAACGTGGAAACGCCTGCCGTGCCGGACGCGCCGGATCAGGTGGACATGAACATCAGCCTGAAGGAACGCTCCACCGGCAGCATCTCCGGCAGCCTGGGCTATGTGCAGGGCGAGGGCCTGGTGATCGGCGCCAACATCTCGCAAAGCAATATCTTCGGTTCCGGCAAATACATGTCTTTGGGCATGTCCACGGGCAAGGTCAACAAGAACTACTCGCTGTCGTTCACCGATCCGTACTTCACGCCGGATGGCGTCAGCCTGGGCTATGACGTGTACGACCGCGTCTACAACCCGGACGCGACCTCTATCTCGGCATACAAGACCGGTACGATAGGCGCCGATGTGCGCTTTGGGGTGCCGATCACCGAGTACGACCGCATCAACTTCACGTTGGGCGCGGAAAAGACCGACATCACCACCTACAGCAACAGCCCGCAGCAGTACATCGACTTCGTCAACCAGTACGGCAGCAGCAACTACACCATACTCGGCACGGTGGGCTGGAGCCGCGACACCCGCGACAGCGCCTTGTGGCCGACGCGCGGCGCTACCATCCGCGTCAATGCCGATGCCGGTCTGCCGGGCGGTTCGCTGCAATATTACCGTCTGACGCACCAGCAGACCTGGTACTTCCCGCTGTCCAAGGACTTCACGCTGATGCTGAACGGCGAGCTGGGCTATGCCGACGGTTACGGCAAGACCAAGGTGCTGCCGTTCTTCCAGAACTTCTACATGGGCGGCCTGGGTTCGGTGCGCGGCTATGATACCAGCAGTATCGGTCCGTATGATTCCGTAGCCAATTCCTATCTGGGCGGCAATCGCAAGGCGGTGGCCAATGCGGAAATCCTGTTCCCGATGCCTGGCTTGAAGGATAATAAATCCGTGCGTCTGAGCGCCTTCGTCGACGTCGGCACGCTATGGAACACCAATCTGACCAGCCAGCAGAACGCCGCGGGAATTCACAGCTCGGTGAGCGATGGCTTGCGTTACTCTGCAGGCTTGGCGCTGACCTGGCTGTCGCCGATGGGCCCGATGAAGTTCAGTCTTGCCAATCCGCTGAAGAAGGAGCCGAACGACAAGCTTCAGCGCTTCCAGTTCCAGATGGGCACCACCTTCTAAACGCTATCCGAGGACGCAATCATGAAAGCATGGAAATGGTGGCTGGCTATGTTGAGCGTTGCGGCCATGCCGGTGCATGCCGCCGACTTCAAGCTCGGCTACATCAACGTCGAGCGGATTTACCGCGAGGCAGGCACTTCCATAGCCATCTACAAGAAGCTTGACAAAGAGTTCTCGGATCGCCGCGAAGAGTTGAAAAAGATGGAAACGCGGGCCAAGGATCTGGAGTCCCAGCTCGGCGGCAATAGCCTGTCTCAGGACGATCGCAAGCGTTTTGAGCGCGAATACGCCAGCCTGGACCGCGATTACCGCGCCAAGTCGCGCGAGCTGGCCGAGGATTACAACCAGCGGCGCAATGAAGAGTTCGCCGGCGTGACCGAACGGGCCAACCGCGTGGTCAAGGAGATCGCCCAGCGCGAGAACTACGACCTGATCCTGCAGGAAGCGGTGTACATCAACCCCAAGTTCGACCTGACGCCGCAAGTGCTCAAAGAACTGGACAAGTAATCGTTTAAACCGTCACCGGAGTAAGCCGACCCGCGGTCGGCTTTGTTTTTGATGTCCTACACACTCGCATACATCGTTGAACAACTGGGCGGCGAGCTGCGCGGCCCGGATCTGGCAGTCGAGCGGCTGGCGCCGCTGGAAAGCGCCGTCGCCGGCGAAGTGGCCTTTGTCGCCAGCGCCAAGTTCCGCCGCCAGATGCTGGCCAGCGCGGCCGGCGCGCTGATCGTCACCGAGGCGCTCGCCGCCGAGCTCGATGGCCGCTCGCTGATCGTCACCGCGGATCCTTATCTGTATTTTGCGCGGCTGGCCACCTTGTTTCATCCGCCCAAAGCGCCGCGCGCCGGCATTCATCCACGCGCGGTGGTGGGCGAGGGCTGCCGGATTGGCCTGAGCAGCGAGATCGCCGCCAACGTCACTATCGGCGACGATGTCGTCATCGGCGAGCGCTGCCGGCTGATGCCCGGCGTGGTGGTCGGCGACGGTTGCGTGCTTGGCGACGACGTCACGCTGTACCCCAATGTCACGGTTTATCATGGCTGCGTGATCGGCAACCGCGTCGGCGTGCATTCCGGCAGCGTGATCGGCGGCGACGGCTTCGGTCTGGCCTGGGACAAGGGCCACTGGTTCAAGATTCCGCAAACCGGCCGCGTGGTGCTGGAAGACGACGTGGAAATCGGCGCCAATACCACGGTGGACCGCGGCGCGCTGGTGGACACGGTGATCCGCAAGGGCGCCAAGATAGACAATCTGGTGCAGATCGCCCATAACGTGGAAATCGGCGAGCATACCGCCATCGCCGGTTGCGTCGGCATCGCCGGCAGCACCAAGATCGGCGCGCGCTGCACGGTGGGCGGCGCGGCGATGTTCGTCGGCCACATCGAAGTGGCGGATCGCACCCATATCGGCGGCGGCACCCTGGTGTCGAAATCGATCAAGGAAGCGGGCACTTATGCCTCGTCCTACCCCCTGCAAAGCATGAAGGACTGGTTGGCCAATGCCGTCCATGTCCGCCATCTGGATGATTTCGCCAAGCGCATCAAGCAGCTTGAGCGAGAACTGGAAACACTGAAAAATTCGAAGGAAGAACCTCATGAGTGAACACGCTGTCTCGATCGACGTCCGCGAGATCATGCGCTACCTGCCGCATCGCTATCCGTTCCTGCTGGTAGACCGCGTCACCGAGTTCGAAGCCCATACCCGCATCAAGGCCTTGAAGAACGTGACCATCAATGAGCCGTTCTTCGCGGGCCACTTTGAACAGTATCCGGTGATGCCGGGCGTGCTGATCATCGAAGCGCTGGCGCAGGCCGCAGGCATTCTGGCGATCAAGAGCCAGGGCGAGCGCGCCGAAAACGAATTGTATTTCTTCGTCGGCATCGACAACGCCCGCTTCAAGCGCCAGGTTGTGCCGGGCGACCAACTGGTATTCGAGGTGGAGCAGATGGCGCTGAAGCGCGGCATCGGCAAGTACTCGGCCCGCGCGCTGGTGGACGGCCAGGTGGCGTGCGAAGCGGAAATCATGTGCGCCAAACGCGAGGTGTGATATGACCATTCATCCGACCGCCATCGTTGACCCGAAGGCGCAGATCGCCGATGACGTGGAAATCGGCGCCTATTCCATCATCGGCCCGAATGTCAGCATAGACAGCGGCAGCTGGATCGGCCCGCACGTAGTGATCGAGGGCCATACCCGCATCGGCAAGAACAACCGCGTGTTCCAGTTCTGTTCGCTGGGCGCCATGCCGCAGGACCTGAAATACGCCGGCGAACCGACACGGCTGGAAATCGGCGACAACAATACCATCCGCGAGTTCTGCACCTTCAACACCGGCACGGTGCAGGATGGGGGTGTCACCCGCATCGGCAACGACAACTGGATCATGGCCTATGTGCACATCGCCCATGATTGCCAGGTCGGCAGCCACATCATCCTGGCCAACAATGCCACGCTGGCGGGACACGTGCATCTGGGGGACTGGGTCTTCCTGGGCGGCTTCACCAGCGTGCACCAGTTTGTCATCGTGGGCGAACATGCGATGACGGCGTTCGCCAGCGCCGTGGCGCAGGACATTCCGGCCTACGTGACCGCGCATGGCAACCGCGCCGTGCCTTCCGGCATCAATGCGGAAGGCATGAAGCGCCGCGGCTTCACGCCGGATCAGATCCGCCGCGTGCGCAACGCCTACAAAACCCTGTACCGCCAGGGTTTGAGCTACGACGAGGCCAAGGCCGCCATTCTGGCCGAGGCTGGCGAGGGCCACGCCGAGCTGGAGCCGTTCGTGCGTTTCTTTGGTCAATCGGCGCGAGGAATCATCCGCTGAGCTTATGAGCGATCACCTGTTCAAGCGCAAAGGCGCCCTGAAGGTGGCCATGGTGGCCGGCGAGGCCTCGGGCGACCTGTTGGGCGCTCATCTGATGGACGCGCTGCGGGCGCACCGCAGCGATATCGAATTCGCCGGCATCGGCGGCCCGCGCATGGAGGCCCGCGGCTTTCACAGCATGGTGCCGCAGGAAAAACTGGCGGTGCGCGGTTATTCCGAGGTGCTGAAAAGCCTGCCGGAGCTGCTGCGCATCCGTCGCCAGCTGCGCGAGCAGTTGCTGATGGAACGGCCGGACGTCTTCATCGGCATCGATGCGCCCGACTTCAATCTGGGGCTGGAGGCAGCGTTGAAGAAGGGCGGCGTGCAAACCGTGCACTACGTCAGCCCGTCGATATGGGCCTGGCGGCCGGAGCGCATCCAGAAAATCGGCCGCGCGGCCAACCATGTGCTGTGCCTGTTCCCGATGGAGCCGCCGCTGTACCGCCAGGCCGGCATCCCGGTGACTTACGTCGGCCATCCGCTGGCCAGCGAGATTCCGCTGGAACCCGATCAGGAGGCGATGCGCGATCAACTGGGCCTGCCGCTGAATGTGCCGGTCTTCACCCTGATGCCGGGCAGCCGGCAGAGCGAGCTGGAATACATGGTGCCGGTGTATCTGGATACGGCCCGGCTGCTGCTCAGGCAATATCCAGATGCCCAGTTCCTGGTGCCCTTGGCCACCCGCGCCACGATGGAGCAGTTCGAGCGCATGCTGTATCAGTTGAAGGCGCGCGATCTGCCCATCCGCAAACTGTTCGGCCATGCGCAGATGGCGATGATCGCCAGCGACGTGGTGTTGGTCACCAGCGGCACCGCCACGCTGGAAGTGGCGCTGACCAAACGGCCTATGGTCATCAGCTACAAGCTGTCGGCGCTGACGTATCGATTGGTCAAACGCAAGATCAAGCTGCCGTATGTGGGCCTGCCCAATATCCTGTGCGGCCGCTTCGTGGTGCCGGAGCTGTTGCAGAAGCAGGCTACGCCGGAAAAGCTGGCCGAAGAGATGCAGCGGTTGTACACCGATACCGCGGCGCGGGCCGATATGGTCAAAACTTTCACCGAGCTGCAGCTGACGCTGCGCCAGGATACCGCCAACCGCGCGGCGCGCGCGGTGCTGGATGTGGCGCGATGCAATTGATCTGCGGCGTCGATGAAGCCGGCCGCGGCCCGCTGGCTGGCGCGGTATTCGCCGCCGCCGTCATTCTGGACCCGGCCAAGCCCATTGACGGCCTGGCCGATTCCAAGGTGCTGAGCGAGGCCAGACGCGACGCGCTGGCCGAGCTGATCAAGCGCGACGCGCTGGCCTGGTGCATTGCCAGCGCCAGCGTGGATGAGATCGACAAGCTCAATATCCTGCAGGCGACCATGCTGGCGATGACGCGCGCGGTGGAAGGCTTGTCGGTGCGGCCGGCGCTGGCGCAGATCGACGGCAATCGCGTGCCCAAGCAGCTGCCGGTGCCGGGGGAGGCCATCGTCAAGGGCGACGCCAAGGTGGCGGCCATTTCGGCCGCGTCCATCCTGGCCAAGACCGCGCGCGACGCCGAACTGGTGGCCCTGGACGCCTTGCATCCGCAGTATGGTTTCGCCCGCCACAAGGGCTATCCCACGGCGGAACACCTGGCGGCGATCGAATCCCACGGCGTCCTGCAGGCGCATCGCAAGACCTTTGGCCCGGTCAAGGCCTGGCTGGCGCGCCAGCAGGGACAGCTGTTCTGATATATGTCGCCAGGAGACAAGCGCTGCTTCGCCCCAGTGGTGGACGGCCATACCCGTTTGCTGATCCTGGGTTCGCTGCCCGGCGACGCCTCTTTGGCCGCCGGGCAGTATTACGCGTATCCCCACAATAAATTCTGGGAGCTGTTGGGCGCGGTCATCGGCGTCGACCTGCGCGCGCTGCCATACCCGGCGAGATTGGAATCGTTGCTGGCCCATGGCGTGGGCTTGTGGGACGTCATCGCCCAGGCCGAGCGCAAGGGCAGCCTGGACGCGGCCATCCGCAATCAGAAACATAATGCGCTGCTTGACCTGCTGAGCGAGCTGCCGGCGCTGCGCGCCGTGGCGTTCAACGGCGGCACGGCGGCCAAAATCGGCCGGAGGCAGTTGAAGCCTTGCGGCGACGATCTGCTGCTGATCGATCTGCCCTCGTCCAGCCCGGCGCATACCTTGCCGCTAGAGGCCAAGATTCAGGCCTGGTCTGTTTTGCGTGAGGCGCTGGCGCGATAAGGCGCAAGGCGTGGCGCGTTTGCCATGCCGCCGCAGCGGAAAACGGCATCGCGCGCATTCGGGCTTGCGGCGCAGTGGCAATTCAGACCATATTTACATCTCCATCAGTGTCGCAGCACCACCAGCCGGAGGATTGCCGATGAGTCGTTACTGCATCTGGTTTGTCAGCGCGGACGATAGCGTGATGCGCCGCGCCGAAGTCGTCATCAACGGCGTGATTCATGGGCATATGGTCTTGGAAGAGATAGAAGCGCAGCTGGCGCGCGATTGCGGCCTGAGCCAGGTGATGATCGTGGATTGGAAGCGCTTCGAATCGCCGGACGAGGACGGCGGCAGGCTGGCGCGGGTGGCTTGAGCCGGCGTGCAAGGCTTGCGGCACCGCGAAGGCGCCGCTTGCATACGCCTGAGCCGGGTTAGCGCAAGTGGCTGACTTGGCCGATGTCCAGTTGGCGGATCTTGCCGTCACCGCCCAGCTGGAATTTGAAGAAGGTCTCGAAATCTCCCCAGCGGTCGCTGTGGAAGGCTCCATAGATGTCCAAGCCCTGATTCTCCACGCGGTCTATGCGTGTGAAGCGCTCATGTCCCATGGCGTGTTCACTGAACTTGAGGAAGTTGGCAGGCAGGCCTTCATCGGTGAAGGTGAGGTCCGGGCTGAATTGAGCCAGCCATGCGGAGTGGTCTCCCTGCTGCAATGCCTGTATTGCTGATCGGACGATAGGTTGCGTCAGCATTTCCAGATTCATGGTCTTGCTCCTGATACGCCAAAACTTCGGTGCGCCCATGCAGGCCTGCCGCGTCTTTGGCGCAGAGCGGAGGCGGGCGGGGAATGGTGGTGCGGGCCGTCGGCTGTCATCAGGAGTCCATAGGCGGACGGCGGAAACTATACAGAAGGCTATAGTCAACATCCGAACGCATTGCAATCGGCGGCTTGACCTGAGTCGTGCCGCCGCGTCCGTTTGCCGCTACAATGGCGCCTCGTTGAATAGACACCAACCTGGTACTGGATTTTTATGTTGCGTATTTCCGAACTGAAACTGCCGCTGGATCATACCCCGGAGGAGCTGGCCGCAGCCGTGGCGGATTTTCTGAAAGTGGCGGCCGAGGACGTTCGCGGTTTTACCGTGTTCAAGCGCAGCTACGACGCGCGCAAGGGCGTGATGAGCCTGGTCTACATCATCGATGTCGATGTAGCCAATGAAGACAAGCTGTTCGCCCGTTTCAAGGGCGACCGCCGCGTGGCGCCCACGCCTGACACCAACTACTACTATGTCGGCCAGGCGCCGGCCGAGCTGAAGCAGCGGCCGGTGGTGGTCGGCTTCGGTCCCTGCGGCATTTTCGCTGCGCTGATCCTGGCCCAAATGGGCTTCAAGCCCATCGTGCTGGAGCGCGGCAAGGAAGTGCGCCAGCGCACCAAGGATACCTGGGGCCTGTGGCGCAAGAGCCAGCTCAATACCGAATCCAATGTGCAATACGGCGAAGGCGGCGCCGGCACCTTCTCCGACGGCAAACTGTACAGCCAGATCAAAGACCCGCGCCACCTGGGCCGCAAGGTGCTGGCCGAGTTCGTCAAGGCCGGCGCGCCGGAAGAAATCCTTTACTTGGCTCGCCCGCACATCGGCACCTTCCGCCTTGTCAGCATGGTGGAGAATATGCGCGCCGAGATCATCGCCCTGGGCGGCGAAATCCGCTTCGAGCAGCGCGTCGACGACGTGATTCTGGAAAACGGCCGCATCCGCGGCGTGAAGCTGGCCGATGGCGGCGAGGTGCTCAGCGATTACGTGGTGCTGGCCCTGGGCCACAGCGCGCGCGACACCTTCCAGATGCTGGAAAAGCGAGGTGTGTATATGGAAGCCAAGCCGTTTTCCATCGGTGTGCGCATAGAACACCCGCAATCGCTGATCGACCAGGCGCGCTGGGGCAAGTATGCCGGCCATCCGATTCTGGGCGCGGCCGACTACAAGCTGGTGCATCACGCCGGCAACGGCCGCGCGGTGTACAGCTTCTGCATGTGCCCAGGCGGCACCGTGGTGGCGGCCACCTCGGAAGAGAAACGCGTGGTGACCAACGGCATGAGCCAGTATTCGCGCAACGAGCGCAACGCCAACTCCGGCTTCGTGGTCAGCATCTCGCCGGAAGTCGATTACCCGGGCGGCCCGCTCGCCGGTCTGGATTTCCAGCGCGAGCTGGAGAGCAAGGCCTACGAGCTGGGCGGCGGCGACTACTTCGCGCCGGCGCAGCTATTGGGCGACTTCATGTCCGGCAAGCCGTCCACCAAGCTCGGCGAGGTGGAGCCGTCGTACAAGCCGGGCGTGACCATGACGGATCTGTCGCGCATTCTGCCGGATTTCTGCGTGGAGGCCATGCGCGAGGCGATTCCGCATTTTGCGCGCCAGATCCGCGGTTATGATCTGTACGATGCGGTGCTGACCGGCCTGGAGACCCGCACCAGCTCGCCGCTGCGCATCACGCGCGGCGACGATTACCAGAGCCTGAACGTCAAGGGGCTGTTCCCGGCAGGCGAGGGCGCCGGCTACGCCGGCGGCATTCTGTCGGCCGGTGTGGACGGCATCAAGATCGCTGAGGCGGTGGCCCAGGCCATGCTGTCCGATCGTTAAACATGAAAGAAAAACGGAAACCTTCGGGTTTCCGTTTTGTTTTGCGAGCGACTTGGCCGCTTGATAGTCAGGCGACCGGCTCCTGCAGATTCTTGGGGCCGAAGGCGCCCGGCAGCAGCAGGTCCAGCGTGGTGTCTATCATCTCGTCGCCATCGCAGATGGCGCGCACCCGCATGGTCGGGCCGAATTCGTTCAGCACCTGGCGGCAGGCGCCGCAGGGCGGGGTGGGGGTGTCGGTGGGCGTGTAGATGCACACGGCGGCCACTTCCTGCATGCCCTGATTGGCGCGCGCGGCGTAAACGGCGGTGCGCTCGGCGCAATTGGTCAGGCCGTATGAGGCGTTTTCCACATTGCAGCCGATGTGGATTTTGCCGTTGCCATCGAGGATGGCGGCGCCGACGGAGAACTTGCTATAGGGCGCGTAAGCCTGTTTCGCGGCCAGACGCGCTGCCATTTCCAGTTCTGCCCACTGTTCATTGCTGGGTACATGCTGATTGCTGGTCATGCTGCCTCCATAAAACCAGGTCGGCGTCGGATGATGCGACAGGGCGGAGGCCTTGTCAATGCAGGCTTGCCGCGCCGATCCCAAGCGTGTTGTCGAATGGATTCTGCTATTGCTCGGCTTGTTTCACTTTGTCTTGGCGCAAGTATCGTCCGCAATAGTCCAGCATCGCTTCAGTCAGCGCATGAGATAGCTGCGACTCCACGCGCCAGTGATGCCAATACAGCGGAATGTCTATGTATTGACCTGGAAACAGGTCTATCAGTTTGCCGCTGGCCAAGTCGTCTTCCAGCAGCAGCTCCGGCAGCAGGCAATAGGCCAGTCCTTGCCGCGTCAGTTCCACGAAACCTTGCGCCGATGGGATGGTGAAGCTGGGAAAGCTGCCATCGTAGCCGGCCGCCTGCCGCAGAAACTGGGCCTGCACCGCGTCCTTGCGGCTGAACAGGATGGAAGGCGCGCGCGCCAGCGCGGCATGGTCCACGCCGTCGGGAAAGTAGCGGGCGGCGAATGCCGGCGTGGCCAGGCATAGGTAGCGCATCGCGCCCAGATAATGCTGGATGCCGCCCTGGATGGGCACCGGGCGCGTGCCGACGCAGCCTATCACGTGGCCGGTGCGCATCAATTCGTGGGTGTGGTCCTGGTCGTCCACCACGATGTCGAGCAACAAGTCTCGCTCTGCCAATACCGGCGCCACCGCCTGCATATACCAGGTGGCCAGGCTGTCGGCATTGACGCCCACCGCCAGCGTGGTGAATTCGCGCTGGCGGGTCGCGGGGTTGAGTTTTTGCAACAGCTGTCCTTCCATCAGCAGCAGCTGCTGATAATGCTGCAGCAGCTGGCGGCCGGTTTCGGTCGCTTCCGCCGGCACCGTGCGGGTGAGAACGGGTTGCCCCAGCAGTTCTTCGAGCTGGCGTATGCGTTGCGACACGGCGGATTGGGTCAGGAACAGTTTTTTCGCAGCCTTGTCGAATCCGCCGGTTTCCGCCACCGCCGCCAGGGTCTGCAGTTGTCTTGGATCTAGCAAGGGTCGCTCACCGAAGAGGTATGAGTAAAAATCCGATTAATAATACCGCTTAACAATGCCGCTGGACTTGCTTAAAAGCCAGCGTCGTGGCATGTTCCGGTTTCGGCATCTCGATTGCGCGCCATGGGCTTGCCGCCTGCCGCAGAATCGGGACGCCGCAACACAATACAAGAAAAAGCTCGCTCATGGGCGGGTTGTCATGATTGCAGCGATGGATGCGGGCAAGGGCGGACCTGATGCAAATCAGGCGCGGAATGTGAAGATGCAGACGGACGACAAGGCACTCCTGGCGGGGATGTGCCGTTTTATCGGCATCCGGGCCGAACACCTGGCGCAATTGCCGCGCTACGCCGAGCTTTGCCTGGCGAGACGGCCCTTGCTGGCCAAGGAGCTGTATTGGCATCTGCTGAAGAGCGAGCGCGAGTCGGAGCTGCTGCTACAGCAGGCGGGCTGCCTGGATGCGGCGGTGGAGCGCTTGTTGCAGGATTGGGAAAAGCTGCTGCGCCATCCTCTGGACGAAGCGCGGGCCCGCCAGCTCAGCCAGGCCGGCGAAGCGTACTGCCGGCTAGGCATCGGCCTGGATTGGCTGTCCGGCCTGTATGAGAGGGTCCAGGCGCATCTGCTGGCCAGCCTGGCGCAAGCGCCGCTGCCCGAAGAGGCCGCCGCCGAGGCCGCGCGGCTGTTGCGCAAGCGCATCCTGCTGGATCAGATGCTGAAAACTCATGGTTACCAGCGAGGCATCCAGCAAGAATCGGCTTCCTGCCAGCAGCATCTGCAGTCGATATCGGCCTTGTATTCCACCTTGAGCGGCGTCACGCTGGCGCTGGCCGACAGCGTGGATCGCCGAGTGATGCTGCAGTCGGTTTGCGATGTATGCGTGCAGGAATCCTCTTTCAATATCGCCTGGGTGGGCATGCTGGATGGCGGCGAGTTGCAGATGACCGCCCTGGCGCACCAGGGCTGGAGCACGCCAGGCGAGGAGATGTTCTCCTTTGTCCGGCTGGATACCGGCCATGAAGCCAATCCGGCGGTCCGCGCCGTTCGCAGCCGCGCGCTGCAAGTCAGCAACGATGTGCGCAATGATTCCGGCCTGCATGGCTGGCGCGATGGTCTTGGCGGCCTGGACGAGGGCAGCTTGCTGGTGGCGCCGCTGCTGGCGCGCCAGCAGGTCATCGGCGTATTGGCGCTGCATTCCCGGCACTGCGGTTTCTTCGATCAAACCCGACTCGCCCTGTTCGACGTGATGGCGCGCGAGATCGGCCGCGCGCTGGAGCGGCATGAAGCGCTTGAGCGCAGCCAGCGCATCGAAACCGAACTCGATTTTCTCAGCCGCCACGATGCCTTGACCGGGCTGCCCAACCGCAGCCAGATGCAGGATCTGATCGGCCGTCTGCTGGGCGCCAGGCATGGGGGCAGCCAGGTGGCGGTGCTGGCTGTCGCGGTGGAGGGCTTTCACGATATCAACGCCCGGCTAGGCTACGACGGCGGCGACATGGTGCTGTGCGAGATGGCGCGCAGGCTGCGCGACGCCATCTATCCCTTCGGGCACGTCGGCCGGGTGGGCGCGTCCCGTTTCATGGCCTGCACCGAGCGGGTAGACCGCGTCCAGGCGCTGGTGGACGCGGTGTTGCGGCAGCTGCCGCTGCCGGTGGAAGTGATGGGCGTCACGGTGGAGGCGCGTTGCAGCGTCGGGGTGGCGGTCAGTCCGGCCGGGCCGTGCGATCCCGCCAGCCTGCTGCGGCGGGCCAATCTGGCGCTGAATCGCGCCAAGGAGCAGGGCGGCGGACATTGCCGCCACTACGACGCGGCGCTGGACGAGGAAATCCACCGCCTGCACGCGATGCGCAGCGCCTTCGCCATGGCGGTGCCGCGCGGCGAGCTAAGGCTTTATTTCCAACCCAAGATCAATTTGCAGACCAACCGCATCGAAGGCGCGGAAGCGTTGGTGCGCTGGGTGCGCGATGGCCGGTTTGTCTTGCCCGGCGAGTTCTTTCCCGCCATCGAGAACAGCGGTTTGATGCGCGAGCTGGACTGGTGGGTGCTGCGCGAAGCGGTGCGCCAGGCCAGCGAGTGGCGCAGCCAGGGGCAGTCGATACCCGTCAGCGTCAATCTTTCCGCCGCCACGCTGAAGCACGACGATTTCCTGCCCCTGCTCAACGCGCTGCTGGAAAGCCATCCTATGCCTGATGGATTCCTGGAGCTGGAGGTGCTGGAGAGCGTCACCCAGCAGGAGGCGGAGCAGATCACGGCCAAACTGGAGCGTTGCCGCGATCTGGGCCTGTCCATCGCGCTGGACGATTTCGGCACCGGCGCGTCGTCGCTGGTGCATTTGCAGCAACTGCCCTTCGACACCATCAAGATTGACCAGCGTTTCGTCCGTTTGCTGCGGGACATGCCCGGAAACGAGGCCATCATCCGCAGCATGCTGTCGTTTGCGCACTATACCGGCCGCAAGCTGGTGGTGGAGGGCGTGGAGAGCCGGGCGATCTGGCAGCGGCTGCAGGAGATAGGCTGCCATGACGGGCAGGGCTATGGCATTTCGCCGCCTTTGGCGGCGCATGAGCTGCCCGGATGGGTGCGCGACTGGAATCTGTGCGGCATGGATGTGCACAGTATTAATCCTGCTTATGTATCATGATTTTTATTAGTTTTACTTAACCATCTGTCTGCGGTTAATCTGCCTGCTAACGATTCAGGAGCAGGCTATGTTCAATTTCAGTGTTTTTCTCTCCGCGCTGGGCATCTCGTTCAGCCAGATCGTCGGCATCGGCCCGCAAAACGCCTACGTGCTGCGCCAAGGCATAGGACGCAGCCATGTGCTGCCCATCATCGCCATCTGCATTGTCGCGGATATTCTCTTGATTGCCAGCGGCGTGCTGGGCATGGGCAAGGTGGTAGCCGGCATCCCGGGCTTTCTCAGCGTGGTGACCTGGGGCGGCGCGGCTTTCATCTTGTGGTTGGGCTTCAAGTCATTCCACGCCGCATGGAGCGCCGGCGGCATGTCGCTGGCGGGCAGCGTGGAGCGCGACCGCAAGCGCGCCATCCGCACCATTCTGGTGGTGACGCTGCTGAATCCTTATGTCTGGCTGGATACGGTGGTGCTGATCGGCGGCGTGTCCACGGTCTATGGCGAAGAGGCCAATCTGTCCTTCCTGTTGGGCAGTCTGTGCGCCTCCGTGCTGTGGTTCGGCATCATCGGCCTGTTTGCCGGCAAGCTGGCGCCGTTGTTCGAAAAACCGGTCAGCTGGCGCGTGCTGGATTGCCTGATCGGCTTCGTCATGCTGTTTACCGCTTCCATGCTGATCTACAACTACGGTCTGTCTGCGCCGCTGCCTTTGTAAATATCCAGATTTTCCTTTAATGCCTGCAGCGCGGGCAGCTCCAATGCCTGCGCCGGATAGCACAGGCCGACTCGCCGCGTAGGCCGCGCGCCGGCCAGCGCTACCGCCCGCAAGTCGGGATGGTCTGCCGCCAGCGAGGCGGGCAGCAGCGCCACTCCCATCCCCGCGGCGGCCATGTGAGCGGCCAGTCTCAGGCTGCCGGCGCGGGCCGCCGCCGCCAGGGATGGCGCGGCGGCGGCGTGCAGGTCCAGCAGTCGTTGATGGCTGGGGTGGCCGGGGCAGATGATCCAGTCCGGCTCATCCAGCAGCGCCGGGTCTGCTTCGGCGCAGGCAGCCAAGGCGTGCCCAGGCGGCACCGCCAGCACGAAATCCTCTTCCCATAGCGGCAGGAACAGCTCGTCTTCGCAACGGCCATCCTCCGCGGCCAGCCTGACGTCTCCATCGCAGCCTTCCACCACCTCGGCCAGAATCCCCGGTTTCGCCGCGGCAATTCGCGCAAGCAAGCTTTCCAGCTGGCTGCGGCTGATGTCTGGGTCGATGCCCACGCGCAAGGGCAGACAGTCTTGCTGTTGGCGAAACATGCGCGATAGGGCGTCGGCTTGCGCCAGCATCCGCCGCGCTTGCGGGTACAGCAGCCTGGCATGCTCGCTGACGGCCACGCCGCGAGGCAGGCGCTCGAATAATGCGGTTCCCAGTTCCTCCTCCAGCTGGCGGATGGTGACCGACAGCGTGGGCTGGGTGACGAACAGCTGTTGCGCCGCCAGTGTGATGCTGCGCGCTTCGAATACGGCGACAAAAGCCTTGAGTTGGCGAATATCCATAGAAAAATCCGATGACTGATAGTGGTTTTTATCATTTTTCAGGGCGATATGGGCTCACTATACTGCCATGCATTAACTCTGCATCGTTTTTTTTTATGGAAGGAGACCATCCATGAGCAAGCCCCTGATCGTGATCACCGGCGCCAGTTCCGGCATCGGCGCCGCTACTGCCAAATTGTTCGCCCAGGCGGGCCATCCGCTGTTGCTGCTGGCCCGCCGCGTGGAGCGGCTGGAAGCCTTGGCGCTGCCGAATACCCTGTGCCGCCAGGTAGACGTGACCGACCGCGCAGCCATGCAGCAAGCGCTGGCGGAGGCGGAGGCCAAGTACGGTCCGGCAGACGCCATCGTCAACAATGCCGGCGTGATGCTGCTGGGCGCGATGGCGCAGCAGGATCCGGATGAGTGGCAGCGCATGCTGGACGTCAACGTCAAGGGCCTGCTCAACGGCATCCATGCCGTGCTGGCCGGCATGCAGGCGCGCGGCCGCGGCACCATCATCAATATCAGCTCGATTGCCGGCCGCAAGACCTTTCCCAGCCACGTAGCCTATTGCGGCACCAAGTTCGCCGTGCATGCGATCTCGGAAAACCTGCGCGAGGAAGTGTCCGGGCAGGGCGTGCGGGTCATCACCATCGCGCCGGGCGCGGTGGAAACCGAGCTGCTGGGCCATACCACCGACGAAGCGATCAAGGCTGGTTATCAGGAGTGGAAGCAGCAGATGGGCGGCGTGCTGGCGGCAGACGATGTCGCCCAGGCCATCGCCTACGCTTACGGCCAGCCGCAACGGGTGTGCATCCGCGAGATCGTGCTGGCGGCCACTGGCCAAGCCGCCTGAGTCTGGGGTCCGGTGTCAGCAAGCAAAGCGAGCGCCGTGAGGCGGCTCGCTTTGGTTTTGGGTGGTAATTTTTGTTGGGCTCTGGCAGGAGGAGGCGACAAAGCCATGAAATGCAATATGCATATCAAGTTGGGCGTTTAGCAGAATTGATTCTTTCAAATTCCAATATCCATATTGCATAAATAAATCTCCGTGGCACCACACAACAAGGAGAAAGAGATCATGACCCATCGATTCATCCGCCTGTTCGTCCTCGGGGCGGCTCTGGCAGGCCAAGGCGCGCTGGCGATGCCGGTGAACAACAGCTACATCCAGGCCAGCGCCGGCGAGATTCGCGGTTTTCTAGGCGGCTACGCCAGGCCCACGGTCTATGTGGACCAAAACGCTTGCGGCGAGCCGGAGGCCAGCGCCATGGCCTGCGGCCCGTATACCATCAGCGTTGGCACCAGTTTCCTGCAGCAGCAGGAGAACAGCTATGGCAACTACGTGGCCAAGTTCATCCTGGCGCATGAGTGGGGGCATTCTGTTCAATTCACTCGCGGGATCGACCGCCGGCCGCCGATGCAGGAGCTGCAGGCCGATTGCGTGGGCGGCACTTTCGCCAAATACGCCGAAACCAGTCTGCGCTACCCCAGCTTCATCGAGAACGCGGTGGCCTCGGCGCGCGATGCGGCGGATTACCAGGAGCATGGCACGCCGTCACAGCGCGACTACTACTCGCGCTATGGCTACGCCAATGGCTTCAATAGCTGCATGACGCGGATCTGACGATGAAAAGGGCAACCTTACTGTTGATTGCGGCCGCCGGGACAGCGGCCGCGGCGGCATGGTTCTGGCTGCCCGTTCACTCCGCAGGGGCCGGCGGCCAGCCGGCCCTGGCGGCGCAGCCCGGCGCCGCGCTGCGGAACGGGACGGCGGGGGCGGCAGGCCAGGGCGACGCCAAGCCTGTGGCGGAGGGTTTCAGCTTCGCGGTGGGCGGCGATCCCGCGGTGCCATCAGCCGGGCAGCATCCGGCCGCGGCGCAGGAAAGCGCGGAGGAAAAGGCGCGCAAGCAGCAGCTTCGCAAGCTCGGTTATCAGATCGACGCACGGTATTACCGCATGTCGCTGGCCGAGCTGCGCGAGCAGGCGCGCCATGGCGATCCGCAAGCGCTGACCCATCTGGCGGAGCGCTATCTGTTCCAACTCGATGGCCATCCGCGCGAACCGGACTACGAGCCTGGCTTCCATTATCGAGAGGAGGCCAGAGAGGCCTTGCAGCAAGCCTATGCGGCTGGCAACGCGCATGCCGCGGCGATGATCTCGGAAAGCTATTTGCTGGAAAAGCAGCCGGAAGAGGCCGCCGCCTGGAATGTGGTGGCGCGGCGCGCCGGAGATGCGCTCAGCGCCGACTGGTTCCTGAAAACCAAGGACTACCAGGCGTTGACCGAGCAGCAGAAGACGGCCGCGGCCCTGCGCGCCGATCAACTGATGCAGGCTTTGCGGCAACGCAAGGCCAAGCCATAAGCCGCGGCGCCTCAGCGCGGCTTGGGCCGCAAAGAGGCGCCCCGCACTTCAAACCTTACCGCATCCACCACCTTGCCATCGCTGCCGCGCAGCTCCAGCCGGTGGCGGCCCGGCCACGGAAACCAAGGCAAGGCCATGCCTTTGCCCAAGCGCTTGCCGTCTAGCCACCATTGGGGGGCGCTGACCCCGCGCGCGCGCAGCACCATGCGCTGATTGGCCGGCGGGATGTCCGGATCGAGCGCGAAGATGCTGCCCTCCACCGGCGCGACGATGCCGGGCGCCAGGTTGGCCGCGCTGCCGCGCTGCGGCACGATCAGCGAGCGTTCGGTCCCGGCGAGGAACCATTCCAGGCGGCTGGCCGCCACCTCGCCCTGATAGCGCACGCGTTGTTGAACCAAGCCTGGCGGGGCGGCCGGCAGGGCGGATGCGGGGGCGGATGCGGGGGCGGATGCGGGGGCGGATGCGGGGGCGGATTGCTGGGCGCGGTCCAGTACCGCCTGCCACACCGGCGCCGCGCCATGCATGCCGGAAACATCCCACATCGGCTCGCCGCTGGCGTTGCCCACCCATGCGGCAACAGTGAAGCGGCGCGAGAAACCGACGGTCCAGTTGTCGCGCATGTCCTTGCTGGTGCCGGTTTTCACCGCGCTCCAGTAGCGCGTCGACAAGGCGCTTTCCAGGCCGAAGGTCAACGCGCGCGCGGCGCGGTCGGACAGGATGTCGGCAATGATGAAGCTGCTGGCGGCGTCCAATTGGCGGACCGGCTTGGCTTTGGCGTCGGCGAGCGTCCAGCGCGGCGGGCTGGCCAGGCCCTGGTTGGCCAGCGTGCGGTAGGCGTTGGCCAGGTCCAACAGGCGGATATCGGCCGCGCCCAGCGCCAGGCTGTAGCCATAGTAATCGCCATCCTCGGTCAGGCTGGTCAGGCCCAGTTTGACCAGGCGGTCGCGCAGCGCATTGGGGCTGACCATTTCTATGGTCCGCACCGCCGGGATGTTCAGCGAAGAGGCCAGCGCGGTGCGAACCGGCACCAGGCCCTTGAAATCCTTGGAGTAGTTTTGCGGCGCGTACAGCCCCGCGCCGGTCTGCAGGTCCAGCGGACTGTCGTCCAGCAGCGAGGCGGCGGTCAGGTAATGCTTTTCCAGCGCCAGCTGATACAGGAACGGCTTCAGCGTGGAGCCCGCCTGGCGCAGCGCGGTCACGCCGTCCACCTCGGATGCATTGGACAGGCCGCGTCCGCTGGAGCCGACCCAGGTCAGGATGTCGCCGCTGCGGTTGTCCAGCACCACCAGCGCGCCGTCCTGCACATTGCGTTGCGACAACGCCGCCAGATGGCGGCGCAGCGCGGCGGCCGCGTAGCGCTGCAAGGGCAGGTCCAGCGTGGTGGCGATGCGGCTGCCCGCGGCGTAGCCGCGCGTCTGCAACAGCTTGCGCGCAAAGTGCGGCGCGTCCTGTTCCGCCAGCGGGTTGGCGGCGCGGCTCTTGGCCAGCGCCTGGGTGGCGCGCACGGTTATCACGTTGCAGTCGGGTTTGCGGCCCATGTCTTGCAGAATGCGGCAGGCGCGCGCCGCCACCCGGTCCGCGGCGGCATTCGGCGCGCGGATCAGCGCCACCGCAATGGCCGACTCTTCCAGATTCAGCCCGGCGGGCAGTTTGCCTAATAGCGTGGACGACAGGGCGGACAGCCCTACCAGTTCGCCGCGAAAGCCGACCAGATTCAGATACGCCTCCAGGATTTCCGCCTTGGTCCAGTGCCGCTCCAGCCAGGCGGCAGACCAGGTTTGGCCCATCTTCTGCCACAGGCTGCGGCCGCCCTTGGCCACCTTCAGATCCTCGTCCAGCAGACCGGCCAGTTGCATGGTCAGCGTGGAGGCGCCGCGGGTGCGGGTGTTCCACAGATTGGCCCAGGCCGCCGCCGCCACGCCGGACCAGTCCACCCCGCTGTGTTGGTAGAAACGCTTGTCTTCGGACATCACCAGCGCCTGGCGGAACGCCGGCGAGGTGTCGGCCAGGCTGACCCAGTCCTGGCGCCGCGCCTGTTTGTCGACGCGCAAGCGCTGAAGCGTTTGGCCATGGCGGTCCAGCAGCACGACGTCGGATGGCTGCCAGGCGGCCTTGACCTCGGTGAAGGATGGTTGGCTCCAGGCGGGCGCGGTCAGCAGCGCCAGGCAAAGCGCGCAGACAGACCATGGGCGCGGCCGCGGCGCGGAGCCAATGGCCATGAAAAAAAAGGCCGCCCGGCTTGGGCGCAAGGGCTGAAGCCAGCAGGGGTATAAACGTGCCATGCCGAACGCAGACGGTAAGGAATGCTTGGCATGATACGGGAAGCGGCGGGATGCCGGCTGACAAATCCTTGGCGCGGCGGATAAAACCTGCGCCAAGACGCGCCGCGGGAGCGGCGGCTGTTAAGGCAAGCGCTCTATCTTGACGGATTTAGGCAACCACCAGCTGTAATCTTGATCCGCGCCCTGGCGAGGCAGCATGGGATTGTTCAGGAACAGCACCCGGCGATTTTCTCGTTTCAGCAGGTCTATCTCCTGCTGATGGTATTGGATGAAGAGTTTCTTGAAAGTGCCGTCACGCAGCGCCAGGTTCAGGCCGTTTTCTATCTGCCGAGCCAAGGCCTCATTGCCGCGGCGCACCCAGAAATACACCGGATAGGGCGTGAAGAAGGCATAGGTTTTGTCCACGGCCAGCTCGGGATAGCGCGAGCCGTACTGCGTCAACTCTTTGGAGAATTCATTGAGGCCGCGCGGAAAGGCATCGAAGCGGCGGGCATCCAGCATGGCGAACAGGCCCTCGTAACCGGGGCTGGCCACCACCTGGAAGCCATTGGCCTGCAGAATGGCCAGATCCGCCCACTGGCTGTTGAAGCCGAGTTTGATTTTGCCTTTCAGATCGACGGGTTGCAGGCGTTGGAACCATGCCGCGTCAGACTTGCGGATCAGCAATACGCGATAGCCCAGCATGCCGCGCAGGATGTCGACGCGGATCGGCCGCATATTCGCTTCCCGCTCCGGGTTGGGCGGCAAGGCCATCACATCCAGCGCCCCGGCCTGCATCATCGCCATCAGGCGAGATTGCGTAGTCCGCGAGCTATCCAGCTGGTCGATCCGATAGGGACTGCCCGTAGGCCGGGCATGATCCAGCGCTAATTTTAGCAAGGCCCAGCGGTAGTCGTAGAGCGCGCCGGACGGCGCGCATCTTAGCGTCGATTCGTTCGCTCCGTGAGCGGATACAGCAGTCAGGAAAGCGGATGCCGCACAAACCAGAAGGCTGAGCAACCGGCAGAGCGGCGATCTTGTGAGGCGGTGCGGCATGGTCGGGGCGGCTGAGCGGCAGCAGCAAATCCATAAATGGTTGTTAACGATAAAACGCCGGCGTTTCCTGCCTGCCTTGATCCTCCTGGCTTGCGGATGACCTCTCTATTCCGCCTGGCCAGTAGTGGTTATTTGGACATTCTGCAAAATCCATATTGCAATTTCAATTGGTTTTAAAGCAAAAATTAGCAATTTGGCAAAATGTCTTTGGCACGCCCGTCCGTCCCCATCCAGGCAGGGCGGAAAGCAGGCCAGGATCATCGGACGGATGACGCGGCCCCTACCCAAATCTGAAGAGGGCCGCGCGGCATCATTTTCCGTCATCCACGACTTTGAACAGCGGATTCGGCAGCATGCCGAATACCTCCGGCGCGTACATCGCCTCCACCCTGGTCGGCGGCAGCTTGAAGACGCCCGGATTGTTCAGCCGCATGGTGTATTCCACCTTCAGCTCGCCGCGCGGCACGTAGCCGTAGTAGGCGCGGTAGCCGGCGAAGCGGCGTTCGATATAGTCGGCGTAGTCGCCGTCGCCGCCGGATTTGGCATCGATGGCGGAGTCGCGGCCGAGGCCGCCGCCTTGTATGGTGGCGCCGGCGGGGATCGGGTCGTCCACTACCACCCAGCTCATATCGCTCTGCGCGCGGATGTCCAGCGTGACTTTCACCACGTCGCCCGGTTGATATCGGCCGGCCGCTTTCTGGCTCACCGGCGTCAGCGTCTTCTTGATGCTGTAGCCGGCGTAGCGCGGAGTTTTCAGCGGGATGGCCGCTTCGGCCTGGATGGTGGCCCATGGCGCGCCGGTTCCGGCGTGCTTTAGCTGCAGGCTGGCCGGGCCGGCTGGCCACGGCAGCAAGCCCAGTTGTTTGACGCCTTCCTGCGGCCAAGGGAGGCTCAGGCTGGTCTTGCCGAGTTGCGCGCGGGTCTGGCCGCTCACCGGGGTGGTTTCGAACTGGCGCGAGAACTGCCCGACCGCCAGCGTGCCCCATAGATTGGCCGTGGTTGTGCTCCAGTGGCCGCGCTGCTGGCGGCCCAGCAGTCCGGTCAGCAGCCTGGGCAAGTCGGCCTGCCAGTCCGGCAGTCGGCGGGCGGCCAACAGCAGTCTGGCGGCGTTGACGTCGCCATTGCCCATCAGCCACCAAGTGTTGTCGCTGGCCTCGGTGCTGAAGGCCATCCTGGTGCCTTGATAAGTGAGCCGCGCACGCAGCAGATTGGACGCCTCGCCGATGCGGCTGGCGCGTTGCGGAATGTCTGCCGCGCGGTTCAGCAGCGACAGCCAGTCCACCAGCATGGCCGTGCCCATTTTTTGCGGGTTCAGGTCCAGCACGTCCAGCATGGCCGGACGGAAACGGCCGTAGCGCGCCAGCGCCTCCATGGCGGCGAGGCGGCGCGCGTCGGCGTCCTGGCGGCTGCTGGGCAAATCGCGCTTGAGTTTGCCCTCTACGAAGGCGGACAACCCATCCAGCATCTTTCCGCGCGGACCTTCTGGAATCTCCACCCCGGTCTCATGCGACGCGGCCAGCAGATAGCTGGTCAGCACATCGCTGCCGCGGTCCGGCGCGCCTTCGCCTGGCGGGAAGTAGGCGGCCAGGCCGTTGCCGTCCAGATACAGCGGCAATTCGCTCATCAGCTGGTTCCAGCGCTTGGCGTCGGCCAGGCCCAGCGCGACGGAGCTGCGTTGCTCCAGGCAGGCATACGGATAATCTTCGAACCAGCGGCGCACGCCGGGCAGGCTGTCGCCCAGCTTGGCTTGCAGGCTGACCCGGATGCCGCCGCGCCCCGGCAGGGCGCCCGGCGGCGCCGCCGCCGGGATGGACAGCTCCGGCGACACGCGTTGCAGCGTGGCCTGTTCCACCGTCACCGGCACGGCGGGGTCGACCTGCTGGCTGATGGCCAGCTTGTCGGTGGCCTTGCCGTCCACCTGTTGCGCGGCGAAGGTCCATTGCAGCGTCTTGACGCCTTCCGGCACCGTCACCTGCCAGCTGATGGGACGGGCTTCGCCCACCGGCAGGCTGATCTGGCGCGGCGGCAGCGCCGGCAAACCGGGCGCGCTGGCGGATACCTTGACCTGCAGCGGCTTGTCGCCGCCGTTGCGCACGGTGACGCCGGCGGCGAACTGGTCGCCTTCGCGCGCCAGCGGCGGGATGCCCGATGTCAGCTGCAGATCCTGCGTGACGTTGATCTCTGCTTCGCCGCTGCCGAACAGATCATTGCCGACGTCGGCCACGGCTACCAGGCGGAAGCGGGTGAGGGCGTCGTTGATCGGCACCTTGATCCGGGCGCTGCCGTTGGCGTCCAGCACGACGCGCGGCTGCCAGGTCAGCAGCGTATCCAGCAGCTCGCGCGTCGGCGCCTTGCCCCCGCCGCCGCCCGGCGGCAGCGATTTGCGGCCATAGTGGCGCTTGCCCACCACTTCCAGCTGGGCGGTGGCGGTTTCCACGCCGTAGCTGTGGCGCTGGTACATGGCCTGCATCAGCTCCCAGCTGTGGTTGGGCTGCAGCTCCAGCAGGGCTTGGTCCACGGCGGCGAAAGCCACCTCGGTGCCGGCCGGGGCCGGCTTGCCATTGGGCAGCTTGACCTGGATGGCCACCTCCGCGTTCTCGCGTATGCCATAGGTTTTGCGAGCCGGCGTGACTGACACGTCGAGGCGCTTGGCGGCGTCGCCCACCTGGATTTCGGCGACGCCGTACTTGAAGGCCGGGCGCGACAGGTCCACCATCGCGGTCGGCGGCGTGTAATCGCCGCCTTCGTTCCAGTAGGCGTCCCACCATTCCGACGGGCTTTTCCAGCCCCAGGTGAAGAACGAGTACCACGGCACGTCGCGCACGCGGCCGCGCACGGCCAGCACCGAGACGTAGACATTGGGCGTCCAGTCCGGCTCAACTTTTAATTCCATGGTGGGGTTCTTGCCTTCCAACTCCAGCACGCGGGTTTCCAGAATGCCTTCGCGCTCGATGGCCAGCCAGGCGGTGGCCTTGCGGAACGGCATGCGCACCTGGAAGCGGGCGGTTTCGCCGGGCAGATAGCTGGTTTTCTCGGCCAGGATGTCGATGCGGTCGTTGTTGTCCACGTCGAACCACAGCTCGTCGTGCTTGCTGACCCACACCGACTGCGCGGCCTGGGCGACGTTGCCCTGCTCATCCTTGGCCTCGGCGATCAGTTCCATGTCGCCGGCGTCCTTGAGATTGATGTCGCAGAACACCAGGCCGCGGGCATCCGACGTGCCGCTGCACACCTTGCCCTTGTCTTCGGTCTCCTCGTTGTGGTCCCAGGCGTAGAGGCCGCCTACCAGCCGCTTGCGGCTGGACAGGTAGCGATGCTCGCGCAGCGTGACTTTGACGTCCCGCTTGGCGAGGGGCTTGCCGGCGGTGTCCAGCACCACGGCTTTCAGCTTCAGCGCGCGGCCGGCGGTAATCCAGCTGTCCACGCTGACGCCTACCTGCAAGGCGGCCGGCCACAGCGGAATGCGGCGGCTGATGGTCTGGGTTTCGCCATTCGGGTCGCGGTAGGCGGCCTCGGTGACGAGGTCGTAGCGGCGATCGAGCTTGGGCAGCTTGTCGATCAGCGCCTTGCCGTTGCCATTGGCGTCGAGTTTCAGCGCGGCTTTGTCCAGCACTACTTTGCCGTCCAGCGAGGTGTCGCTGCGGTCAGCGCCGCGTTGCGGCGGGGAAAAACTGAAGTCGGAATACGCCTTGATATGGGTGTAGCTGTCGGCCAGCATGGCGCTGACTTCCACCGGCCAGTCCTTGGCCGGCCCGCCGTTGCCCCAGGCCATGGACACGCTCAGCGGCATCTGTTTGGCGCCGATGTTCGCGCCCTTGGCGGTGAAGATGCGGCCGGTCATCGCCGGCAGGCGGAATTCCTCCACGCGGAAGCCGCCGCTTTGCAGCGAGTAGCCGTCCAGTTCCTGGCTGGACGGCTTGCCCTGGTCGTCCGGGCCACGCGTGCCCTTGCGTTCCAGGTACAACGTGTACTCGCCCAGCTTGGCCTCTTTGGGGATGGCATAGCTGCTTTCGGCATAGCGGCCGGCGCGCCAGCTCAACGGCAGCTTGATTTCGTCGCCGCTGCCGTCATGGACGATGCGCAATTGCTGCGGCAGCTGGTTCGGCCGCAATTGGCCCAGGCCCTTGCCGGTCTGCACGCGCAGCAGGTGTTTCATCGATACTGTTTCGCCGGCGCGGAACAGCGGCCGATCCAGGACGGTATGCGCCAGGATGGAAGGGCTGTCGTTCCATTGCGTCGGGAACGGGAAACGCCAGGATTCGATGCCGCGGTTCCAGCTGGAGCGGACGAAGGAGACATCCTCATTGCCTTGGGCATCCTTGGCGCGTGCGGTGACGAACAGGCCGGACAGCTCCTCGTTGGAGCATTCGCCGCCGTTCAATTGCATGCCGGCCGTGGCGATGCCGTTCTTATCGGTTTTGCCGGCCCACAAGGCCTCGCCTTTGCAGTTGTAGATATGGATGGCGGCATCGGGCACCGGCTTGCCTGTGTCCAGCGTGGTCACCCACACCGACGCGTTTTCGCTGGAGCGTTTCAGATGCACGGCCATATTGGTGACCAGGGCCGCGGTGCGCACATACATCGGCTTGTCCGCGCCGAGCAAGGACTTGCCCAGCAGGCGCGACGACACTTCCACCACATACAGGCCGGGTTTGGGCAGAGGGATGCCCACCACCTCGAACGGCCACTTGCCGTTCTTGTCCGGCTGGCTGGGCAGCTTCAGCGGCGCGGCGTCGCGGTTCTTGTTCAGCAGCGACACGCGGCGGCTTTCTATCGTCTTGTCCTTGCCGGCCGGCAGATGGCTTTCATGGTAGCGCTGCACCTTGGCCAGCCAGCTCATGATGTCGGCGTCGCGAGAGAGTCGCAGCGCCTGGCCGCCCAGTTGCACGGCCTTGATGTCCAGATTCGGCTCCACGCCGCGCAGGGTGATCGGCAGCGCGGCGTCCGGGCCGGACTCGATGATGCCGAACGGCGCGGCGGCAAACTTGGCCAGCGGCGGATAATCGCCGAGCTTGATCGCCAGCGGGAAGCGGCCGGCGTTGAGCAGCGGGCGGCCGATTTCGTCGCGGAAATCCTTGGGCAGGGTCAGGGTCAAGGTTTCCAGAGGCGGGAAGGGCGGCTCGAAGCGGATGCTGTCCACCGGCTCGCCTTTGCCGCGCTGTTGCGCCTGTGGCGCGCGCTCCGCGCCGGCGCCGGATAACCGCGCCGCCATCGCCAGCTTTTCCGGCACCGGGGAACTGAAATTCAGCTCGACGGCCTTGAACGGGGTGCACGGGCCTTGGGCGTTTTCACGCTGGCAACGCATGGCGGCGCTGAAGGCTGGGCGGATCTGAAAGTCCAGTTTGTCCGGCTTGCCGGCGCCGCGCAGATGGATCAGCGATAATTTGCTGTCCGGCGCCAGGCGCTGGGCGCAGCGGACAGTCAGGATGCGCGCCGCGTCTTTTTCCAGTTTCAGGTGCTTGAGCAGGGCCGCGCGGTCCGGCGCGGAAAGCGGGCGCGCCGGAATGCGTTCCGGCAGGCTGGACGACTGGCAGTACAGCGAGGACGGCGACACGTCGGCGGCGTTGAATTTCAGCACGAAAGCCTGGTCTTCTTCTATCCGTCCCTCGTCCGGCCAGCTGCGGCTGATGACGGGTTGTCCGGTGAAAAAGCGGAAAGCCGGCGTGCTGACGGGATCGCCGTGCTGATCCTTGAGGCCGGGTTTCAGCGTGAAGCGGCAATCGGTATTGGCGGGCGGGGTTTCCGGAAGGTCCAGCGCCCAGGTCTTGTCGTCCACCCAGTGGCTTTTGCCTTTCAGGCTGCAGCTCCAGGCAAACGGCGCCGGCGCCGCGCTGTTGCCCAGCGCGACCATGCTGGAAGAGAAGGTGGCCCGGATTTGGCTGACTTCCTTCACTTCGCCCTGCGGACTGAAGGTAATGACGCCGGCGGCCGCGCCGCCGGCATGAATGAACAGGGCGAGGGTCAAGACGGCGCGCGCGAATATTTTCATGGCCTGAGCTTTCAAGATGGACGGCGGAGACATTGCCCGCCGAGTATTGTTGCCATTCCTTAAGAATATTTTTATCGATGAAAATGGCAATCTGCATGCCGGCTTATGATATCAGACGCTGCCGCGCATCGCGCTGGGTCGGGAAAATCTCGTGCAATATCAATCGGCAACCGCTGTGAGTTGTCTGGGGAGTAAGAACCCCAGGGCGGCAAGAGAAGGGCCAATCCGCGCAGGCCCGGCCTGTGAAGCAGCAGACAAGCCCGCGACGCGTGATATACTGTCCGTTTCGTTGGGTGCGTGGTGTAACTCCACGCAGCGCCCGAGACCACGCCTGCCGGCCGCGCCGGAATGGGCTGGGCCGGGCGTCGTACCGTCCCAGATGACTACAACCTGTCACACTCTAAGGAATCAACATGCAAGTACAGCTGGAAACTCTGAGCAATCTTGAACGCCGCATGAACATCGCCCTGCCGATGGCCGCCATCGAAACGCAAGTGGCCGAACGCCTGAAGCGCGTGGCTCGCGGCGCCAAGATCCAAGGTTTCCGCCCGGGCAAGGCTCCGCTGAAGATCGTGGAAATGAACTACGGCGCCCAGGTGCGTGAAGAAGTGATGGGTGAGCAGGTGCAGCAAGGCTTCTACCAAGCCGTGACCGAGCAGAAACTGCGCGTGGCCGGCTACCCGCGCTTCGAGCCGGTTGCCGCTGGCGAAGACAAGGAAAACTTCAAGTTTGCCGCCACTTTTGAAGTCTACCCGGAAGTCAAGGTAGGCGAGATGGCTGGCAAGGAAATCGAAAAGCCGACCGTCACCGTCGGCGATGCCGAAATCGAAAAGACCATCGACATCCTGCGCAAGCAGCGTACCCGTTTCAACCGCGTTGAGCGCGAAGCGGCCAACGGCGACCGCGTGATCATCGACTTCAAGGGCGTCATCGATGGCGTGGCCTTCGAAGGCGGCTCCGCCGAGAACTTCCCGTTCGTGCTGGGCCAAGGCCAGATGCTGGCCGAGTTCGAAGCCGGCGTGATCGGCGCCAAGGAAGGCGACATCAAGAGCGTGGAAGTGAGCTTCCCGGCTGACTACCACGGCAAGGACGTGGCCGGCAAAACCGCCGTGTTCGAAATCCTGGTCAAGAACGTAGCCGAAGCCGTGCTGCCGGAAGTCGGCGCCGACTTCGCCAAGGCGCTGGGCATCGCCGAAGGCGACGTGGAAAAGATGCGCGCCGAAATCCGCAAGAACGTTGAGCGCGAAGTGAAGCGCCGCCTGCAGGCCCGCATCAAGGAAAACGTGATGCAAGCGCTGATCGACGCGACTGAAATCGAACTGCCGAAGGCGCTGGTGAGCCTGGAGATCGGCCGTCTGGTCGAGCAGGCCCGCCGCGACATGCAACAGCGCGGCATGAACGTCAAGGATATGCCGTTCCCGCCGGAACTGTTCGCCGCCCAGGCCGAGCGCCGCGTCAAGCTGGGCCTGATCCTGTCCGAAATGGTGGAGGCCAACAAGCTGGAAGCCAAGCCGGAACAGGTTCGCGCCATGATCACCGAGTTCGCCGACAGCTACGAGCAGCCGGAAGACGTGCTGGCCTGGTACTATGAGAGCGCAGACCGCCTGGAAGGCCCGACTTCCATGGTTCTGGAAGACAACGTGGTTGAATTTGTGCTGTCTCAGGCCAATGTAGTATCGAAGGAGCTGTCCTTCGACGAACTGATGGGCAGCCAAGCCTGATAACCAAGTGGAGTGGCCGATGAAATCTATGATGGAACCGCAAGGTCTGGGCCTGGTGCCCATGGTGGTGGAGCAGAGTGGTCGTGGCGAGCGCGCCTATGACATCTACTCGCGCCTCCTGAAAGAGCGTATCGTCTTCCTGGTCGGCCCCGTCACCGACGAGTCGGCCAACCTGGTTGTGGCGCAGATGCTGTTCCTGGAATCGGAGAATCCGGACAAGGACATCCACTTCTACATCAACTCGCCGGGCGGCTCCATTACCGCCGGCATGTCGATCTACGATACGATGAACTTCATCAAGCCGGATGTTTCCACCCTGTGCATCGGGCAGGCGGCCAGCATGGGCGCCTTCCTGCTTGCCGCGGGCACCCATGGAAAGCGTTTCGCGCTGGAAAACAGCCGGGTGATGATCCACCAGCCGCTGCTGTACGGCGGCGGCCTGTCCGGCCAGGTGACCGACATCGAGATCCATGCCCGCGAGCTGGTTAAGGTGAAGGCCAAGATGAACGAGCTGTTGGCCAAGCATTCCGGCCAGGAGCTGGAGCGGGTGATGGCTGATACCGAGCGCGACAACTTCATGTCCGCCGAAGAAGCCCGCGCCTACGGCATGATCGATAAAGTGCTGTCTTCCCGCCGGGACGTGACGGCGTAAGTAGTGGAATTGGCTAATGGCTGACAAAAACAGCAACGAAAAGCTTCTGTACTGCTCCTTCTGCGGAAAGAGCCAGCATGAGGTGCAGCGGCTGATCGCCGGCCCGCAGGTGTTCATTTGCAATGAATGCGTCGAGCTGTGCAACGACATCATCCGCGAGGAGCTGGAAAAGGGCGGCAGCATCGAGACGCTGGGCGGAGCTTCCGCCGAGCGTCCGTTGCCGACGCCGCAGGAGATTCGCGCGGACCTGGACCAGTACATCATCGGGCAGGACTTCGCCAAGAAGACCCTGTCGGTGGCGGTGTACAACCACTACAAGCGCCTCTACAACAAGGGCGGCAAGGACGACGTCGAGCTGGCCAAGAGCAACATCCTCTTGATCGGCCCGACCGGCTCCGGCAAGACCCTGCTGGCCCAGTCGCTGGCGCGCCTGTTGGATGTGCCTTTCGTCATCGCCGACGCCACCACGCTGACCGAGGCGGGGTACGTGGGCGAGGATGTCGAGCACATCATCCAGAAGCTGCTGCAGAAGTGCGACTACGATGTGGACAAGGCCCAGCGCGGCATCGTTTACATCGACGAGATCGACAAGATCTCGCGCAAGTCGGAAAACCCGTCCATCACCCGCGACGTATCGGGCGAGGGCGTGCAGCAGGCGCTGTTGAAGCTGATCGAGGGCACGGTCGCCTCCGTTCCGCCGCAAGGCGGCCGCAAGCATCCGAACCAGGAATTCATCCAGGTGGACACCACCAACATCCTGTTCATTTGCGGCGGCGCTTTCGATGGTCTGGACAAGATCATCCGCCAGCGCTCCGAAAAGGGCGGCATCGGCTTCGGCGCCGAAGTCTCCTCCAAGGACGACGGCAAGAGCCTGACCAAGCTGTTCCAGGAAGTGGAGCCCCAGGACATCATCCGTTTCGGCCTGATTCCGGAGCTGATCGGCCGTCTGCCGGTGGTCGCCACGCTGGAAGAGCTGGACGAGGAGGCGCTGGTTTCCATCCTGACCCAGCCGAGGAACGCGCTGATCAAGCAGTACCAGAAGCTGTTCTCGCTGGAATCGGTGGACCTGGAAGTGCGTCCATCCGCTTTGCGCGTCATTGCCAAGCAGGCACTGGCTCGCAAGACCGGCGCCCGCGGCCTGCGTTCCATTCTGGAGCGCGCGCTCCTGGACACGATGTACGAACTGCCGTCCATGCAGGACGTGGAAAAAGTCGTCGTGGACGAGAAGGTGATCGAGAAGGGCGACAAGCCGCTTTTCATCTACCGCGAGGGCGGCGGTGTGGCACAATCCGCCTGAGGGCCTGGCCTGAATGACTGAACCGCCCGGCAGGGCGGTTTTTTATTTGTCACCGTCGTAATCTGTTTTAGTATGGGGTGTTGATATTTTGTCATCGAGCCCCATTTCCCAAGCATTGTATTCCCAAGCTAAGGTTAGGTGATATGCCGCAACCCGCAGAAATCAGAGAAGAGACCACGCTGCCGCTGCTGCCCTTGCGCGATGTGGTGGTCTTCCCGCATATGGTCATCCCGCTGTTCGTCGGGCGGGCCAAGTCCATCCGCGCGCTGGAACTGGCAATGGACGAAGGCAAGCAGATCCTGCTGGTGGCCCAGCGTTCGGCCTCCAAGGATGAGCCTTCGGCCGAGGACCTGTACAGCGTCGGCACCATCGCAGCGGTGCTGCAGATGCTCAAGCTGCCGGACGGCACCGTCAAAGTGCTGGTCGAAGGCCGTCAGCGCGCCACCATCAAGCAGGTGGGCGAGGAGGACGGCTGCTTCGTCGCAGAATTCACGCCGCTGTCCAGCGAGCTGGAAGAGACCAATGAGACTGAGGCGATGCGCCGCGCGCTGCTCGCCCAGTTCGAACAGTACGTCAAACTGAACAAGAAGATCCCGCCGGAGGTGCTGAACTCGCTGGCTGGGATCGATCGCGCCGGCCGCATGGCCGACAGCATCATCGCTCATCTGCCGCTGAAGCTGGAGCAGAAGCAGGAAGTGCTGGAGATGTTCGACGTGCAGACCCGCCTCGAGCACCTGATGTCGCAGCTGGAAGGCGAAATCGACATCCTGCAGGTGGAAAAACGCATCCGCGGCCGCGTCAAGCGCCAGATGGAAAAGAGCCAGCGCGAGTACTACCTGAATGAGCAGGTCAAGGCCATCCAGAAAGAGCTGGGCGAGATGGACGAGGCCAGCGATCTGGACGAGCTGGAGCGCCGCATCAAAGTGGCCGGCATGAGCAAGGAAGGCCGCGAGAAGGCGCAGTCCGAGCTGAAAAAGCTGAAAATGATGTCGCCGATGTCGGCCGAGGCCACCGTGGTCCGCAACTACATCGACACGCTGCTCGAGCTGCCGTGGAAGAAGAAGACCAAGATCAGCAAGGACGTGGCCAAGGCCGAGGAAGTGTTGGATGAGGATCACTTCGGCCTGGAGAAGGTCAAGGAACGCATTCTGGAGTATCTGGCGGTGCAGCAGCGCGTCGATCGCCTGAAGGCGCCCATCCTGTGCCTGGTCGGCCCTCCGGGCGTCGGCAAGACCTCGCTGGGGCAGTCTTTGGCCCGCGCCACCAATCGCAAGTTCGTGCGCATGGCGCTGGGCGGCGTGCGCGACGAGTCCGAGATCCGCGGCCATCGCCGCACCTATATCGGCTCCATGCCGGGCAAGGTGTTGCAGAATATGTCCAAGGTCGGCGTCAAAAATCCGCTGTTCCTGCTGGACGAAGTGGACAAGATGGGCGCGGACTTCCGCGGCGATCCGTCCTCGGCGCTGCTGGAAGTGCTGGATCCGGAGCAGAACCATGCCTTCATCGATCATTACGCCGAAGTCGAGTTCGACCTGTCCGACGTGATGTTCGTCGCCACCGCCAACTCGCTGAACATTCCGCCCGCGCTGCTGGATCGGATGGAAATCATCCGCTTGTCAGGCTACACAGAAGACGAGAAGGTCAATATCGCGCTGAAGTACCTGCTGCCGAAGCAGATCGAGGCCAACGGCGTGCGCGAAGGCGAGTTGCTGGTGCAGGAGTCTGCCATCCGCGACATCGTGCGCTACTATACCCGTGAGGCCGGCGTGCGCAGTCTGGACCGCGAAATCGCCAAGATCTGCCGCAAGGTGGTGACGGGGGCCTTGCTCAAGCCGGGCAAGACTGGCAAGGTTACGGTGTCGGCCAAGAATCTGGACAAGTATCTGGGCGTGCGGCGTTTCGACTACGGCTTGGCCGAAGAGGAAAACCGCATCGGCCAAGTGACCGGCCTGGCCTGGACCGAGGTGGGCGGCGAATTGCTGACCATCGAGGCGGTATCGCTGCCGGGCAAGGGCAGCATTGTGCGCACCGGCCAGTTGGGCGAGGTGATGCAGGAGTCGATCACGGCGGCGATGAGCGTGGTGCGCAGCAGGGCGCGCAGCTTGGGCATCAAGCCGGACTTCTACGAGAAGTGCGACATGCACATCCACGTGCCGGAAGGCGCGACGCCCAAGGATGGCCCGAGCGCGGGCATTGCGATGACGACGGCCATCGTCTCGGTGCTGACCGGCATTCCGGTGCGCGCCGATGTGGCGATGACGGGCGAAATCACGCTGCGCGGCGAGGTGTTGCCGATCGGCGGTTTGAAGGAGAAGTTGTTGGCGGCTCATCGCGGCGGCATTCGCCACGTGCTGATTCCCAAAGGCAACGAAAAAGACTTGGCAGAGATTCCGGCGAACATCAAGCAGAAGCTGGAAATCCACCCTGTCAAGTGGATTGACGAGGTTCTCGCGCTGGCATTGGAGCGTCAACCGGAAGAATTGTCGCAAGAAGAACAATCTGGCGAGATTCCCCCGGCACAGGACGCCAGTGGCGGACTCTCGGTTTTGAAGCATTAAGAATCATGACCTTAGCGAAGCTGTGAATATCCTGGGATTTCGCAACTTGCAAATGGGCTTGCTGAATAGCAAAACACCCGTGGAAGCCGCTTGACACAAGGATTTCCGGCTTGCTATAAAGCAAGCGTTTTTATCCGAATTACGTAGACCGAAGAACGACGAAAGGGGACTTACGTGAACAAGTCTGAACTGATTGACGCCATCGCCGCAGAGGCCGACATTTCCAAGGCTGCTGCCGCCAAGGCACTGGACGGCATGGTTGCTGCCGTTACCGATGCCTTGAAGAAGGGCGATACCGTGACTCTGGTGGGCTTTGGCACCTTCTATGTGGGCGAGCGCGCCGAGCGCAGCGGCCGCAATCCGAAGACCGGCGAAACCATCAAGATCCCGGCTGCACGTTCTCCGAAGTTCCGTGCTGGCAAGGCACTGAAAGACGCGCTATAATCGCGGCTTCGCCGTCGTCTGAGACGGTGGCGAAGTAAGGGCGTTTAGCTCAGTTGGTAGAGCGTCTGCCTTACAAGCAGAATGTCGGCGGTTCGACTCCGTCAACGCCCACCACAGCTCGGAGCGGTAGTTCAGTTGGTTAGAATACCGGCCTGTCACGCCGGGGGTCGCGGGTTCGAGTCCCGTCCGCTCCGCCAAATACACGAGAGAAGGTGAACCGGTTCAAGCCGTTCACCTTTTTTTTTAAGGGATGGCTAGAGCCAATTGCCATGTTCGAGTTTGTCCAGAACAACAAAACCGTTATTCAAGTGATCCTGGGCGCCGTGGCCCTGACCTTCGTCGGCTTCGGCGTCAGCAGCTACACCGGCGCGACCGATGACCCTTATCTGGTCAAAGTGGGCAGCACCAAGATCTACAAGCGCGACCTCGATCGCGCGCTCGAGGGCCAATCCAGCGATCCGGCCACCCGCCAGGCCATGCTGGAAAACATGATCCGCCGCGAACTGCTGCTGGCCGACGCGCGCGACCATGGCGGCACCATCAGCCCGGATCAGTTGCGCAAGTTCATCGCGGCCATCCCCATCTTTCAGGAAAACGGCCAGTTCAGTCCGGACCGCTATAGCGAGTTCCTGAAGAGCCGCTACCCGTCGGCCGAGGCTTTCGAGGCGGAAATCAGCCGCGACCTGCTTGTGCGCAGCCAACTCGATAGCGTTGCCGGCACCCAGTTCGTTCCTGACGTCGTCGTCAACCATGTCGCCGCGCTGCTGGGCGAAGGCCGCGAGCTGCAGGCCTTGCTGATCAAGCCGTCCGACTTCGCAGCCGAGGTGAAGACCGATGACGCCGCGGTCAAGGCCTTCTACGATGCCAATGCCAAGCGCTTCCGCAGCGCCGAGCAGGTGAAGCTGGACTACGTGCTGTTGTCGCAGGACGCCGTGGCGCAGGGCATCAAGATCAGCGATGCCGACGTGCAGAAGTATTACGACCAGCACAAGGCGGACTTGGCCGGCGAACAGCGCCGCGCCTCGCACATCCTGCTGGCGGTGGACAAGAGCGCCAAGCCGGAACAGAAAGCCAAGATCAAGGCTGAGGCGGAAGCCATCCTGAAGGAAGTGCGCGCCAATCCGGCCAAGTTTGCCGAAATCGCCAAGGCCAAGTCGCAGGATCCGGGTTCGGCCGAGAAGGGCGGCGACCTTGGTTTCAACGCCCGCGGCGTGATGGTCAAGCCGTTCGATGACGCGGTATTCGCCATGAAACCGGGTCAGGTCAGCGATCTGGTGGAAACCGAGTACGGCTTCCACATCATCAAGCTGGACGAGGTCAAGAGCCAGACGCTGGATCAGGTGAGGGGCGCCATCATCGACAAGCTGCAGAAGCAGAAGGCGGCCGCGCTGTTCCGCGAGCAATCCGACAAGCTGAACGAGGTTTCCTACCAGCAGGCGGATTCGCTGAAGGGCGTGGTCGACGCCTTGAAGCTGGAGGTCAAGCATTCCGGCTGGATCCAGCGCAATCAGCCGGCCCAAGACGATCTGCTGGGCAATCCCAAGCTGCTGCAGGCCGTGTTCAGCGACGACGTGCTGAAGAAAAAGCATAACAGCGAGGTGGTGGATGTCGGCGGCGGCCGTCTGGTGGTGGCGCGCGTCGCCGAGCATCAGCCGGAGCGTCAGTTGCCGATCGCGGAAGTCCGCGACCAGATCAAGGGCGAGTTGATCGCCCGCGACGGCGCCAAGCTGGCCGACAAGAAGGGCCAGGCCCTGCTGGCCGAGCTGAAGGCCGGCAAGAACATCGACGCGCAGCAATGGACGCCGGCGCAGACGGTGTCCCGCCGCGCGCCTAGCCTGCCGCAGGCCGATATGCGCGCCGTATTCGCGGTGGGCGCGGCCAAGCTGCCCGGCTTTGCCGGCGTGCGCCACGATACCGGCGAGTATGTGATCTATCGCGTCAACAAGGTGATTGCCGCGCCGGCGATCAGCGATGCCGAGCGCGCCCAGCTGGGCGGCCAGCTGGGCCAGGTCAGCGCCGATGGTCAATTGGGCGCTTATTTGAAGACCCTGCGCGAGAAGTATCCGGTCACCGCTGGCAAGCAGTCGCTGAGCGACAGCAACTGACCGCACCTTGCAAGCAGCAAGCCCCGCTTCCGGCGGGGCTTTTTTATTTCCAGGACGAAGGCGGGCGGCCCAAGCCGGCCGCCGCCGCCTCGGCGCGCAGCGCTTCCAGCAGCAGCCTAGCCTTGCGCGGCATGTTGCGGCTGGCGAAAACGGCGTGCATCTGCGGATCGTCGCCCTGGCTCGAGACAATGCGGAAGGCCGGGCAGAGCCGGATGAGCTCGCCGCGCGCCACCAGCGGCTCGGCCAGCCAGTCGCCGAGCCGGGCAATGCCCAGGCCGCCGCGCGCGGCGTCCAGCACGCCATTGCCGGAATTGCTGCGGTGCCAGGCGTTGAGGTTCAGACTGATCGTTTCATCGCCGCAGACAAAATTCCACGCTTTCAGCACGCGCGGCGCGCTGTGCATCAGCACCCGATGTTGCGCCAGCTCGCGTGGGTGATTGGGCGCGCCGTGACGCGCAATATATTCCGGACTGGCATAAAGATGGCGCCGGTAGCGCCATAGCGGATAGCCGATCAACTCGCTGGCCGCGGGGAAGGCGCCGCGTATGGAAAAATCCAGCTTGTCGCGTATCGGTTCCAGTATCGCGTCGCTGTACAGCACTTCGAAGCGCAGGCCGGGGTGCGCTTCGGCCAGCTTGGCCAGCGTGCGCGGCAATATCTCGCGGCCCAGCGATTCCGGCGCGGAGAATCGCAGCAGGCCGCGCGGCGAGCTAGCCTGCTGGCTCAGCTCCTCCTCCGCCTGCCGCTGCAGGTCCAGCATCTGCCGCGCCAGCGGGTAATACGCTTCGCCGGCCATCGTCAGCTCCACCAGTTTGCTGGAGCGGGCCAGCAGCATGGTTCCCAGCTCATCTTCCAGGGCTTGCAGCGCGCGCGTGGCGCTGCTGGGCGAGGTGCCCAGCTGACGCGCGGCGGCGACGAAACTTTTCTCTTCCACCACGGCGCAGAATACCCGCAGATTCCATAGCGTTTTCATGGCGATCTCAAGATTGCGATTATTGCAATATTGTATTGCAAGCATGAGGAAATTGTCGGGAGTAGAATGGGCGCCAAGGAGAAATGACGATGTTATTGAGCTTGAGTTTTTTGTGCGTGGTCGCCTTTTTTGCCGGCCTGGTCGATGCCGCGGTGGGCGGTGGCGGATTGATCCAGATTCCTGGCCTGTTCAGCGCCTTGCCCAATGTGGCGCCAGCCACGATTTTCGGCACCAACAAGCTGGCCTCGGCGGTCGGCACGCTGTCGGCGGCGCGGTCTTACCTGCGGCGAGTCCGTCTGCCGTGGAACCTGGTGTTGCCGGCGGCGGCCACCGCCTTTGTGTTTGCCTTTGCCGGCGCCCAGGTGGTGACGCTGATACCGAAGCACATCATCCGCCCGCTGGTGCTGGCGCTGTTGCTGATCATGGCCGTTTACACGCTGTGGAAGAAGGATTTCGGCAAATTGCACAAGCCGGTGGCCATCGGTCGGCGCGAGATGCTGGTCGGCATGGCCATAGGCGGCGCCATCGGCTTCTACGACGGCCTGTTCGGTCCCGGCACCGGCAGCTTCCTGATGTTCCTGTTCATCCGCTTCTTCGCCTTTGATTTTCTGCACGCGTCGGCCGCGGCCAAGGTGGTCAACCTGACCACCAATGTGGCGGCGCTGCTTTCGTTCGCCATCGGCGGCCATATCCTGTTCGCTTATGCCTTGCCGATGGCCGCCGCGAATATGGCCGGGGCCGTGGTGGGCACCCGCCTGGCCATGAAGAAGGGGGCCGGTTTCGTCCGCATCCTGTTCCTGGTGCTGACCAGCGTGCTGATCTGCAAGCTGGCCTGGGATATTTTGCACGGCTGACGGCATAAAACGGCGCGTCAAGGCGTTCGCGGTTTTGAACTATGGCGGGCGCTCCTTTATCATGTAGTCTCAATGACTACGCCACGGCCGCACTCCATGCATCCATCCCGTTGTCCGCCGCCTGCCGCGGCGCAGGATTTGCTGCAGCTGCCCAATGTCGGCGCGCGTACCGCCGCCGACCTGCGGCGGCTCGGCATCCAGGCGCCGGCCGACCTGCGCGGGCGCGACCCTTACCAAATGTACCTGCAGTTGTGCGACGCCACCGGCCAGCGCCAGGATCCTTGCGTGCTCGATGTGCTGATTTCGCTGAGCCATTACATGGCAACTGGCGAAGCGCGCAGCTGGTGGAGCTTCACGGCGGAACGCAAGCAAAAATGGCGGCGATGATTCCTCGCGCGCCGCGCCTGACCGCATGTCACGATTGCGACCTGCTGCTCCGGCTGCCGCCAGCCGGGGAGGCGCGCGCCACCATACGCTGCCCCCGCTGCGGCGCGGCTTTGTACGAGCAGGGCACGGATGCGCCGTCCACCTCTTGCGCCTTGCTGCTGGCCGGCGTGGTGGCGTTTGCCATCGCCAACTGCTATCCGGTGCTGATGCTGGAGGTGGCCAGCAACCGCAACGCGGCCACGCTATGGCAAACCGCGCTGGCGCTGCACGGGCAGAATATGCCGGAGGTGGCGTTGCTGGTGCTGTTCACCGGCATCGTCATGCCAGCCCTGGCCTTGTGCAGCATGCTGTATCTGCAGCTTCCCTTGCTGCTGGGCAAGGCGCCGCCAGGCTTCGCCGTCATCATGCGCTTGTACGGCATGGCGCGTCCCTGGTGCATGGTGGAGGTCTTTTTGCTGGGGGTGCTGGTTTCGCTGGTCAAACTGGTGCATTTGGCCAATGTGCATCCCGGCATAGGCCTGTGGGCTTTCTTCGGCCTGATCGTATTGATGACGGCCAGCGCCGTCCGTTTCCGCCCCTATCGCTTATGGGAGCGTTATCAGGCATGCGCCGCTACGGAGTGAACAGCGCCGCCGAGCGCAATCTCTGCCTGTGCCATGGCTGCGGTCTGTTGTGCCGGGTCAAGCCGGGGCAGGACAGCGCCTGTCCGCGCTGCGGCGCGCCGCTGCATCTGCGCCGCCCCTCTGCCTTGCAGCGTTGCTGGGCCTTGCTGTTGGCGGCGATGATTTGCTACTTGCCGGCCAATCTGTTGCCCATCATGGAAACCACGGCGCTGACCGGCGTGCAGCGCGACACCATCATGAGCGGCGTGGTTTACTTATGGAACAATGACTCCTGGCCGCTGGCGCTGGTGGTGTTCACCGCCAGCGTGCTGGTGCCGCTGATGAAGATCCTGGCGCTGTTGCTGCTGCTGTGCAGCGTGCAATGGCGCTGGCGCTGGGCGCCGCGTCAGCGCACCCGGCTGTATCGCATGATCGAGCTGATCGGTCCCTGGTCGATGCTGGATATTTTCGTGGTGGCGCTGATGGTGGCGCTGGTGCAATGGCAGTCGCTGGCCAGCATAAAAGCCGGGCCGGGGGCGATCGCCTTCGGCGCGGTGGTGGTGCTGACCATGCTGGCGGCGATGAGTTTCGACCCCAGAATGATCTGGGATCCGCTAGAGGAACACGATGAGCAGTGACAACCCGCAAAACCTTCCCGAGCCGGAGCTGCCGCAGGCGGTGCCGGTCAAGCGACACCGCTGGGCGCCGTCGCTGATCTGGCTTATTCCTGTGGTGGCGGCGCTGATCGGCGGCTGGCTGGCGGCGCATGCCATCCTGTCGCGCGGCCCGACCATCACCATCTCGTTCCAGAACGCCGAAGGCATAGAGGCCGGCAAGACCCGCATCAAATACAAGGATGTGGAAATCGGCGAGGTGACCTCGGTCAAGCTCAGCCCAAACCGGCAGGCAATCGTCGCCACGGCGCAGTTGAGCAAGGAAGCGGCCGACTATCTGGCCGAAGACAGCCGCTTCTGGGTGGTGCGGCCGCGGATCTCCGGCGGCAGCGTATCCGGCCTCGGCACGGTGCTGTCCGGCTCCTACATCGGAATGGACATCGGCAGGAGTTCGGTGCGCAAAAACGAATTTGTCGGGCTGGAAACGCCGCCTATCATCAATGCCGATTTGCCGGGACAGGCTTTCTTTCTGCGCGCCGACAATCTTGGCTCGCTGAATACCGGCTCGCCGGTGTATTTTCGCCGCGTGCCGGTGGGCCAGGTGGTGGGGTATGAGTTGGATCCCAAAGGCGGCTTCGTCCGCGTCGCCATTTTCGTCAATGCTCCATACGACCGCTTCGTCACGGCCAACAGCCGCTTCTGGCACGCCAGCGGCGTGGACGTGTCGCTGAGCGCCAACGGGCTGAATGTCAGCACCCAGTCCCTGGCGGCCATCGCGCTGGGCGGCATCGCCTTTGAAACCCCGCTGGCGGACAATGGCGGCGTGCCCTTGTCCGACCGCAATTTCATCCTACACGATACTCGGGAAAAAGCGCTGCAGAATCCGGATCGCGAAATGCAGCCGTTCCGCCTGCGCTTCCATCAATCGCTGCGCGGCCTCAGCGTGGGCGCGCCGGTCGATTTCCGCGGCATCACGATCGGCGAAGTCACCGCCATCGGCGTCGAGTACATGCGCGAACGCAAGGACTTCGACATGACGGTGGACATCCGTATCTATCCGAGCCGGCTGGATAGCCTGTCGCATGGCGGCCGGGTGTCCGGCAAGCTGTCGCCGCAGCAACTGGTGGCCAATGGCGTGCGAGCGCAGCTGCGCTCGGGCAATCTGATCACCGGCCAGCTGTACGTGGCGCTGGACTTCTTCCGCGACGCGCCGCCGGCCCAGTTGGTGGTGCGCAGGGGCGTGGCCGAGCTGCCCACCATCCCTGGCGACTTGGAAGAATTGCAGCGCGTGTTGCAGCGCATCGTCAAGAAGCTGGATGCCGTGCCGTTCGACGATATCGGCAAGGAGACGGAGGCGTCGCTGAAAGCCATGCGGCAAACCTTGGACAGCGTGAAGAAGCTGAGCGAGGGGGCGAGCAACGACACCCTGCCGCAGCTGAACAAGACGCTGCAACAGCTGCAGCAGACGCTGGACGCCACGCAAAAGACCATGAAGGCAGACTCGCCATTGCAGCAGGACGTGCGCTCCGCGGCGCAGGAAGTCAAGGAAACGGCGCGCAGCTTCCGCGCGCTGGCCGATTATCTGGACCGCCATCCCGAGGCACTGGTGCGCGGCAAGGAGGCGCAGCCATGATGAAGAATTGGATACTCGCCGCGCTATTGGCGGCGGCATTGGGCGGTTGCGCCACACCGCCGGCCCGTTTTTACGGCCTGGACGCCGTGTCCGGCCCAACCGCGCCGGCGCGGCTGGGACCGCGCGTGCTGCTGGGGCCGGTGACGCTGCCGGCGGCGCTGGATAGGCCGCAGTTGGTGCTGGACAATGGAGAGGGCGAGCTGAGCCTGCAGGAGTTCGCGCGCTGGAGCGCGCCGCTCGATCGTTTATTGGCGCAGAACCTGGCGCTGGGCGTGTCTCGGCATAGCGGCCTGGCCAGCGTCTATGCCTACCCGCAACCCGGCATGGACGGCGGCGAACTGCGCTATGTGCTCGATGTGCGCCGCCTGAGCCTGCAACCGGGGCGGCAGGTGGCGCTGGAGGCGGTGTGGCAGTTGCAGAATGTAGCGGATGGCAAGGTGTTGGCGGGCGGCAGTTTCAGCCGTGCGCAGCCGGTAGCGGCGGTTGCAGCGCCGGAGTTGTTGTCCGCCCTGCGGGCGTTGCTGGATGGCCTGTCCCTTGACATGGCGGCGCCGTTGCGGGAGCAGCCGGTACGATGAGCGCGAATCATTCTATCGTTTTGGGCATTTGCGGCACGTCCGGCAGCGGCAAGACCACCTTGCTGGAGGCGGTGCTGCCCAAGCTGCGCGAGGCGGGATTGGCGGTATCGGTCATCAAGCATAGCCACCACGATCTGCAGCTGGATGCGCCGGGCAAGGATAGCTTTCGCCATCGCCAGGCGGGCGCTTGCGAAGTGATGGTGGTGTCGCCGCGTCGCTTCGGCTTGTTTGCCGAGACCGCCGCCGAGCTGACACTGGATCAGCAACTATCCCGCCTGTCGCCGTGCGATCTGGTCTTGCTGGAGGGACACAAGGCGCAGCCGGTGCCCAAGCTCGAAATCTATCGGCCCGCGCTGGGCAAGCCGCCGCTGTTCGAGTCCGATTCCGGAGTCATCGCCGTGGCAAGCGATGGCGCCTTGGATGCGCCTTGCCCGGTGCTGGACCTGAACAATCCCGAAGCCGTGGCGCGGTTCATCGTGGACTGGCTGGCGCAGCGGAAGGCGGCGTCGAGAGCGTGATATTTCATGATAGGGATATTTTCTGAAATAAATTACGAGGCGCGCTGTTTTTTCTGAAACTTATTCTCGATGGCTTGAGTTTGATTGAATTATAGTGTTGCGCTGTTTTGGTATAATTCTGGCAGTTTATTCCAGTTATTGCCATGAACAACGCAACAAACAATCGAAACGCCTACCTGCTATTGGTGCTGACCATGTTGATGTGGTCCACCAATTTCATCATCGCCCGCGCCTTGCATCAACAAGTGGGGCCGTTCACGCTGGCCTTCGCCCGCTGGGCCATCGCGCTATGCTGCGTTCTTCCCTTCGCCTTGCCCCGCTTGCGGCGCAACTGGGGCAAGCTGCGCAAGCAATGGCCGCTTTTGCTGCTGCTGGGTCTGTTCGGCATCGGCCTGACCAATACCTTGGTCTACTGGGCGGTGCAAACCACCACGGCCACCAATGCCGTGATTTTGAACAGTGCCACGCCGGTGATGGTATTGCTGCTGGGCTCGCTGTATTTCCGCCAGCGCCTGAGCAGCCGACAGTGGCTGGGCATGACGCTGGCGCTGTGCGGCGCCTTGCTGATCGTGCTGAAAGGCAAGCTGCTGGCCATAGGCTCGTTTCATTTTGGCGCGGGGGACTTGCTGGTCTTGGCCGGCGGCCTGTGCTGGGCGATCTATACCTTGGGCCTGCGCAAGCTGAAGCCCGGGATCGATGCCATGGTGCAGATGGCGGTGCTGCTGCTGGTCGGCGAGGCGCTATTGCTGCCCTTGTTCGGCATGGAGCTGGCGCAGCGCGGCTTGCCGACTCTGGATGGGGCCGGCTGGGCCAGCCTGCTGTATCTGGGCGCTTTGCCGTCGGTGGTGGCTTATCTGTTGTACAACCGTGCCATCGCCATGGTCGGCACCGCCAAGGCGGCCAGCTTTTTGTATCTGATGCCGGCCTTTGGCGCGCTGCAGTCCATTGTGTTGCTTGGCGAGGAGCTGCACTGGTATCACGCGGCCGGTTTGGCCGCCATTTTTGGCGGGATTGCGTTGAGTTCTTTGACCCGGGCGCGGACGGACCCATCTGCTGCGCCGGCCTTGCGCCCGCGGGAATCGTGATTTTCCGTTAGCGAGTCAGCCGTGGTAAGCTGATGACATTAGCAGCCGGTTTGCGTTGCCTATTTTTGTTTATGCACTCGCAAAAAAACCGTTATTGGAACGATCTGCAACGCAGGGCTGTGGCGGCGCCATGAACGGCGCCGCCTTTTTCATGCCAATTCGGCATCTGCTGCCGGCTATCGGCTAGGTCATGTGCAGCAGCAGCGGCACGGCCCAGTCCTTCAGCCAGGTCATCAGCAAGGGGATCATCAGGCACAGCGCGCCCCAGCTGATCCAGCTGGTGCCGCACACCGGCTGCCTGCGCATCGCCAGCAGCTGCAGCCGGTAAGCCAGATAGCTGACTATGATGGTCAGCGGCGGCGCCAGCAGATAAATGGCGCGCGGCTGCTGGCTCAGCCAAGGCGACAGGCCAAGCACGCCGATATGCAGCGCCAACTGGCTGCACAGCAGCGCGGCCAGCCGCCGGTCTTGCCCGGGGAAACTCAGCACGCGTCCGTCCACCCGCATATGCGCCGCGGCCCACATCACGGCCGTTACGCCCAACCAGGCATAGGCGTAGACGAAGGGCAGCAGCAGGGGGGAAACCAGCGCGGTATCGACTTGCTGCCGCAACAGGGCAACCAGGATCAGGTAGGCGGCGGCAAAGCAGGCCAGCGCGCTGCCGCTGCGGCTGGTGCCCAGCCGCCATAGCAGGTGCAGGAAAAACAGGATGACGATGCAAAGCAGCAGCAGGCCGCCTGCCGTAGCCGTCATGCCGCCTCCAGCGCGGACAGCAGCGCGGCGGAGGCCAATTCCCCGATCTGGGCCAAGTATTGCGTATGCATGTCGAAGGTGAAGCGCTGCGCATCGTCGCTGGCCAGCACCAGGATGCCGAAGGCCTGGCCGTCCGCGCCGCGCAGCGCCACCTGGGCGAACGATTGCAGCACCGGCTTGGCCGGGAACCAGCCCATCACCTCGTCGTTGACGTAAGGGCCGCAATACGGCGCGTTCAGATTGCGCGTCAGCCCTTGCACTTCGTTTCGCGCATTGTAGTGCTCGTCGTCGCCTTCGGCGGCAGGGTGCCACAGCTTCAGCGCGACGCGGTCCAGCTGGAATTCTTCCGCCAGCGCGCGCTTCAGCGCGGCGATGCGTTCCTTGGCGCCGCGGGCGGCCAGTTGCGCCAGCGTCAGCCGGTGCAGCCTTGCCAGCAGGCGATCGTTGTCATGCCCGCGCTCGATCAGCTGTTGCAGCTGCGCTTCCAGTTGGCGGTTGCGGTCTTTCAGTTCCAACAGCTGCCGCTCGGCGAAGGACACCACCACGCGGTCGCCGTTTTGCGGCGTCGGCTGCAGGCCGTAACGCGCGGCCAATTGCGCCAGCAGTTCGGGATGTTCGTCGAGAAAAGCCAGGATCTGTTCGCTGTGCATCTGTCTTGCCCTTTCCTTGAGTGATGCAGAAATGAATTGGTGTCTTTGCTGGGCTTAAAGTTCGATTTCGCCTTGGAAAACCGTCACCGCCGGCCCGGTCATGATCACCGGATGGCCAGCGCCGGCCCATTCGATGACGATGTCGCCGCCGCGCGCATGCACGGTGACGCGCGCGTCCAGCCAGCCTTGGCGGATGCCGCAGACCACCGCCGCGCAGGCGCCGGTGCCGCAGGCCAAGGTCTCGCCAGCGCCGCGCTCGTAGACGCGCAACTTGATGGCCTGGCGATTGAGTATCTGCATGAAGCCGGCATTGACCCGCTGCGGGAACCATGGGTGGCCCTCCACCAGCGGGCCGATTTCGGCCACCGGCGCGCTATCCACATCGTCCACCCTTTGCACGGCATGCGGATTGCCCATCGAGACGATGCCGATTTCGCAGGCGCGGCCGGCCAGCGGCAGCGAGTAGGTCAGCGCTTCGGCTTCGGCCAGGAAGGGCAGCTCGGCCGGGGCGAAGCGCGGCACGCCCATGTCCACCCGCGCCAGGCCGTCGCCCAGGTATTCCGGCGCAATCACGCCGCGCGCGGTTTCCACCGTGATGCGGGATTTGTCGGTCAGGCCGGCGTCGCGGACGAATTTGACGAAGCAGCGCGAGCCGTTGCCGCATTGCTCGACCTCGCCGCCGTCGTTGTTGAAGATGCGGTAGCGAAAATCATGGCCGGCCTCGCGCGGCGGCTCCACCAGCAGCAACTGGTCGAAGCCTATGCCCAACTGGCGGTGGCCAAGCCGGCGAATCTGTTCCGGCGAGAGGGAAACATTCTGGCGCACGCCGTCAATGACCATGAAGTCATTGCCCAGGCCGTGCATTTTGCTGAATTTCAGTTTCATGAGCCGATGTCTGCGCTGCGTGATGCGGGATAGCGCAGATTAGCATAGCCCCGGCGGATATACATCGGGAATGGAGGCGCGCCGCCAGCCGGCGGCGCGGCAGACGCGTCAGGCGCGCAATACGGTGCGCGCGCCTTCGTAGCGCGGGGCGAAATAGACGTTGTCCAGCCGGGCTACGCGTATGGTGCTGTTGGTGCGCGGAGCGTGGACGAATTTGCCGTCGCCTATATAGATGCCCATGTGCGAGAACGGCCGGTTCATCGTATTGAAGAACACCAGATCGCCAACCTGGCGCTGGCTGTCCGGAATCGGCTTGGCCATATTGGCGATTTGCGCCGCATTATGCGGCAGTTTGATGCCTATGGCGTTCTGGTAGATGTAGCTGACCATGCCGCTGCAGTCGAGGCCGGCTTCCGGATTGCTGCCGCCGAAACGATAGCCGCCATCGAGCAGGCCTATCGTGTACAGCAGGATCTCGCGGCCATCGCCATCGGCGCTGAGGCTGGACAGCGAGGTGTCGCCCGAAGGTTTGCCGGGGCGATAGGGCGGGCGCTGGCTGGTTTTGACGGGCGCGGTGCTGCAGGCGGCCAGCAGGGCGGCCAGTCCGGCCAGCGCCGCGCCGCGCAGCAGCTGGCGGCGCGCGGCGCCGTCTTGTTCCAACGTGGATTCACTCATGGTTGCTTGGACTCCATTTCTTTTCATTTGACGATACAACACCATGATTTGAAATCAAATTTCAGAAACGAGAATGGGCATCCCGCGCTTCTTTCCACATTGTTCGATATTGTTCGATCAGCCGCCTCAGGCATGGCCGGCGCGGTCATCCATGATTCCGCTTGCTTGCGCGAAAGCTTGTTGGTATCCGCGCAGTATAGCGAAACCGCCCCGTCTAGTCAGCCGGGGCGGTCTTGGCGTCGCTCACTCCAAACTCGGCGCGTCTGGCCGGCCGGCGTGGGGGGCTTAACCGTAGCGCTTTTTCGCCTCGATGGCGAGGCCGCTGCCGATGCTGCCGAACAGATTGCCTTCCACATGGTGGGCATTGGGCAGCAACGCGCGCACGCCGGCGCGCAGCGCGGGCACGCCGCTGGAACCGCCGGTGAAGAACACCGTGTCCACCTGCTCGGCCGTCAGGCCGGCGTCGGCCAAGAGCTTGCATACCGTGGTGGAGACGCGGTCCAACAGCGCGTCTATGCTGGTTTCAAAGTCCGCGCGCGCCAGGTCGCAATGCAGGCCGCGTTCGATCGGGTCCAGCGACAGACGATGGGTATCGTTGTCGGACAGCGCGATCTTGGCGGCTTCCACTTCCATCGCCAGCCAGTGGCCGGCTCGCTCCTGGATCAGCTTGAACAGCCGGTCCAGCTTTTGCGGATCGGCCGCGTCGCGGTGCACGTCCTGCAGGTCCATCCAGGCCTTGCGGGTGTAGGCGAAGTTGATGGTGTGCCAGGTGGCCAGATTGAAGTACTGGCTGGACGGCATTTCCGCGTTGTTGCGCAGCCGGGTCTTGAAGCCGAACAGCGGCATCACGCCGTGCAGGCTCAGTTGGCGGTCGAAATCCGTGCCGCCGATGTGCACGCCGCCGGTGGCCAGGATGTCGCCGCGGCGCTCGTCGTGGTGGCGGCGCTGCGGAGACAGCCGGATCAAGGTGAAGTCCGAGGTGCCGCCGCCGATGTCCACGATCAGCACCAGCTCTTCCTTCTGGATGGTGGACTCATAGTCGAAGGCGGCCGCGATCGGCTCCAGTTGGAAGGAAATGTCCTTGAAGCCCACCTCGCGGGCGATGTCGGCCAGCGTGTCTTCGGCCAGCTTGTCCGCCTGCGGGTTGTCGTCGACAAAATAGACCGGCCGGCCCAGCACCACGTGGTCGAAAGCGCGGCCAGCGCCGGATTCGGCGCGCGCCTTCAGCTCGGCGATGAACAACTTGAGCAGATAGCGGAACGGCAGGGCCTTGCCTTGCACTTCGGTCTGGCTGTCTATCAGGCTGGAGCCGAGCAGGCTTTTCAGCGAGCGCATGAGCCGGCCTTCATAGCCTTCCATGTATTCGGCCAGCGCGGCGCGGCCAAAGCTGGCGTGATCTTCCTCGTAATTGAAAAACACCACCGACGGCAGCGTGATCTTGCCGTCTTCCAAAGGCAGCAAGGCGTCATGGCCCGGCCGCAGCCAGCCAACGGTGGAGTTGGAGGTGCCAAAGTCGATGCCGCAGGCGCGGGAGGCGGTTTGGATCGTCATTCGGGCATCTCCTTGAAAATAAAAGAGGCGGGATGGTACGCGGAATGACGGAGAAAGGGAAGGGTTATGCGGATGGGCTACTTGTCGGGACGGCGCAGTTTGTGCAACTGGCTGGCCTGGTGGCGGGCGTCTTCCTCGCTGTGCAGATAGCGGCGGGTGGTTTGGATGCTGGCGTGGCGCAAGTTCTGGCTGACCAAGAGCAGCGGGACGCCGGCTTCCAGCTGATGGCTGGCGGCGGTATGCCGCAGCCAGTGGGTGGAGGCGCGGCGCAGTTGATCTTTCAATTCTTCGCTGGGCGCGCTGAGCAAGGCCTGGGCGAAGATTTCCTTGCAGATCAGATAGATGGCCTTGTCTGATAAAGGCGCCATCCTGCCCTTGGCGCCAATGCGGCAGACCAGCGGGGTGTCGTCGCCGCTTGCTGGCTCCGCCGGCAGGCCCAGGCTGTGCCGATAGCGCGCCAAGGCTGCCATCAGTTCATCCGATAGCGGGATGCGCGCGGCGACATCGCCCTTGCCCAGCACGTTCCACCACCAGTTGCCATGGCGCTTGGCCAGATCCGAGGCGCGTGCCGCGGCTGCTTCGGCGCGGCGCGCGCCGGTCAGATACAGCAGGGTGAACAGCCAGCGCGCGCGCTCGGCATGGAGAACGTCTCTATCGGTGTCGCGCGGCAGCGCGTCCAGCGTGTCTTGCAGATGTTGCCAGCACGCGGCATCAAGAAAGCGTTCAACTTCCTGGCGCTGAGTCTTGCCGCCGCGGCGGCGCAGCAGCTTGAACGGATTGCCGTTGAGGTAGCCGGCGTCGTTGAGGTAGGAAAACAGCGCGCCCAGCACGGTCAGGCTGTGGTTGATGCTCTGCGGCGACAGCGGTTTGCTGAACGGCTTCCATTGGGGATGGCTGCGCGGCCGGGCCGGGCCTATCCATTGCTCGGCCGGATGCGGCGAGGCTAAAAAGCGCCGATAGTCCTGCACATCCTCCCGTTTCATCTGGGCCAGCGTTTGCCGGCGGCTGCTCAGCCAGAGCAGCAGGCGCTCCGCCTCCTTGCGATAGCCAGCCAGCGTGGCGGGCTTGTCGGCGTGCTCGGCCAGCCAGGTCAGCACGGCCTGGGTGTCGGATTGGGCCTGGATCAGTTGCGCCGGGCCGGGGGCGGGAGGATGAAACGTGTCGGGCAGCATGGCGAGCCATGGTAGGGCATCGACCGGAAAATGCAAGCCGTGGCGAAGCGGACGGCGCTTGCCGGGCGGGGCGCCGCCCGGCAAGCGCGTCAGGAAACTTCTCCCAGCAGGCTGCGCAGCCGCTGGATGGCTTCATCGCGCTCGGCCATTTTCTGGCGGTATGCGCGTTCCGCGGCGATGACGTCGCCCTTGCAGTGCGGGCAGGTGGTTTCGTGCTGATGGATGTATTGCCTGCAATTGCGGCATAGCGCCAGCCTTGCCGGCGGGCGGCCGGTTTCCGGCGATTTCTTGCCGCGGTTTTTCCAGCTGAGCTCTATGACTTGGCCGCTGCGGCTGATCTGGCTCACCACCTTGCCGCTGGCGATTTCTTCGGTGATCAGATCGAAACGGCCGACGGCGAATGAACCCTGCGCGGCATCTTGCAGTTTGACGATGCGTTCGCGCAGGCCGCGCTGCTGCAAGTCCAGCGCCCGGTAGTGGCAGTAGGGATTGTTGCCGGGCTTGCCCAGCAGCGAGTGAGACGTCCAGGTGCAGCCGCCGCGACAGACGTCATTGTAGTAGCAGCCGCGGCAGTAGCCCCACAGATCGTCCACCGAACGCAGCCGGCCGAAGTGGATGCCCTCGCTGTGCCGCCAGATGTCCTCCAAGGCCATGTCGCGTACATTGCCGCCGGCAAATCCCACGGTGGCCAGCGATGGGCAGCCCTTGACGGTGCCGTCCGCCTCCAGCGCCATCACCGTTTGCCCCGCGCCGCAGCCGGCCCAGTGCACGCGGTCATCGCCAAAGCCGCGCCAGATGTGTTCGTAAGGGCCGTAATAGCCGATGTTGTTGCCTATGGTCATCAAGAGGCCGCGTTCCAATCCTTCCTGATACAGGCGGGCGAGCAGCGGCATCAGCTCCAGCACGCGGTATGGCTGCAGCAAGACTTCATCGTTGTCCACGGCGTTGCCCATGGCCACGGTCAATTGAATCTGCCAATGCGTGGCGCCGAGTTCGATGATGTGGTCCATCAGCGCGGGCAGGTCCGGCATGGTAGCCGCGCCGATCTGAGTGTTGACGCTGACGGCCAAGCCGGCCGCCTTGGCGCGCCGCAAGGTGTCGCTGGCTTTGTCGAATGAGCCCGGCACATTGCGCAATTTATCATGCAGCGGCGCCAGTCCATCCAGCGAAACGCCCACGCCGTTGAGGCCGGCGTCTACCGCCTCCTGCAGCTTGGCCGGGGTCAGATTGCGGCCGCCGGTTTGGGTGGCGCAATAAATGCCATGGCTCCGGATGGCGCGGATCAGTTGCGTCCAATCTTTGCGCAGATAGGCCTCTCCGCCTATCAGGGTGATTTCGCGTGTGCCCAGTCTGGCCAGCGTGTCTATCACCTGCAGGCATTCCTCCGTGGAAAGTTCGCTGGGGCGGCGGTGGCCTGCGCGGGAGCCGCAATGCAGGCATTTGAGGTCGCAGGCCAGGGTGATCTCCCAGACTACATGAACGGGATTGTAGCGTTCGAAGTCTTCGCGGCTGAGATAGCGGGCAGGGCGTTTTTCGTGGCTGTCGGACATGGGCGTTCCTTGGCGGGAAGTCCGGGCATGGCGCCCGGACTGTCTGGCGGTTGTCCGCCCTCGCCGGGGCGGGTGCGGCGGGTCAGCGGCTGCCCAGTTTTTCCAGGGCCTCGTTCAAGCTGCGGATCTGCGCTTCCGCTGCGGCAAGCAGTTGTCGCGCCTTGGTCTCGCCGACATCGGCCCGGCTGGCTTCCGTCAGCGCTGAAGCGTAGAGCGTGTGAAAGTGGGAGCCGGCATTGGCGCTGGTATTGGAGATATCTTCCGCCACAGTGGAGGTGGCGGCCAAATGCTGATTGACCACGTTATGCCACTCGCCGTTATAGAAGTACTTGTAGCTGACGGTGCCGTTTTGCCAGTCTGCTGACAGGTGTCCGCGCAGGTGGAAGGTTTCCGCCACTTTGCTGATCGGACTGGTGGGGCTGCCGTCCAGTACCAGGATCACTTGGTCGCCCAGGACGGAAAAATAGCCCCAGACATTGGCCTTGAAGTCCACTGGCGGATTGGTGCTCTGAAACACGCTCGCCGTGCCGGCGACCTTCTTGTTGGCGGTATCGACCACCAGATTAAGATTCAGTATTGGCGCGCCGTAAGCCGAGGTGGCGGTAGCGAGGCGAACGAGGAATAGTTCTTCGGACATGGGGAAGGCTCCCGAAATAGGGTTGGATCAAGGTGTTCGCAGAGTTTGGGGTTTAGCGCTGCAGCTTCTCTTTGAGGAGATTGGCCGCCGCCAGCAGGCTGTCGCGCTGATTGGTTGCCGATTCGCGCAGCCGGCTGATTTCGGCCGCGTCGTTCTTGGCGACGGCGTTTTGGACGGAGACCGCGTACAGCGGCGTATAGACTGGATCCGGGTAGGGGTTCACCGGCAGGCGTTCCAGCGAACGGTTCAGATGGGCTGGCGCATTTTCCACATTGATCCAGGTCTGACCATTGTTGTAGCTGTAGTTGGCGACGCCTTCTGCCCAGGTGCGGTCAAGCAGCAGCTCGATCTTGAAGCCGATGGGAGAGTTGGCGTGCGGGCCGCCATGGTTGCCTTGGGCGGTGATCAGGATGCGTCCGTCCGATGGCGGCATCACGGTGAGGTAGGTGTATTGTCCCCACACGTCATAGGCGGTGGCGGACGGATTTTGCGTGGCGATGGCCTGGGTGATTTTGGCAAAACCCACTACCGTGTCCGCCACGGTATTCACCAGCAAGGTCAGTGTCAGGGTCTGCGCTCCGGCGGCGCCGGTGGTGATGATGTAGCTGACAGGGAATAGGGCATCCTGGGTGCGGCCGGCAGTGCCTTGCGCCTGTTGTAGAGCGGTGCCGTAGGGCGGCGCGGACAGGTTGGTCGATTCGCTCATGTCGTCTTCCTTGATAGAGGGTGAGGGAGGGCTGGCGTGATGGGCCGGGTCAGGGCTTGCCAGTGCTTACCGGTTTAGCAGGCGGAGCAAGACGTGTTTTGGCATTAAGGACAGGTAGGCAGGGCCGTTTTTTGTTGGCTTGTTGGCAGGCATTTCATGGAAAAACTTCCGATAAGTTAAATTATCGGAAAAACAATGAAGAAATGATTAAATAAATAATGATATACGTAATATATTTTATTCATTACATTTGCTACACTTTGAGAGAGACATCAAACAGGTAAACAGCACATGGCTGCGGATATCTATGCACGCATTCGCCAAACGGCGTTTGAGCTGGTGGGCGAGGGCGCCTGGCCTACGGTGGCCGACGTGCGCGCCCGCTTGGGCAGCGGCTCCAATACCACCATCAACAACGCCTTGAAGGAATGGCGGCAGGAATTTTTGTCCCGGGTGGCGGTCTCGTCGCGCCGGCCGGATTGGCCGCCCAGCCTGGCGGAGGCCTTTGAGCAGGTTTGGCAAAAAGCTTGCGACGAGGCTGATCAGCAGTTGGAAACGGTGCGTCAAGAGGTGGCGGAAGAGGCCGCGGCGCTGCGCGCCGAGCGCGATGGCTTGCTGCAAAAGCAGGAGCAGGCGGAGGCTGAACTCCAGTCGCTGCGTCATGAGTTGGAATTGCGCGCAGCCAGGCAAGTGGAGCTGGATGGCGAGTTGCGTCAGGAGCGCCAGCGCGCAGAGAAACTGCAGGAAGAGCGCCAGCAACTGCTGAGCGCGCAGGAGGCCTTGCGGCAGGAGCTGTCGACCCTCCGCAAGCAGGCCGATGCCCGCGAGTCTGAGCTGCAAGAAAAGCATGAGCAGCAGCTGCGCGAAGCGCGCGAGGAGTCCGAGCGGAAAGAAGCGCTGGCCTATGACCGGCTGGAAGGCCTGCGCGTCAGGCTGTACCAGCAGGTGGAGGACGAACGCAAGGACATGAAGCAACAATTGCAAAAGTTGGAAAGCGCGTTGCAGCAGGCCCGGCAGGATGCGGCCAAGATCGAAGGACTGTGGCGCGAGCGGGTGCTGGAGCGCGAGCGCGAAAACGGCGGCTTGCAGGCCCGGCTCGACATGCAGCAACAGCAGGCCGAAGAGGCCAGACAGCAATGGCAGCAGTCGCGCGAAGCCGCGGAAGCCGCTGAGCGGCGCTTGCGGCAGCTGGCTGAGGAGCATGCGCGGCTGCAGGAGCGGCAGTCGCTGCTGCCGGAGCAATGGCTGGAGCGGGTCTGCGCGGTTTTGCTGGCGGGTGAGTTGCCCCGCGAGCCGGAATCGGCCCGCGCCTGGCTGCGTTCCCAAATGGGCTGATTGCGCGCCAATTGCGGCGCATCATGGCCAGTCGCGGCGCAATCCCCTACAATACTGAACGATTCAATGGCGGCCTCCGCAGCGCAATGCGACCGGAGCCGCTTTTTCATTACGGAAAGACAAATGGAACCTGTACGCCTGTCAAAACGCATGGCCGAACTGGGGCTGTGCTCGCGCCGGGAGGCAGACAGCTATATCGAGCAAGGCTGGGTCAAGGTGGATGGCGAAGTGGCCATCCTGGGCCAGAAGGTGCTGCCGCACAACCGGATCGAAGTCGACAAGAAGGCTCAGGATGCGCAGTCCGCCCGCGTCACCATTCTGCTGAACAAGCCGGTGGGCTATGTGTCCGGCCAGGCCGAGGACGGTTACGAGCCGGCCGTGGTGCTGGTGAAGCCGGAAAACCAATGGTCGGAAGATAGCAGCCGCAAGCGCTTTCAACCCTCGCATTTGCGCGGCCTGGCGCCGGCCGGCCGGCTGGATATCGACTCGGTGGGCTTGTTGGTGTTGACGCAGGACGGCCGCGTCGCCAAGCACCTGATCGGCGAGCACTCCGAGGTAGAGAAGGAATATCTGGTGCGGGTGGAGGGGGAACTGATCCCCAACGGCCTGGCCCTGCTGAACCATGGCCTGGAGCTGGACGGCAAGAAGCTGCTGCCGGCCAAGGTGAGCTGGCAGAACGAAGATCAGCTGCGTTTCGTGCTGCGCGAAGGCAAGAAGCGGCAGATCCGCCGCATGTGCGAGCTGGTGGGCCTGCGCGTGGTGGGCTTGAAGCGCATCGCCATCGGCAAGGTGAAGCTGGGCAACCTGCCGACCGGGCAGTGGCGCTACCTGCGCGACGACGAGCAGTTCTGATACCGATAATCAGGCGAATCAACGGAGAGGCGGCATGTTCGAACGGTGGTTGCGCAAACTGGGCCTGGACCCGCAAAGCCGACAGCGCGCCCGCGAACGGGCGGCTTTGATCGAGCAGTTGATCGATACCTGCGACCGGCGCCTGCGGCTGCTGCCTGGTTATCAGGACGCGCTGGCGCCGGGCATGCGCATCTCGCAGACGTATTTGTCATCGCTGATGTCGCAGCTGCCGCCGGTATTGGAGCTGTCGCTGCCCAGCTTCGCGCGCGATCCGCGGCTGGGGCTGTTGTTCTCCGGCCCGGCCAGCCTGCTGGAGCTATTGGAAGGCAGCGAGACCTTGCGCGATTTTTTCCTGTCGGCGTCCAATGGTGACGAAGCCTGGGCCTTGCTGGCCATGCAGCGCAGCGAGACCGGGCGCTTTGGCGTGGCCATGGAAAACGGCGAGTTGCGCAGCGATGTGGCGCAAGTGGTGGTCAGTTTCGATGGCCACCGGCTGATGGTGCCCAGCCCGAGCCAGGAGGCATTCCTGCAGCGCTCCGGCGCCCACGCTCTGGATGTGCTGAGCGCAGTGATCGCGCGTCGCTTGAGCCTGATGGAGCAGGGGCGGCAGCTGCTGGAGTCGGAACAGGCTCGGCTGCAGCTGCGCCGACTGGCCTTGCAGTCTGAAGGCCGCACCGTGGTGGATGGGCAGGCGGACGACGATCTGCCTGACTCCGTGGCCGGCGTCGATGCTCGGCTGGCCGAATTGAAGCCGCAACTGGAAGAGCTGCGCAGCCATGCTGGCCTGGAAGGCACGCTGGATGTGGTGCGCCAGGTGCTGGAGAGGCCGGAGGACTATTTCTGCCTGCAGACCGTGACGCTGCGGCTCAATCGCATGGGCATCAAGGTGGAGGGCGACGATGAAGGCGCCACCGATCTGATGCTGGAAGAGGTGGTGCTGGGCAAGCTGCAACCCATACGCCGCGCTCTGGTGCCGGTGCGGGTGCGCCGGGACGATATCGCCGAGCTGCGGCGGCAGTTTGGCCAGAGCTAAACGGTTTCGCGCAGCACTCGCGTCAAAGCGGGCCAGCGCTCCGAGGCGCGTGCCGGATCGGGTATTTTGCGAGCCGCTCCGAGTAAAAACAGTGCAGCTTGCGACGAACCGGCTATGCTGAATACAGCACAAGTTTCAATCGGCCTCAGGGCGGTCGGTTGAATCTGCCCCGGCCATCTGGCCGGGGTTTTTTTCGTTCAGCGGGTGCCCTTGGTCTGCCGCCGCCCGGTTTGGCGCCGCAGCCGGCTGACATCGATGATCCCTGCGGCCCGCGCGCGCAACTGGCCGCAGCCGCCATCCACATCCTGGCCGGCGGAGTCCCGCACCTTGGTCAGCACGCCGTTATCGTGCAGATAACGCTTGATCGCCTGCACGCGTTCGTTGGACGGGCGCTGGAAGCTGTCGCCCTCCACGCTGTTGTAGGGAATGATGTTGAGCACGCCGTACTTGCCCTTCAGCAGGCGCGCTGCGGCGTCCAATTCTGCCTGGCTGTCGTTTACGCCGGCCAGCAGCGTCCACTGATACTGAATGGGATAGCCCGCCTGGCGGGTGTAGGCTTCGCCCAGCTCGACCAACTCCGCCGGATCGATGCGCGGCGCGCGCGGCAGCAGCTGCGCGCGCAAGTCGGCGCGGGTGGTGTGCAGGGATAGCGCCAGCGCCGGCTTGACCGGCAGCTGCGGCAGGCGTTCGAAGACGCGCGGATCGCCCACGGTGGAGAACACCAGGTTTTTGTGGCCGATATTACCATCGGTGCCCAGCCACTGGATGGCCTCCAGCACATTGTCCAGATTGTGCGCCGGTTCGCCCATGCCCATGAATACCACTTTTTTCACGGGACGGATGCGGCGGGCGAGGGCGACCTGGGCGGCGATCTCCGCGCTGCCCAGCTGGCGCAGCAGCCCGCTTTTGCCGGTCATGCAGAAGGTGCAGCCTACCGCGCACCCCACCTGGCTGGACACGCACAAGCCGTCGCGCGGCAGCAAGACGCTCTCCACCAATTGGCCATCGTTCAACTCCACCAAGAGCCGCAACGATCCATCTTCCGCCGTATGCTGCGAGCGGATGCGCGCCAAACCTTCCACCTGCGCGGCAATCGGCGGCAGGCCGTTGCGGACGGACAAGGGGAAATAGTCCTCGCTTTTCTGATGGCGAGTGCCGGCATCGAGCGGCTGGCCCTTGAGCCAGGCGCGGTTGATGCGGCCGATGTGGCAGGAGCGGGCGCCGATAGCGGCGAGAGCTTGGTGGAATTCCTGGATACGCATGCGCTGCTTTGGATACGGTTGCTGCGCGCGGATATTTCCGCGCGCAATGATTCAAGCCGCGTAGAGTACCGCAAGATGAGGATAAACGGGTGGGTTTCGCGCGCCTGCGGCGATGCGGCGCGATAAGCGAGAACCCGCTCCGTCGAAGCGGAGCGGGTGGGGCGTTTGTGACAGATCAGGCGCGGGCGGTTGCCTCTTGCAGGGCTTCGGCAGGCTGGATCAGCAGCCGATTGGCGAAGAAGCAGATCAGCGCCAGGATCAAGTAGACGCCCAACAGAGCCGGCGCAGTGTGGACAGACAGCAGGCTCAGCAGGAAGGAGGTGGCGCTGGTCATCAGGATATTGATCAGGAACATCAGCGCGGTGGCGGTGCCGGCGATATGGCGGAACAGGGAAAGTCCGCGCCCCATCGACATTGGGAACAGCATGCCTTGGCTGAAAAACATCAGCGCGCTGATGGCGCACAGCAGCGGCAGGCTGTCCGGCCAGATATGGGACAACACCAGCCCGAGCAGCGTCACGGCCAGCAGCAGCTGTGTCATCCTTTGCTGCAGGCGGGCTACCGGATAGCGTCCGACCAGGTAGCGGCAAACAAAAGTGGCCAGCAGAAACACGCAACCCAAGCCAAACGCGATATGGCCGAAGACGAGGGGAGAGTGGTGCCAGCCCGATTGGATGATGAACGGCCCCACGGTGTTGAAGGCGATGCTCATCGAGTAGATGGCGCCCATCAGCACCACCATGCCGATGAACTGGCGGTGGCGCATTACTTCGCCCAGGTTGCGGCGTATGGTAGGCACATTCAGCGGATGGCGGCGGAAGTGTGTTTCCGGCACAAAGCAGGCCACCAGCAGCCCCATCAGCGCCATCGATCCGGCGAAGAACACGAAGCAAGCCTGCCAGCCGGCGTAAACTTGCAGATAAGCGCCCAGCACGGGCCCGATGATAGGACCGAGACCGAACATGCTGCCGCTGATTACCCCCATCTTCACCAGTTCCTGCGGCGCCAGCACGTCTGGATACACCGAGCGCGCCACCACGGAAATCGTGCCCACCATCAAGCCTTGCAGCAAGCGGGTAGCCAGCAGCGCAGGCAAGGTGGGCAGCCATAATGGCAACAAGCTGATCAGCACGAAGCCGGCCAGGCCGCCCAGCAGCAGCTTGCGCCGCCCCCAGGCATCGGTCAGGAAGCCGGAAAAGAAATTACCCAGCGCATATCCCAGTAGATACAAGCTGATCAGATTCTTGATGGCGCTGTCCGACTCTCCCAGCATCGTCGCCATGGCCGGGAGCGATGGCGAGACCAAATCCACCGCCATGCCGAACAGCGGCATCAGCAGCAGTAACACGGCCAGCAGCCGGCGCAGTTGTTTGGGCGGTATGGCGTGAGCGTCATTTGTCATGGTCTGTGTCTTCCTGGGTTTGCAACAGATTGGTTTGCATTCTTTGCAGCATGGTCTGCATTTTTTGTTGTTCTTCCAGGCTGAACCCCTGGAACAGTTGTTGATCCACGCTATCCACCGCGGCGAGCAGCCCCGGCATCAGTTTGTCGCGGCAGTGTTCGGTCATCTCGACGAACATGCAGCGGCGGTTGGCTGCCCAGGGACGGCGCCGGATATAGCCGTCCTTTTCCAGTCCCTCCAGCGTCCTGGCCAACTGGCCCGGGTCCATGTCCAGCCGACCGAGCAGGTTTTTCTGCGTGCAGTCGCCGGATTGATGCAGCATCAGCAGGATCTGCCGCTGCGAGCGGGTGATGCCTGTGCCATGCAGCCGGCTGTCCAGCAAACGCCGTTTAAGGTTGACGATATGCGCCAGCGCGTGGCCAAGAAAATTCAGCATAGGGTTTCTTTGGTTGACTATGTCAATAATTGTATTGATCAACATATGACAAAGTCAAGTATTTGCGCGGCGCGCTGCAAGCAAAGCATGCGAGGGGAAGGTCGTTCAGCGAAGGGCTAAGGTGTGGGCGCTTTTGCAGCCAGAAGATAGGATTGGTGAAAAGACGGCAGTCTAGAGGCTGTTCGCAACAGACTGCCGGCAGGCAAAGCGCTTGATTGGCAGGCTTAGCGCTCGCGCGGGCCTTGCTGCTGAACGAACACCGCCAGATCGCCGGCGTCTTTGGTGACAAAGGTGGCCGGAATGTGGAATGGCTTATCGGTAGCCACATTAGTGCCGCTGATGGTGACGGTTGCACCGTCTTGCAGCGGATTGATGCGTTCGCCGCCGGTGACGGAAACCGTCCAGGTTCCGCTTGGCAGCAAGCCGGCAAAAGTGGCGATGGCTTTGCCGTTTTCGATCAGCGGGATGAACAGTGGCTCGCATGGCGGGATGAAGACGTTCACCGCGACATCGGACAAGTGGATGCTATAGATGATATCCGCGTGGGCTTCCTGTTCCGCGCCAGGAGTAAACGGTCCGAAGTGGGTGGTTCGGCCAAACTGCGGCTGCGCGCCGCCTTTGGTGCAAGTCAACCAAGTGGTGGTGAATTCCTTGCCCTCCTGATCCAGGCCCACCGCATAGTATTTGACCCCGGCGTGCACGCCGCTATTTTGCGCCTCGCCCGAGGTCAGGTCCAAGTTGTAGAACACGTTCATCCCCAAGGTGCCTACGGCATAGGTGCCGGCGCCGCTGACAAACACCGGGGGCACGATGATGGGCGAGTCGGGGATATAAGGAAATACGCGAACGTTTTTGACCGGAGTCGGGATGGGAGTCATGGAATTCTCCTGAAGGATGGGGAATTGCGGGAAAGGCCGCGTCATGCTCACCAAACTTAGGTTAAAAAATTCCAGCCGCTCCAATCCCAAAGATCAGTTACCCGTCTTTCGGTCAGGCCTGCGCTTATTTTTTCAACTTGCCATTCACCTGCGCCAGCGCCGCCGTCCAGACATTGCGCACGGATTGGCTGGCGTTGTCGCTGCAACGTTCCAGCATGCGGCGGAAATGCTCGGCGTCATGCTCCTCAGCCTGCTTGTTCACCGTTTCCTTGTGGCCATTCTTGACCACTTGGTGTTCTACGGTCTTGATCTGAACCGCGCAGTATTTGTCGCCGGCTGCCAGCGCAAACGGCGCGGCAAGACTCAATGCAAGGGATAAGGCAAAGACTTTAGGCATGGCATGACTTTCCCCCGGCGCAGCCGGGCTTGATGCGATGTGTCGTTGAAATAAGACGGAAAATGAAAACCCAATGGCATTATTGATTGGCGTTGAGTGGTCATTTACGAGCGGCGCCATTCTATTCCAGCCAGAGGAGATGCCAAGTAAATAGGCATTAAGGTGTTTGACGACAGGTTTTTTTTGTTTACAAGCCTGCTGGATTCGAACCGCGGCGGCGCGTAGACGGAAACCCCATTCATGCATCTAGTGCGTTTGTTCTAATTGGATTTCCATGCCCGCTCAGCGGGCCGGACGGACATCGTTGGCGCACGCGCATGTTGTTTACAAATCTATCCATTGGGGTAAATGCGTGGTGAAGAGAGAAAAACAATTTCGCTTTTCTCCAGATAAAAATGATGAAGAAAACTGGCCGTCTTGGTGGGCAAGAAGCAATCCATCCGCTTATGGACAATGACTTTTTTTCGCATGTAGTCTTGTTGTTTCAGGCTTCAGAATGGGCTGCCAGAGGGAAGGGCGCCCATGATCAATGAGGCCGTCTCGGATACAAGAAGAGCCTTCACGCCGCTAATCAATCCCCTAAGTTGCGCCTCCTTGCCGTACGACGAGTACGGTCTGCGTCGGCGTGCCTTGGCTCAGGGATGCCCCCTCTGGAGGAGAACATGCTTACCCTAGCAGGACTGGCCATCATCATTACCGTTGTATCGCTGTTGATCTTCCGCAAACTGGCCCCCGTGGTCTGCTTGACGCTGGTGCCGTTTCTCGGCGCCTTGCTGGCGGGCTTTGGCTTTTCGGATATCGGCAAGTTTTATGGCGCGGGGCTGAACTCGGTTGCCCAGGTGGCGACGATGTTCATCTTCGCCATCACTTTTTTTGGCGTGATGCAGGACACCGGCGTATTTCGCCCCATCGTCAATGGCATGGTGAGGCTGTCGCGCGGCAATCCCGTTGCCGTGGCCGTCTGCACTGCCGTAGTGGGCATGCTGGCGCATCTGGACGGGGTGGGCGCGACCACCTTCCTGTTGACCGTGCCCACCTTGCTGCCGCTTTACCGCCGCCTGGGCATGAATCCCTACCTGATGATGCTGTTGCTGGCGCTTGGCGCCGGCATTCTCAATATGATGCCCTGGGCCGGCCCGCTCGGCCGCGCGGCGGCGGTGACGGATTTGGACCCTGCCAAGCTGTGGCAGCCCCTGATCCCGCTGCAATTGATAGGCGCGGCGCTGCTGGTGTCGCTGGCTTTTGCGCTGGGCATGCTGGAGGCGCGTCGGCTGCGCAAACAAGGCGTACAGGCCGGCAGCGGCATGGACCCGCAGGAGGGCGCCATCGATATGCCGCATGCGCCGCAGCGTTTCATGATCAATGTCGCGCTGTTTCTGACCGTGATCGGCACGCTGATTTCCGGCATCCTGCCGTCGGGCTATGTATTCATGATTGGCCTGGGCGTGGCGCTGTTGATCAATTATCCAAACGTGGACGAGCAGCTTGAGCGCATCCGCGCCCACGCCCCCAACGCGCTGCTGATGGGCGCCATCATTCTGGGGGCCGGGTCTTTTCTGGGCGTGCTGAACGGCAGCGGCATGCTCAAAGCCATTGCGGCAGACCTGGTGCGCGTGCTGCCGGACGGCGCGGCGCCGCATCTGCACCTGATTTTAGGTGTATTCGGCTTGCCGCTGGATCTGGTATTGAGCACCGATGCCTATTATTTCGCCCTTTTGCCGGTGATTCTGGAAATCGTCTCCGCCTATGGCGTGGAAGCCACCACCGCCGTCTATGCCTTGCAGATCGGCAATGTGATCGGCACTTTTGTCAGCCCGTTTTCACCCGCGCTGTGGTTGGGATTGGGCCTGGCCGGGCTGGATATGGGGCGGCACATCCGCTACTCGCTGCTGACGATGTGGTCGTTCTCGCTGGTGCTGATGGGGTGCGGGGGTTGGCTGGGGCTGATCGAAATGGGATAAACTGCTGACGGCAAGCCGCCGCGCTCCGGCCTGGCCTGGCTGAGGCGGCGACGGCTCCAGCCGAGGCCGCCGCTGTCGGCTTACATCGACGCCGCCGGCTGGAAGCGCACGGCGTTTTTCAAGGATTGTTCAACCTTCTCGCGTATCTGCAGCGCCAAGGCCTTGTCCACTCCGGCCTGGAGGAATGCTTCTGAATCGGCATCCAACCTGAACGCCGGCGCATCATCGGGCGCGGCATGAAGCAAGGCCTGGTCGAATCGCAGGCCAATCTCCGCCTCCGTGCAGTCCGCGAACCCAGGCTCGGCCTGCAGGTCCTGCGCCAGGCGGGCGAGCTTGGCGTCCAGCGCCTGCTGCGCCAGAGACTGCAGCGCTTCCGGCTGAATATCCTGGCGCGGGATGATGGACACCTGCTGTTCTTTGACGCGGCGGGCGAGCGTATCGCGCGCCTTTTGCAAGGCTTGGCCGAGAATCTCGTCGTTCAGCTCCTTCTGCACGGCCCGGTCAAGGCCAGGCATCAGCCACGATGTCAGCGTTGACCACAGGCTATGCGTGCCGAGCGCGGCTGAGGCCGCCATCGCGCAGGCCGCGATGATGCCGGCCGCCGCCCAGCCCAAGGGCCCCGCCGCCAGCAGCCCCAGCAGGGCGCCGGCTGCAAGCGGCGCCGCCACCGCGGCCGCCACCAGCAGCGCCTTTTGGCCGATGCTGGCATGTTTCCAGGTTAGCGATACCTCCTTCAGCGCCCGCTCCATCGGCCCCAGTTTGCCGGCCTGGGCGATGTCGCGGCCAATGGTGCCCGCGTTGCGGAGGGCTTCGCGCTGCATCGCGTAGCTGGCCATGGACTTGAGGCGATCGCCGATGCTGGCTTCCGATCCCAATCCCATGCCGTTTAGCACCGCGTTGACTGCGACGTTGATATTCCGGTGTTCCGCCACCTTGTCAGCGATGCCTTTTTCCACCTGGGTTTGCGCGGCGCCGCCCATGAACTGCAGCATGGCGGTGGCGATGCCGGCGCCTACGCCTGTTCCTAGCAAAGTCGCGCCGACACCGCCGGCCAGCACGCCGCCGATATTCTGGCTCAGCACGCCCTTGACGCCGCCCACGGCATACGGCGCCCAGTCAGCCATGCTGAGCAGGGCGATCAGCGCCGGCGGCAGGGTCTGGCCTTCCTCTATGCCCACCAAGGCCTCGCGCTTGCCGAACAGGGCGTCCTGCATCACGCTGTCCATCGTTCCGCGCTGCCAGGCGGTGTTGAACATGTCGCCAAGGAAGGCCGCCTTACCGGTGGCGGTCAGCGCGTGATAGACGTGATTGAGGTTGCTGGATAGATGGGCCAGTTCTTGCGGATAGGCGCTGGCCCAGGCCAGCAGCTGGCGCGGGGTAAAGCCCAGTTCCTCCAAGGCTTGCTTGGGGTCGCTTGGCAACTTCGCCAGGCAGTTGAGCATGTCCTGCCTGGCCTCGGACATGCTTTTTCCGGTCAGCGCCAGTTGATGCTGCAGCAGCAAATCGCGTGGTTTGTCCAATTGCTCGCCCGCCAGGCTGGCCACACTGTCGCCCATCATCGAGGCCAGCCAGCTGCTCCAGTACACATCCTTGGGATAGCCGCCGCCTCCGGCGCTGTTGGCGCGGCGTTCCTCCTGTTGCAAGCTGAGCAGGGCGAGCCGGAACTGCGCGCTCCGGTGGGTGATTTCCCGCTGCGCGCTGTCCAGCTTTTGCTGCAGGTTCTGGTATTTGATGGCCGCGGCCGCTTGCGGGTTTTCCTGGATGATGTCCTGAATGCGCTTGCCGCCTTGCGGGTCATAGGCGTAATGCAAGATGCTGGCCGCCTCATCCAGATTCTGCTGCAAATCGGCGCGCAAGCGGCTCAGGTTGGCGGTGGCCTGGATAGTGTCTTTGATGGCCTGGCTACGCAGCTGATAAATTTTCAGATTGATGCCGGCCAGCTCCCCGGCAAAGGGCTGGGTTTCCGCCGCCAGCCGGCTTTCCCATTTGGGCGACTCGCTTTTTTGCAGCTGGCTGGCGCGCTGCAGCCTATCCACATCCGCCAAGGGCGCGGCGGCGTCCAGTACCGCCGCGAACATTTGGCTTTCCGCGCGAACATGCTCCAGCGCCTTGGCCAGCGTCGCCGGAATGCTGGCGTCGCCGTCCTTGGGCAGGCCGCTTAGCAATTGAGCCAATTGCGCCAGCTTGTCCTCATAGGCCTGCAGCAATTGAGCGCGCTGCTTGAAAAACGCCAGATGCTCATCGGGATGCGCCTTGAACTGCGGCAACAGCTTTTGTTGCTCGACCGCAGCGTTGAAAGTCAGTTGGGGCAGGGCGCGATGCGCGGCTTGATGCTCAAGCTGGTGTTGCAGTTGCAGGCATTGCCGCGCCGCCGCTTGCAGTTGGCCGCGCGTCGCGCTGTCCAAGGTGGCATAAGCCTGCAAGGCTTCTGCGTCGACCTGGGTGTCTTCGGCGATAAAATCTTCGGGATTCAGCTGCAAACCATCGTGGCCGACGGTGGCGACGCCGCTGCGCGCCAGCAGGAACAATACGCCATCCAGGGTGGTTTCGCTGTCGTCTACCATGGTCAGGTCGTCCAGCCCGCTGATGTCGATGGACGCTTCCAGCCCGCTGCGCGCCTTCTCCGCATGCTTTTGCGCAGACGCGGCAGGATCGCGCCAGCGCATCAGGCAGAACCGTTCCAGCGCCGTCACCTGGATATTGCGCTGAGCGGCTGCGGTTTTGTATTCGCCGGACGCCGTGATCGCCTCTTGCTCCTTGCGCAGAGACTGCGCGGCCGCTTTGCCAGCGTCATTCAGCAGATGAAGGAAGCACAGCTTGTCATCCCGAGTTTGCAGCAGCTTGGCGCGCTGCTCGCCGAGTTGGGCGTAGCTGCCGGGATCGATGACAAAACCTTCCGCCTGCGGCAGCGGCGCCGGGTCTGGCCGGGCCTGGCTCAGGCCGGGATAAAAAGCGTCCAGCAGAAGCAGCGCGGTGTCCAGCTTGGGCGGCGGCGCGCCGTTCAGCATCAGTTTGGCAAGCGCATCGCTCAAGCTTTGCGGGGTGACCGGCAGCCGCTCGCCAAGCGCGTTTTGCAACTGAGCCAGCCAGAGCTTGTCCTGCGCGCTGAAGGTCTTGCCGGATAGCGCGGATCGGGACGCGATTTGCTTGGCCGCCGCTTCCATCCGCATGCGCCATTTGCCGCGCGCGCCCTCCGGCGCTTCCGCCTTACTCAGTGTTTGCAGATGGGCGCGTAGCTCGCCCAATTGCGTTTCCATATGGCGCGCGCTGCCCGCCAGCTCTCGCACCGCCTCTTGCCCTGCGGGCTGGCCGTCGAGGGACGCGCATTCTTGGCGCAGCGCTTCCAGCATGCCAGCCGCTTCAGATAGCGCGTTTTCCGCTTGCTTGACGCTGTCCTGCATCTCCGCGGCAGACGCCTCCAGCGAGCGGGAACGCTCCTGCGCATGGGCGAACAGGCCGGGCAGGGCGCTCAGCGCGGCATTCAAACGGGAGGCGGTGTCCGCCAGCGTTTTATACGTCGGGTCCGGCGAGCCGCCTACCAGCATGTCCTTGGCGCGGCCCAGCCAGTTGAACGGGTAACGCTGCATTTGCGGCAGCTTGCCGATGTCCAGCGGCGGCGGCAGCAAGGGCGCCAACTGGATGTCCTGCCATGGCGCGGCGGCGGGCTGTTCGATCAGCAGGCGGTCCGGCACCAGCACAGGCCCAGACTGGCTGCCGGACGGCTTGCCGGAGGGCAGGTCGGCAAACGCGGCGCGCGCGGTTCGCCAGTCGGCGTCGCTGATATCTTGCATCGGCAGGCGCAGCAGGAGCTGATTGCCGGCAAACAGGGCCAGTTGCGGCCCGTGCGCCTCATCCTGCTGGAGCTGGCATGCCAGCGCGTCGGCCTGATGCGGCGGCGCTTCGGTTTTCATCCGGCAGACGGCCGCCAGCGGATGGGCGAAGGCGCTCAGGTTTTGCGGTTTCAACAGCGGCGTCTCGCGCAGATTCAATTGCGCCAGGGTGGGGCCGAAGGCATGGCTGCTGATGGCCTGATCGCCTATCCGGCAAATGAAGCATTGCGATTCCGCGTGGTAGTCGATGCGCAGCTGGGCCTGGTGCTCCTGCCTGGCCAGTTGGCGCAGCGCCGCCATGGCCTCCAGGGCGGCGGCGCTGTTGTCGCCGTGATGGACGATGGCTTGGCGCAGGGTTTCCGCCGCTTGCAGCTGTTCGTCCGGGAACAGCTGCCGGAAGCCGTCAGGCGGGCCGACGTGGCCGGCGCGATGGCTCTGGCCTTCGCTTGGGGCCAGGGCCTGAGAAGGGTTCAGGGGCAAGGATGCAAGCATGGAAGGTCTCCTTCTGGCGATGGCATGTCGATTGCGTCTGTCCGAGCGGATGCCGCGGAACATGAGGCGATTCTATGAAGCAGGCGCGGGCGGGCGGCTCAGGTGTTGACCTGAACCGGGAGAGCGGCTGCAGAAATCCGAAAGTTTTGCTGAATCAACGAATTCCATGCCGGAGGCGGCCAGCCTTGCGCGGCGGGCGGCGGGCAGACGGGTGCCGGAAACCGATAATTACCGGCGTTTTTCCAAAGTGGCGGTTTTCGCTCTGGCAGAGAATGCGGCCTCAATCGACATGCCGGGAGATGAATGGAAAGCCAAATGCCATACGTTGCCATGGCGGCTGGATGGCTTGGCGCCGCAGTCTCCCTCCGCAATCACGCAATATCATGCAAGGACCGCCCCATATGCTTAACCTTCCCGTTTCTCTCCATTCGACATCCATGATCCACAGCGGCGGCGTCGCGACCGGGCAAGACAAGCCATCGTTGACGCAGCTGGATGAAAGCGACAAGCAAACCATGCTGCAATCGCGCGGCTACAGCGAAATGCTCAAGGAACGCACCGGTCACCATTTGTTGTTGACCGCCCATCGCGGAACCGGCCCCACCAGCGTGTTCGGCTCCACGTTTCCGGAGCGCTATTTGCCGGAAAACAGCCTGGAGGCAATCAAGGCGGCCATCTTGCAGGGCGCGGACGCGATCGAAATCGATATTTTCAAGTCGCGCGATGGCCAGGTGATGGTGACGCACGACGATGAGATCTGGCGCAATGCGTTTCAGGCCGACCGCAGCGGCGCGACGCTGCCCGATGGGGAAAGCAAGGCGTCCTATCTGGTCGGCCAAAAAAGCGTGGAAGAGCTGAAAGCCATCCCGATTGGGCGCAATGGCGAAACCATGCCCACCTTGGCCGAGGTGATGACGCTGGTGAACGACGCCAACCAGACGCTGACGCAATACGGCAAGAACCCCATCATCCTGAACATCGAGCTGAAAGACGAAACGGCGGTCAATGAGCTGCTGAATCTGTTGCAGGATGCGGCGCAGGCCACGCCTCTGGACAACATCGTGTTTTGCTCGTTCAAGCACGAGGCGCTGAAAGAACTAAAACACCAGGCGGCGGAACGAGGCATGGGCGGCGTGAACATCGCGCCCGGCATCAAGACGGCGGACTTGTTCGGCAAGGACAATATGAATCCGGATTTTTCCTTGAAAGACCCGAAGGCGGGTTATCACGCCTTGGCGATGGATAATTTGCGCGCACTGGTGGAGGGCAATGACTTTCAGGGCTATGACGGCATCTTGTGGGATTTGCGCGAGCCCATCGTCGATCTGGCCGTTTCCGGCGGCAAAGCGATCCATGCCTCGACATCGGATTTCCGCCAGTATGGCGACAACCGCGATTTCACCCATGTGCTGCTGGAACTGAGCAAGCGCGTGGATACGTTTTTCAAGTGCGACAATGTGGACGATGCGCGAAAAGTATTGCTGGAGTCCAGCATCCTGCTGAACGGCGTGGGCATCCAGTTGATGTACAAACAAACGCCGGATGGCGAGGACTGCTTCTATTTCTACCGCCCGAATGATCAGCAGGATATCAGCCACATTCTGCAAACCGGCGCCAGCAAGCCCATCGCGTATTCCAAGCTGGCGCTGAAATAAGCCTGCGGCTGAGGCCAGAACGCGCTGCCCTCAAATGGCAGGCTACGTCAGGCCGGCCATTTGGCGGAGCGCATGCCGCCAGCGTTCCGGCGCGGCCTGGTAGCAATGGTCGTGATCGCCGCCCTCGATCAGTAACTGCTGTTTGGGCGCGGTGCTCAAGCCGTACAGGCGCTGGCCCAGCTCCACCGGAATGACCTCATCGGCCGTGCAATGGATGAACAGCTGCGGCATTTTCAAATCTTCTATCTTTTCCTTGGACAGGAATTTCTGCCGCAGCAGCTTGGGAAGCGGCAGCCAATCGGCTGTCCAGGCGAGCCCTACGTCCGCGGCCGAGGTGAAAGCGCCGTCGACCACCAGCCCATCCAGGCGCGGCGCATGGCCGGCCAGGTCGATGGCGACGGCGCTGCCCATGGAGTGGCCGTACAGCAAACGCCGAGTCGCCTGCGGCGTCAGTTCCAGAAAGCGCGTCCAAGCCAGCCGCGCATCGGTATAGACCGAGGTTTCGCTGGGCAGGCGCAGCGCGCTCTGGCCATAGCCGCGATAGTCTATGGCCATCACGGCGAAACCGGCCCGGCGCAGGCTGAGCATCAGCCCGATATCGGTGGACAGGGTGCTTTCATTGCCGTGCAGATACAGTACGGCCGGCGCCTTGGGCTTGTCCGCCGGCAACCACCATACATGGACGCGGCCGGCCCGCGTGCCGCCGCCGGCCGGCGCGTCCAGCCACTCTTCGGCATACGGCACGCCAAAGTCCTTGGGATTGACGCTGACCTGGCGCGAGGGCTGAAGGATCACCAGCCGCTGCGCCACCTGCCAGCCTATCCAGATCAGCGCCAGCAGGGCGGCGCCATACAGCATTTTGCGATAAGTGGGTTTCACCGGGTTTCTTTCCTGCTGCGCCGACGCTTAGCGAGCTTGGCAGCCAGGTTCCGCTTTTTTCCAGTCGTCCGGGTCCAGCGTGTGTTTGAGAATGGCGCAGTATTCCTGTTTCGCCTCTTTCTTGGAGATTTTCTTGTCGTCCTGGCGCAGCGTGAAGACAAGATTGTACGGCTTGGCGATATGCCGGCTGGTAGAGGTCCAGCCCGTCACGGTAAAGGTGCGCAGCGCCGGATCGAATGTCCCATCCCGAGTGGAGATCTTCACGTCAGCCGATTTGTCCGTGCCGCGTCGAATGCGCGCCAGGGCGTCCTGAACCCGCTTGTCCTTGCCTTGCAGGCTGAACTGCACGGTCTGCTCTTCCGTATTGCGCGCGGTTCCGGCCAGATTGTACTGGATCGCCTGCTTCAGGATCATGGCGCGAAAGCCCACCTGTTGCACCTTGCCGCTGGCGGTGCCGTCTATGGCTTGCGGGCTGGCGGCTTGGACTTGGACGGCCATGAACAGGGACAGCAGGGTGGGAACGATGAGGCGCGGCAAGGATGTCATGAGGAAATCTCCGGCGTGATGCCTGGCATGTCGCCTGGGCGGGTAGGGCGATTATATCTTGCCGCTTGGATGCCTGGATGGCTTGCGCGGCGGCACCGTGAACTCTTTTGCGGCACAAGGGTCCATCGAAGCCCGGTAGCCATGCAAGGTGGCTCCCATTCGTTCTTTAAACAATACAGAGAAGACCAAGATGCAACACGACATCCGTTTCCAGCCCGTCAATGAAGACAACTTTGAAGACATCATGGATCTGGAACTTCACCCGGAGCAAGAGGGCAATCTGGCAAGCAATGCCTACTCCGTGGCCCAGATGGCGTATTACGACAACTTCATCGGCTACGGCATTTACCTTGGGGAGGAGCCGGTCGGCTTCATCATGCACGCCGTGCTGCCGCAACTGGCGGATCCGCAGGAACTGGCGATCTACCGCTTCATGGTGGACAAACGCTACCAAGGCCAGGGCGTAGGCACGCGCGCGCTGCGCCAGCTGATCGAGCGTTTGCCGGACGACTTTCCCCGCGCCGAGCGCATCACCATCTGTTACCACTCGGACAAGCCCGATTTGCGCGCTTTCTACCAGAAGCTGGGCTTCGTGGAAGTGGGGTTCGATCCGGATTCGTTTGGCGAGGATGGCAGCGGACCGGGCGACAACGTAGCGGAAATCCGCCTGCGCTGATGCTGAACGGCAGGCATGGCGCCGGAGGTGTGCTGGTCTTTTCTGTACGGCCGCGCAGCTTGCGGCGCCATGCTCAATATTCCAATGAAATGGCCGATATGGTTCATCATGACAAAAGAAAACCGTGATGAACCTAACCGCACTCTTTGGCGCGCAAAACGGTCTGGGCCGGCTGCGCGCCATCTCTTTCTCCCCTAAGCTGGCCGACACACATGCTCCCCGCGCCGACACGCCGCCCTTGCTTGACAGCCAGGGCGTGCCAGTGGGCTCGCCCGAATCCCGCTTCGGCATGAGCCGGCAAAGCCTGCAGCTGCTCAAGGCCTACGATGTGCGCAACATCTCCGGGCGCGACTTGTATGACCTGGTGGACGTGCTGGCGGTCAATCATGATATCGATCCGGAACTGGCGGCCGACATACGCGGCAATATCGACGCCAACGGCTGGAAAACCGGCGCGGAACGCAACGCGCTACAAATGTATGACGACGCCCGCGATGCCGTGGTGGCTGCCGTCAAGTCCGGCAAGCAGCTCCCGCGCTTTGTCGATTCTTCGCTGCGTTATCAGGAAAAGCTGCTGAGCCTGTTCAAGCAGTTGGCCAGCTTGCATGACGCGCTGCAAAAGGATGAGCGCGTGGAAACCGCCGCGGAGGGCGGCGCCCGCCAGGCCGCCAATCTGATGCGGCTGGATCGCTGGATGGCCAGCGCCGATCGAAACCAGCAACAGGGCCTGCCTTTGCCGCCCGCCAGCAAGGACACCTATTTTTCCATCGCCGAGGTGATGGATAGCTTGGGCATAGCCGTCAATCCGTCGCATGAGGACCTGACGCCATCCGCCACGCTGGCGCGGGCGCGCGACGGCTACCACAAATGGCGCGAGCAGCATCCCGGCGAGACGCTGGCCATCGAATTGCAAATAGACAAGCCCGACGATGCGTCGGCCCAAACGGCCAACGCGCAGCCCGCCGCGCCGTTGCCGCAGGAGGACGTCCAGGCGCGCGCGCAGGACGCGCGCCAAGACAAGGCCAATTTATTGGCCCAAGCGCAGTACGGCATGCCTATCGCCATGCTGCAGTTGATAAAGAGCGTGGATTTCAACAAGGTTTCCGCCCAACAGCTCAAGCAGTACGCGGCTTTGTTGCGCGATTACGGGGTGATCAGCCAGGATGATGCGGATGCGCTGACGCCGTTTATCCGCAGCGGCGAGGGAAGCCCTGCCAGGTATTTTCGCGATGACCTGGCGGATGCCTCGCAGCAGGTGCAAGAGTCCATCGAGTCGCGCGACCCGGAGGTGAACAACCCGCAGGCCCTGGCGCGCCAAATGAACCGCAGCGCCAACGACAAGCAAGCCTTGACGCTGATCGGCCGCATGAGCCAATTGCACCAGCAGTTGCAGATGGATGACCGGGTGCAAGCCATCAGCGGAGACGGGCTGCGCCAGGCCGAAGATTTGGCCGCCTTCCAGCGATGGGCCCAGACGGAGCAAAAGCCTGTCAATCGCCCCGACGATGCAGCGCCGGAGTTCAGCAGCAAAGACCAAGCGGAAGGCATTCTCCGCGTGCTGCGGCGCATGGGCGTGGCCTTGACGCCGCTGCAGGGCAACCCCGGAGCCAGCGCCCGTCTGGAATCGGCCTGGAAAGACTACCAGGCCTGGCGCAAGCAGAATCCCGCCGCCCAGCCGGCCATGCCGCTTACGCCGTCCGCCAGGCTGGATGCTTATGCCTGAGGGCGTCAACATTAGCAATCCACATCGTAGCGTGATCTGTTCTGCCAGCGACAAATGCGCTCTTGATCGACCATGTCTACCCCATCCCGAATCGTGCATCTTGCAGCGCCGGCGGAAGCAGCGGAGCGGGCATGTTCTGGTAGCACACGGGCCGTAAGAAGCGTGCCATCGCGCCGATGCCAACGGAAGTGCTTCGACTATCGGTGCACGCCGGGAATGGTCCGCCATGCACCATGGCGGGTGAGACTTCCACCCAGTTTGGAAAGCTGTTGGCGAGGATGCGGCCTGCGCGGGCCTCCAGCAGCGGCAGCAGTTCTCGCGCCAGCGGCAGATCGGCCTCATCAAGTTGCAGCGTGGCGGTGAGCTGGCCGTCCAGGCTGGCCACGATGGCAAATAGTTCTGCCAAATCGCGGCAGGCGACGATCAATCCGCAGGGACCGAACACCTCTTCGGCTAGTTCGGGCGCGGCGAGAAAGGTCGCGCCATCGGTCTCGAACAGCGTCAGCTGCGCTGCGTGCGGTCCTGGATTGGGCTGGCCTGTAGCCAGCTCTGCGACGCCGGGGATGTTGCGCAGCCGCTGCAAAGCGTTGTGGTAATTGCGGTGTATGCCCGGCGTCAGCATGGTTTCGGCTGGCTTGGACGCCGCTTTCACCGCGGCGGAATGTTGAAACCGCATCAGGGATTCGCCCTTCAGCGCCAGCAGCAGCGATGGACGGGTGCAGAACTGGCCTGCGTTCAAGGCCACAGCGTCCACCCAGCCAGCGGCCATATCCTCCGCGCGGTCCGCCAAGGCATGCGGCAAGAGCAGCACAGGGTTGATGCTGCCCATCTCTGCGAAAACGGGTATGGGTTTGGGGCGATGGGCGGCGGCGCGCAGCAGCGCCAATCCGCCAGCGCGCGATCCGGTGAAGGCTACGGCTTCTATGGCCGGGTGCGCGACCAGTTGCAGGCCGATGTCGTTGCCATCCCCGATCAGCAGCGAGAACACGCCTTCAGGCAGACCGCACTCGGCAACCGCTTGCTGAATGATGCGGCCGGTCAGCTCGGAAACGCCAGGGTGCGCCGGATGGGCTTTTGCCACCACAGGGCATCCTGCGGCCAGCGCGGCGGCGGTATCGCCGCCGGCCACCGAGAACGCCAGCGGGAAATTGCTGGCGCCGAACACGGCTACCGGGCCGATGGCGACGCGGCGCGCGCGCAAGTCTGGCTTGGGCGGCAAGCGGCCGGGCTGGCCCGGCTCCAGGCGCGGACCGGCGTCCAGTCCTTGCCGGGCGGCCAGGGCGAACTGGCGCAGTTGGCCGGCGGCGCGGCCGCGCTCCATGATGAGGCGCGCCGGAGACAATCCGGTTTCGCGGGCGGCGCGTTCCTGCAGCGCGCCGCCCTGCGCCTGCAGTCCGGCTGCGATGGCCTCCAGCAGCCGCGCCCGGGTTTCTCCGGAGCTGGCGCGGAATGTTGTAGCGGCTTCGCGCGCGAGCCGGCAGGCCCGCTCCACTTCCGGGTCCCCGCCGCAGCCGAACGCCGGCTCCAGTTTTTCCCCGCTGGCGGGGTCGATGGCGCGCAGCGTGCCAGACTGGCCATATACCGAGGCCCGTCCTATCAGCATTTCTCCACGAATCTCCATCATGACTGCAGCGCCTCGCGGATGGAGCGCTCCAGCTTGTCCATCGCCTCGTCCAGTTGGGCTTCCGTGATCACCAGCGGAGGCAGCAGCCGCAGCACGGCGGAATGGCGGCCGCCGGTTTCGATGATCAGGCCGTTGGCCAGGCAGCGTTTCTTGATGGCGCGCGCCAGCCCGCCGTCAGCCGGGCGGCTGCCCAGCGCATCTGCGGCCGCGGCCGGGCGGACGATTTCCACGCCCCACATCAGGCCGCGGCCGCGCACGTCGCCTATCACCGGTTGACGTTCCGCCAGCCCGCGCAGCGCCGCGCCCAGCTTTTCGCCATGAGCGCGGGCGCGGGCCACCAGCTGTTCGGATTGGATCACTTCCAGCGCGGCGGCGCCGGCCACCATGGCGATCTGATTGCCGCGGAAGGTGCCGGCGTGGGCGCCCGGCTGCCAAGCGTCATATTTCTCGTGGTACAGCAGCAGGGATAGCGGATAGCCGCCGCCCACCGCCTTGGAAATCACGATCGCGTCCGGCTCGATGCCTGCGTGCTCAAAGGCGAACATGTCGCCGGTGCGGCCGAATCCGGTCTGGATTTCGTCGATGATCAAGGGGATGTCCAGCCGCGCGGTGATATCGCGCAGACCGCGCAGCCAGCGCGCGGAGGCCGGAATCACGCCACCTTCGCCCTGGATCGCCTCGACGATCATCGCCGCTGGCTGGGTGATGCCGCTTTCCGGATCGCTCAGCATCCGCTCGATATAGGCCAGCGAGATGTCTTCGGCGCGCTCGCCGCCGACGCCGAATGGGCAGCGGTAGGCGTAGGGATAGGGCAGGAAGTGCACATCCGGCATCAGGGAGGCGACATGCCGCTTGGCGGTGAGGTTGCCGGTAAGCGCCAAGGCGCCGGCGGTCATGCCGTGATAAGCGCCGTGGAAGGCCAGCACCGTGCGGCGGCCAGTAGCGGTTTTGAACAGCTTCAGCGCAGCCTCCACCGCGTCCGCGCCGCTGGGGCCGCAGCTCTGGAAGCGGACGTGGCGGGCGAAGTCAGGCGGCAGGCATTCCAGCAATTTTTGCAGGAAGCGGTATTTGGTCGGCGTGGTGATGTCTAGCGCCTGGGCCACATGGCCGGACTGCAGGAATTCGATCACTTTCTGTTGCACCTGCGGATGGTTGTGGCCAGTGGCCAGCGTGCCGGCGCAGGACAGGCAGTCCAGGTATTCGCGGCCCGCGGCGTCAAAGACCTGGGCCAGGTGGCCCCGCTCGATGACCGTATCGATGGCGTTGGCGTAGGTGCGGGCGGAGGATTCGCGCGCCTTGACGAAGTCGTACATCTGTTTCCCATCATCGGTGTTTTGATGCGAGGCCGGGGCGTTGAGGCGTTCAGTCACGTTCATATGGCACCTTGTCTTGGTGGAGGGCGGTGGTCAGTCGTTTGGGCTTGCGAGGTTTGACGGCGACGCTTAGTCGTAGCGGTGGCGTCCCAGCGCCGCTGCCGGGTCTAATAGCCGTTGCAGTCCTGCGGCGAGGCCTTGCGCAACCTCTGTCGCGTGTTTGCGGTAAAAAGCCGCATTGAGCGGACCGACGCCATGCTCGGCGCTGAACGCGCCGCCGTGATCCGCCACCAGCCGGTACAGCGCGCTTTTCAGCATGGCCAGCCGCGCTGGGTTATAGTCTGCGGCGCATGCTCTGGGCAGCAAAACGATCAGGTGGCAGCCGCCATCTCCGAAGTGGCCGAAGTCGTACAAGCGCAGCGCCGGGTGTTCATCGGCCAGCCAGCGCTCGGCGGCGGCATGGAAGGCGGGCAGGCGGGAGCGCGGCAGGCCGACATCGAACGACAGCGGCAGGCCTTCCGCCGCCAAGGCCAGCGGCAGACTGTCGCGCAAAGCCCATAAGCTGTCCGGCCGGCCGAAGGCGGCGTCGATCAGCTGGCCGCGCTGCAGCAGCGTGGCCAGCAAGGTTTCAGCCTGCTCCTGCAACATGCTGTCCAGGCCCGGCATCGCGCTGGCGATTTCCACCAGCGCGTAGCAGCCGGCCGCGGACTCGGCCAAGGGGTGGCGCAAGGCTGGGAAGTGGCGCAGCGTGGCCATCAACGCCGATTCGCCCATCACCTCGAAAGCGGACAGCATCTCGCCGAAGCGCTGCTCGCAGGCGTCCAGAACATCCAGCGCCGCCGCCCGGCTGGGCAGCGCCGCGAGCAGCGTCAGCACGGAGGCGTCGCATCGTTTCAAGTCCCAGGCTGCCGCGGTGACCACGCCTAGCGCGCCGCCGCTGCCGACAAACAATTGTTTCAGATCGATTCCGGCATTGTGCTTGCGCAGCGGCGCGAGCAGGTCCAGCACGCTGCCCTGTTCGTCGGCCAGCACGATCTCCAGGCCCAGCAGATTGCGGCGGACGTCGCCGTGGCGCAGCAGCCGGCTGCCGCCGGTGTTCGCGCCGATCAGGCCGCCGATGGCCGGGTCGCTGCCCACGTCTATCGGCAGCCACAGGCCATGCGGCTCCAACACTCGGTTCAGCTCGGACAAGGCCATGCCGGCTTCTGCCACTGCGCTGCGATTGAGCGGGTCGAAGGCGCGCAGACGGCGCATTCTCGCCAGGGACAACACTACTTGGCGGCCGGAGCCGTCCGGCACCGCGCCGCCGACCAGGCCCGTGCGATTGCCTTGGGGCACCAGCCGAATGTGGTAGCGCACCGCGGCGCGCATCAACGCGCTGACCGTTGCGGTATCGTCCGGCAGCAGCACGGCGGCTGCCTGGCCGCGGCAGCTGGAGGCGTCCGCCTCGTATGGTTGGCAAGCCTCGCCGCGCAGCAGGGCGCCTGGCGGCAGCAGCTTGGCGGCATCGGCCAGGAAAGCCTCCAGGCCGGCGGCGGGGCCGAGCAGGGCGGCATTCATCGCGCTTCGCCCGCCAAGGCCAATTGCCGCGCCAGCCGGCCGCGGATCAGCAGCACAGCCAGCATGGGCGCCACGCCTCCCAGCATCGGGCTGTGGCGAAGCCAAAGCGCGACGGCGACGGCGATGCCGGCCGCCAGCAACAGCTGCGCCGATACGCGGCGCACCCGCTCCCGGTCAGGGTGCGGCTCCCCGATAAAACCCTGCGAAGAGAACAGCGTAGCGGCGAGGCCGATGGCAAACACCGAGGCCAGCGCCGGCGCGGCGCCGAAGCCGCGCCCCCACAGATCGACGGCGTCGGCCGAAGCCAGCGCCAGCAGCGCGCCGATCGCCAAGTAGAGATCAATGCCTAAGGCAATCCAGCTGCCGGCCCGCCGTTTCAACAGCCAGATCATATGCGGCAGCGCCAGGGCGCCGCCGGCCAGATAGGCATCCTGCCAGCGGATGCCGGCGGCGCCGGGACCAAAACGCCCCCACATCAGAAAGCAGATGGCCGGCGCGAAGGCCGCCGCATGGGCGAGATAGGAGCGTCCCAGCGTGGTGATGGACATGCGGATTTCCTCGTATGGCTATGCATGGACGCTCGCGCCGGGCGGCGGCGCGGGCGGAAACTCTCAGTCGAACAGCGCCACCTGGATGTCGCGGCTGCCCTTGAACGGGTTGCGGCCATGGGCGACAGCGATGTTGTCCAGCAGCAGCAAGTCGCCGCGCTGCCAGGGAAAGGCGATTTCCTCGGCATCCAGCGCGTCGTAGATTGGCGCGATCTCGTCCAGCGTGATCGGGGTGCCGTCGCCCAGTCTGACCTCATACGGTCGTGCCGGGCGGTCGCGGTACAGCAGACGGATATATTCATAGCCGGCCGCGCCCATCGAACGGGCGTTGTTGTGCTGGGTGCTTAGCTGGTTGAACCAGATGTCCTCGCCGGTTTCCGGGTGGCGCGCGGTGGCGCCGCCCGTGTGCGACACGGTCAGGCTGCCGTCGTCCAGCCAGCGGAAACTCAGGTTGGTCTCGCGGCACAGCTGTTCCACCCGCGCCGGGTCATCGCTCTGGAACACATCGTCCCAGGGGCGGTGGTATTCGCGCATGGTGGAGTTCTTTAGTTCGCCGTCCTGGCTGGGGCGGCGAAAATTACGCAGGTACTGGATGCCGCTTTGGCGGAAGCGCTCGATCAGCGCCGGCGGCAGCCGCCGCGTCACCGCGCGCATGTCGCAAATGATGGTTTCGCCGCCGCTTTCCGACGGCTGTTTGCAGAAGAAGGCCAGTTTGCGCGGATACTGCGCCATATAGGCCTTTTCCTGATGCAGCCCTATCTTCAGCGAGGCGGGAATCCGTGTGGACTCATATACCTTGCCGTCGATATTGCGGCGCGGCGTGGCGCCGCCGATGTAGCCGAAGGCATGTTCCGGATACAGCTGGGCGATGGTCTGGAAGTCAGCGGTATCCCTCAGCGCGAAGCCGCGCAGCAGCACGCTGCCGAAGGCGAGCAGCGCCTGGTCCAGCACGGGCTGTTGGTTGCGGTACCAGTCGGCGAATGCCGCCGCGTTGGAACGCAAGGTCTCGTCCAGCGGCGTGATCAACAGCGGCATGCGCCACGGCGACAGCGGTCGGCAGGCCACCCTGGCGGTGCCCAGCGCGTGTTGAAAGCGCAGCGCCTGATCGGCGGCGTGTTCCATCGTCATCTCCTCGGTTTTCAGACCGCCAGCGGTTTGCGGATCAGGATTTCGAAGCCGAGCGCGCCCATGCCGGCGCTTGGGCTGGTCACGGCGCAGCAGTCGGCCAAGCCGGCCTCCGCCACCAAGGCGCGCGCCTCGGCCAGCGTGACTTTTTCCTCGACATGGGTGGGCGGGTAGCCTACGGCCGCGCGCATCTGTGTGAACTTCTCCAATAATGCCGGGGAGACATCGCGGCGCATGTCGTGGACCAAGCCGACGCCGCCTGGCTGCAGCACGCGGTACATTTCGGTCAGGCTCTTGATCTTGTCGGGCAGGTGGTGCAGCGTGGCGCGGCTGACCGCCATCGCCAGGCTGGCGTCGGCGAAGGGCAGGTTTTGCGCGTCGCCCACTTTCAGTTCGATGACGCCGTCCAGGCCGAGATCGGCAATGCGCGGGCGGCCTCCCTCCAGCATGGTTTCATCCAGATCCAGGCCGATGAAGCGCCAGTTCTTGAATACCGGGTCGGCCGCCAGGCGTACCGGCACCACGGCGGTGGCGGTGCCGATGTCCACCAGCGCGCCGGGCGCCATGTCCCGGGCCAACTGGCGGATGCGGGTGACGAACAGCACATCCCACGGCTCCAGCGCTTGAGAGGCGAAACGGTCGTATTCGTCCGCCGGCCGAAGATTTTTCAGTAGCATTGAGTTTCTCCATAAATTAAAAGCAGGATGGCGAGAGGCCGAAGCAAGGACTGAGGCAAGCGCGCCGCCGCGGACAGTTCGATTGCGCAAGGCGCACCAGGCCTTTACCTGGTCACGATTTTTTACAGCCAACCCACCGGCACGGTAGCCAGCAGCTTTCGCGCGGCCTTGCTGTTGACGCCAAAAGCCGGGCGGTCGCGGCGTTCTATCGCATGCGCCACCATCGCGGCCACGCGGGCGCACAATCCCAGGCCCACGCCCCAGCGCGGCTCTGTCACCCCAAGGTCAAGCAGGCTGGCGGCGGTGATGAAATCGATGTTGGGACGCAACCCTTTGCGCTCCAGCGCGCGGCGGCAGGCGAGGTCGAACAGCCGAATGTAGGCGCCGCCGAACCCCCATTGCGTGTACAGGGCCCGGATGTGCGGCGGGCGCGGATCTTCGACGAACAGCGGGTGGCCAAAGCCGAACAACAACTGGCCGGGCGAATCCAGCGCGCGGTCTACCGCCGCGAACACGGCGTCGTCGCTAGCGTCCGGGCCTATGTCTTTCAGCCAGGCCAGCGCCTCCTCGGCCGCGCCCACATGTTTGGGGCCGCTGGCCATGAAGCCGGCCGCCACCGCCTGCGGCAGGGTAACGCCAGTGCCGATGGCGGTGCGCGGCACCAGCACGGTCGGCGTGATGTAGCCGAAGCCGGCGTGCCAGGCCACCAGCAGCGCATCGATGGCGCGCAGCGCGGCAGGGTCGCGGTGGGCGGCGCCCATCGCCGACAACACCCGTTCCGCGTGACTCTCGCCGCAGGCGGGGCCGGCGCCGAGCGCGGTCGCCAGAAAAACCGGCGCGCAAGCCATGCACACCAAACCTTGGATAAAGTCATCCCCATCCGGCAGGCCATGCGCGGCAGCCTCGGCGCGGACAACCCGCTCCAGCGCGGAAAGGTCGGCAAGGAATCCGCAGGCGGCGGCCTGCACCATGCCGGCGCCGCAATCCGCCACGGCGCGAATGCCGTTCAATACCGCTTGGCCTGGGAGCGCGGCGGTGGCGGCGGCCAGCGCCGCGTCCACCGCGAGAGCCGCCTCGGGCTTGGGCATGTCGCCGAACCACAGCCGCCACAGCGCGCGGGAGAAATCGATGCTGCCTATCAGTTCGTTCAGATTGCTGCCGCGCACCCACAGGCCCTCGTTCGGCTCTATGGTGGCCCCGTCGATATCCGTGCCGCGGTACAGCGTGCGGGAGCCGCCGAACAGCGATTGCGGCTTTGCCTCAGACGGCGGCGGCGAGACGGTTTGCGTCATGGCTTTCCTCCTGGGCGAGTTCGGCTAGGGAGACGGCGATAGCGGCCTCAGACAGGTTGGCAATCACCTGCTTGTGCTGATGCACCGTGGGCAGGATGTTGGCGAAGAAGTAGCGGGCAGTCTTGAGCTTGCCGTGGTAGAAGGCAGCCTCGCGCTCATCCTGGCCGCGGGCAAGCGCCTCGGTCGCCAGCGCGGCGCTTTCCAGCAAAGTCCAGCCGCAGACGGTGTAGCCGAGCATCTCAAGAAAACGGGTGTAGAACTGGCTGCTTTCCTGCGTGCGGCCCTCGCTGACCGCCTCGCCCAAGCGGGACAGCGATTGCTCGACCGCGGCCATGGCCGCGTCCAGCTGCAACAGCAGCAAGGCGAGCGAGGGGTCGGCGTTGCCGCTGGCAAGGAAGGCGTCCAGCTCCTCGCGCAGGTATTTGATCAGCCGGGAATTGCGTCCGAAACCCAGCTTGTCGCGCACCAGGTCCTGCGCCTGGATGTAGTTGGTGCCTTCCCAGATCGACAGGATTTTCACGTCGCGCGCGTTCTGCTCCACCGGATAGGCGTCGGTATAACCGATGCCGCCATGCACCTGGATGGCCAGCTCGCAGATCTTCCACGCCTGGTCGGAGACGAAGGCTTTGCATACCGGCGTGAGCAGTTGGACCAGTTTGCGTTGCTTCTCCACCCGCATGTCGTCCGGCGCGGCTTCGGCCTCCAGCGCGAAGGCTTCGGTGGAGGCGGCGGTGAGCTTGCCGAGGAGGCCGCGGCAGCCCTCCACTCTGGCCTTCATTTCCAGCAGCATGCGCTGGATGTCGCCATGCTCGGCTATCGGCAGGCTGGGCGCGGCATGGTCCGAGGTGCGTTCAATGGCGCGGCCCTGGCGGCGTTTGCCGGCGAATTCGACCGAGTGCAGGTAGGCGGAGGAGGCGAGGCCCAGACCGATCACCGCGGTGCTGATGCGGGCCTGATTCATCAGCGGAATCAGTTGCAACAGGCCGGCGTTCTTGCGGTTGCCCAGCAGCACGCCGCGCGTGACGCCTTTGCGGCCGAATACCAAGCGGGTGTTGGCGCAGCCTTTCAGGCCCATTTTTACCGGCAATTCGGCGCACTCGACGAAATTTTCCTCGAGTTCGCCGCTTTCCGGGTTAGGCCAGTAGCGCGGCACCAGCAGGCAGGACAAAGAATAGGAGCCGCTGCTGCTATTGCCCAAGCGGCCGAGCACGAAGTACACGGTGTTGTCGGTGAGGCTGTGCATGCCGGCGGAAATGAATACCTTCTCGCCGGTCACCGCATAGACGCCTTCCTGTTCCAGCGGTTCGGCCTGGGTTTTGACCGCTGTCAGGTCGCTGCCGGCTTGCGCTTCGGTGGCGCAGAAGCAGGCGTCCCACTCATGGCGCTGCAGCTTATCCAGATAGGTGGCTTTCTGCTCCGGCGTGCCATGCAGACGGAACAGCTTGATTGCGGGCAGGTTGAAGCCGCCGTAGGTCATGAAGGCAGGATTGGCCCCCATGAACATTTCCTGGATGGTCTGGCGGACGATGGGCGGCAGCGCCGGGCGGTGTACGTCGCCCGCATTGCCCAGCACCGGCACCCATTCCTGCTTGTAACGCTGCCACAGCGCATGGAATTCACTGGGAATCACGACCTCGCCGTTGGCCAGCAAACGGCACTCCTGCCGGTCGGAGGCCTGATAGGCGCGTCCCAACTCCAGCGCGAACTCGCGGGCCTGGTCCAGCAGGCGGTCGTAGTGGGCGCGGTCCTTATCGTTGAATGGCGGCCGCGACAGGAATTGGCGTTCCGTCCGGTTTTGTTCCCACAGGAAGAAGCGCAGCTCGCGCAGGCTGACTTTGTAAGCGGACATATCGGTTCCCGTTATTGAAAATGGCGCCGCAGCTTCAGGCCGCGGCGGAAATCTGCGCCACCATGGCGCCGGACATGCCGCACAGCGCGGCATCCCACAGCAGGGCGGTGGCCTGTTGACCGGGCTGCAGCGAGGCGCGCAGCCGTTGCAGCGCCAGCAGTGGGTCGGCGCTGGATAAGTGGCCGCCTTCCCGCGCCATGCGGCGCGCCGGGGCGATGCCCAATTCGTCTCCGACGCGGTTGACGAATTCGTCGGCAAAACCGGCGGGCAGCATCCATTCGATGTCGGCCGGCCGCATGCGCGCCTTGTCCAGCGCCGCGCGCGCCGCCAGGATGGCTTGCGGCAGCAGCCGGTCGGCCAAGTCGTTGGGCGTGAGCGCCCATGGGTTGGCAATGGCCTCGCCATAGTCGACGGCATGGGCATGGATGCTTCCCCAGCCATCGCCGTCGCGACTGTCCAGCAGCATGGCCGCGGCGCCGTCGCCGTAGGCCACCAGGTCGCCCCAGGCGCGGAAGAACGGATAAAGCCATTTGTCGGTGGCCACCAGCAGCACGCTGGCGCCCTGATGGCAAAGCGCCTCCACCAGCGTCAGCGCGTTGTAGACGCCGGCGGTGCCGGACTGGCCGACGGCGAAGGGAAGCGCTTCGTCCAGGCCCAGCGCGTGCTGGATACGTCCCGCCACCGATTCGTTGATGCGTTGGTTCAGCGAGGCATTGGCGACGACGATGTGAGTGACGGCAGCCAGATCTTCGGCGGAAGTCTGCTCGCGCAGACTGGCGACTGCCTGCAGCGCCAGGTCGGCGTGGCTCAGCTGGGCGCTGGCTACCGGCAGCGAAGCCGGCGCGCCCGGCATCAGCCGCAGGGTTTCCGCTTCGTCCAGCTTGCCCTTGCCGCGCGGCAGGGCGTAGGCGGCGGACGGGAACAACAGGTGGCCGTAGCCAAGATTGCGTTCTGCGGCCTGCACGCCGTGAAAGGCGGCGCGATCCGGTACGGAGGAGGCGATGGCGCGGATTCTGAGCATGGCGTCACCCTTTCATGGTGGAAGGAGAGGCGAACAGGCCGGAGAACTGCTGCTTCAGTTGCTTGCGGTCTATCTTGCCGTTGGGGTTGCGCGGCAGCGGCTCGGCATGGAAGGACAGATGATGCGGCACCATATAGCCGGGCAAGCGCTCGCGGCATAGCCGGATCAGCTCGCCCTCGGCCACGCCGGCAACGCCGTGCAGGCTGACCACCACCGCCTCGCCCAACATGGGGTGCGGCACGCCGTAGGCGGCGGCTTCATGGACGCCGTCCAAGGCGAACAGGATTTCTTCTACCTCAGTAGGACTGACGCGATAGCCGGAGGTCTTGATCATGTCGTCGCCGCGCGCCACGAAGTACAGATAGCCCTCGTCGTCGCGATAGACGATGTCGCCGGACCACACGGCGGTTTCCTGCCGCGGAATCTGGCCATGCACGCCCGGCCAAGGCCGAAAACGGTGGGCGGTCAGTTCCGGGTCGTTCCAGTAGCCCAGCGTGACGAAGGCGCCGCGGTGCACCAGCTCGCCCGGCTCGCCCGGCGCGCATTCGCTGCCATCAGGCCGCAGCACGCGGATGTCGGCGTTGGGCACCGCCTTGCCGATGGAGCTGGGGCGGGCGACGGCGTCTTCCGGTTGCAGATAGGTGGAGCGGAAGGCCTCGGTCAGTCCGTACATCAGATAAGGCCTGGCCTGCGGAAAGGCCAGCCGCAGCTTGTCCAGCAGCGGGCCGGGCATGTGGCCGCCGGTGTTGGCGAAGCGGCGCACGCGCGCGCCGGTGGCCGGCGGCCAGTTGGCGGCCATCAGCTGCATCCACAGCGGCGGCACCCCAGTGATGGTGGTGACGCCATGGCTTTCGCAGAAGGCCGGCACTTCGCTTGCCTGCAGGAAGTCCAGCGGGGCGTAGCAGGCGGCGCTCGCCAGCGCGGTGGTCAACTGGCTGAGGCCGGCATCGAAGCTCAGCGGCAGGATGCCGAGGATCACATCGCGCTCATCCAGACCCAGGTAGGCCGATACGCTGTCGGCGCCGGACACCAGATTGCGCTGCGACAGCACCACGCCCTTGGGCCGGCCGGTAGAGCCGGAGGTATAGAGGATGGCGGCCGGGTCGTTATCCGTCACTTCCGGCGCGGGGGCATCCAGGATGGTGCCGGGCAACGCTTCCAGCTGCCAGGCATCCAGCGGCAGCCCATCCAGCGCTTCGCCCAGCCGTTTCAGCCTGGCGCCGGTGCTGATCAGAAGCCGCGCGCCGCTGTCAGTAAGAATGTGGCGCAGCTGGGCAGGCTTCAGTTGCGGGTTGACCGGCACCAGAATGGCGCCGCGGGCGTTGACCGCCAGCATCATGGCTACGCAGTCGTATTGCTTACCGGCATAGATGGCGACGCGGTCGCCAGCCTGGATGTCGGCGGCGGCGAGCCGAGCGGCGTGGATGCGTGTATCGCTCAGCAACTGGGTGTAAGTGGCGCGGATGGCGTTCTGGGCGAAAGCGGGACGTTCGCCGTGGCGCAGCGCGCTCAGTTGCAGCAGGTGGTAGAGGCTGATGCGGGCGCGATTCATGCGGTCTCTCCCGACTGATGGATGAAGGCGCCCGCCGCGCCCAGCGACAGAAAGCCGCTGACGCTGTAGCTGGGGTGGTAGGCGCCGCATTGTTCGAAAATCACCATGTCGCCGACAGACGGCGCGGCGACGGGAGCAGGTTGCCAGCCGATGACGTCCGCTCGGCTGCAGGTGCTGCCGACGTACTTCACCGGAAGCACGGGCGCGCCATCGGCGGCGGCTTGGCGGCGCAGCAGGCGCGGGCGGGCGTATTTCTTGATTGCCGACTCGGTGCGCGCCAGCAGGAAGTTGTGGCTGAGCCCGCCGTCGCATACGGCCACACAGTGGCCGTCCAGCGTTTTTACCGCCCGTATCCGGGTGGCGAACAGCCCGGCGCCTGCAAAGATGCCGCGGCCGGACTCGTGCGCCAGCTGGAAGGTCTGGCGCAGCGGCGCCAGCCGTTGCCGGTAGGCGGCGAACAGGTCTTCGTTTTCATGACAGCGTTCGCCAAAGCCGCCGCCGCAGTTGAGCATTTCAATCGGTGCGCCGGTCATGCGGGCGATGTCGGCGGCGAATGCGGCCAGCGCGTGAGTCAGGTCGGCCGAATCGCCGCCGCTGTCATCCACGCGGAACTGGTGCGAACCGGCAAAGCTGTGCAGGCCTATCACCGGCACGTCTGCGCGCGTAAGCGCCGCAGCGGCCAGCATGGCTTCGCGCGGACTCATGCCGAAATGGTCGGCGGCTTCGCGGCGTTTGCCAGGCATCAGTTCGGCTGCGTTCAGCCGCAAGATGGTCTGCGGCGCATGCTGCTTGCCCAGCACCGCGGCCAGCCGCTCGGCCTGGCACAGGCTGTCAATGATGAAGACGCAGCGCGAGGCCAAGGCGGCGCGCATGAAGGTCTCGTCCATGGACGGGTTATTGACGTACTTGACGGCGGATATGCGGCCGACGGCAAGATCGAGTTCGCCCAGGCTGGCCAGTTCCACGCCATCGACAAAACCGTGTCCGCAGCGTATCAGCAGCTCCAGGTTGGAATTGGCTTTCAGCGAGACGATCAGCCGGCTGTCCAGCAACTCGCGCAGCTTGCGGTAGCGCGCCAGGACGATGGCGGGATCGAATACATAGCCGGGCGTCTTGGCCTCCCACAGCCATTGCAGGGCGGAGTCGTCTTCCGGCAGCGGAATAGAAAGTGGCTCAATGCGCGTCATGGCGATCCACCGGGTGCAGGGTGAGGGCGGAGAAGGCGCCGCTGTTGGATTGGGTCACGCTGATCAAGTGGCGGCCCGCATCCACTTCGGCCAGGCCGAAGTCGGCCAGATTCACCGCCAGGTCCGAGCAGCAGGCATGCCCCTTTCGCAGGATGTTGTCGGCGCGCAGGATGTCCAGCGGGATGTCCATCGCCTTGCAGATGGATATCCAGCCTTTGTGGTCGGAGTTGTGCGGCAGCAGGCAGCCGTAGTCTTCCAGGGCCACGCCGCTGTCGGCCACCGCCTGCTGCATCACCTTGCGGGTGTAATGCCATTCCAGGTTGATCATGTCGCGTTCCACCGCGGCGTTGGTGTCCGAACCCTGGTGCCATTTGCCGTAGTTGCGCAGCGACAGCGCGCCGATGCGGTTTCGCCGGCAATTACGGCTGATCAGCAGACAAGCCGCGCCGTCGCTCTGGATGCCCGACATCTGACGCAGGCGGAAGCGTTCGCCATAGACGCGGTCGACGGAGACAACGACGGCATGGCGCAGCTCGGCATGGCTGGCCATCAACGCGCCGGCCAAATGGATCGCCGCCGCATTGGACGAGCAGTTCAACTGATTGACCGAACCGGCCCACAGCGGGCGGATGCCGAAGCGCGACACCAGTTCCAGCGGCAGGCTGCGCGGCGCGGCCGGCACGCTGAACAATTGGGTGTGCACATGGATCACCGCGCCGATGTCGGCCGGGTGCAGGCCGGTTTGGTCGAACAGCCGAGCCATCGCGCGCTCGGCCAGCTCGACCTCGCTGATGTCCGGCGCGGCGTGGAAGTGGCGGCAGCCGGAGCGGACGATGGCCTGGACCCGGGCGTCCGGCCAATGGTGCGGACCGGCCCAGGCCTCAATGTCCTGCAGTTCGCCGGGGAAGTGGTAGGCGGCAGCCTCTATGCCCATTTGGACCGGAATGCTGGCGGTGCTTGTCATGCTTTCTCTCCTCAGGCCGGCAGCGGCATGGCGGCGTAATCCATCACCTGCAACTGTTCGAATACGCGTTGCACGCGCGGGCTGAGCAGGCCCATTTCGCGTATGGTGGGCACCAGGCGGCGGAAGATGGAGCGACGCATCGAGCTGGTGACCGGCGAGTTGCGCACCAGGTGTCCGCATTCTTTCTTCGACAGGCCCATGGGCTCCCAAATATCGTCCGCGCACAGGTGTTCGTGCAGCGTGTGGGCGCCTTCGGCGACGAACTCTTCGCGCTCCTTGCGCTCGGTAGCGGTCATGTCCTGATAGACGCGGCACAGCGTGATGCGGCCGATGGCGAAGTGGCGGGCCTCGTCGCGCTGGATGCGGGTGACCATGTCTCGGATGAACGGGTCTTGGGTATAGGCGACGATGCTCTGGAACAGCGACAGCGCGATGCCTTCCACCAGCACCTGCATCCCCAGGTTGGTGATGTCCAGCTCCTTGCTGGTGATGGTGTCGCCCAGCAGGCTCTTCAGCGATTGGCTCATCGGGTAGCGGATGGGCAGCTTGTCGTTGACCAGTCGGCCAAAGGCCTCGATGTGGCGGGCTTCGTCCATGATTTGGCCGGCCGCGCATAAGCGGGCCGACAGGCTTTCCTCGGCCACGGCCAGCTTGGAGGCGCAGATCAGCGCGGCCTGCTCGCCGTGCAGCACCTGCGACATGGTCCAGCCTTGCGAGTGGTGGCGCACTTCGGTCCGGCCCTTGGCGTCCAGCTTGTTCCAGACATCTGTGCCGTAGATCAGCAGCGTGCCGTCCGGCATGCCCAGCGGATTGTCCGCGTTCAGCTCGCAGCTCCAGTCCAGGTCGGTATTGACGTCCCACTGGTTGGCCTTGGCCTTCTGGTAGATGGCGTTCAGGCTGTCATCGCCGAAGTCGTAGCTTTCCGACATGAAGGCATCCAGCGCGAAGTTCCACTTGTATGGCTGAGTCGGATCCTTGGGCGGTTCTAGCGTGGCTTGCATATCGATTCCTCTATCGCGTTGCGGTCTGGCCGTGCTCGGCCGTGTCGGTAACTTGCGGCGCCATCGCATCCAGCGCGGGCAGCAGTAGGGCGGCCGGGGCCGATTGGGGGGTGTTCCAGAAAGCGAGACGCAGGATGTTGTCGCCGCTGTCCAGCAGATCACGGCGTATGCGCTCGGCGGCGATCCAGGCCACGGGCGCCGGGGTGAGCCCGGCGCAACATTCGGCTTCGCGCCAGAGGCCGGCTCCCACCAGAACGCACGGATCGAATAGCGCGGCCGGCAGCGCCAAGTCCTTGGCCGGCTGACGCAGCTGAACGAACACGCGGCAGTCCTCGCCCAGCGCGGACCAGGACTGGCGGACCAGCCGTTCCAGCAGCGCGTAGTATTGGCGATGGTTGACGAGCACTGCCGCGGCATTGTCGTGGCTATGGGCCTGGCGGCGCGCGTAATCCTGCTCCTCCAGCAGCGGCAGGTTGATGCTGGCGCAAGGGTGGACGCGACCGTGGTCTGGATTGCGGGTCAAGCGGAGCGCCAGCGTTTGTCTCGGCGTCATGCGGCCTCCAGCGCGTGGCGCAGATCCGGCGCGAAAGCCAGTTCCGCGATGGCGAAGTAGCCGTTCAGCGCCAGCGACGTCAATACGCAGCGTCCGCCAGCGTAGTCCGCTCCGGCTTCGATCTCGGCCAGCATGGACAGCCAAGGGTCGCTGCCGAAGGCATGGCCGAAACGCGAATAGTGGTCGGGGTGGGCGGTGGCGGCGTCGAAGCTCTTGAACAGCGCGCTCCGGGTGGATTCCGGGAAGAACGGCAGCGCCACGGGCATCCCGGCGCGAGATTCCGTGAACTGTCGCAGCGCCCGTCCCATCATGGTTAGCGCGTGCGCCTGAGGCGCGGCGCCTAGCAGCAGCGCTTCATCGTTGCCGTCAGGAAATATGTCCAGCAGGAGCGTGGCGATGCCGAAGCCGGAACGCCCCCAGCGGCTGGTGAGCCGCCAGAAGGCGAAGTTATGGATGTCCACATCCACGATCTGCAGCAGCAGCCGGCGCGGGCCGCTCAGCCTGGCCTTTTGCAAGGCATGGCGCAGGATGTAGCCCCAGCCTGTGCACTCGTAGCCATTGGTGATCCAGTCCGGCGCGCGGCCGAAGCCTTGGCGTATGGCTTGATGGAAGAGTGCCGCTTCGACGGTGTCGTCGGTCAGAAACGGCGAGAGAACGGTGGAGGTGACGACATAATCGTCGACCTTGCCGGCGCCAGCGTGGCGGGCTGCCTCGGCGCCGGCTCTTTGTCCGAGCTCGGCTGCGGCCTCGGCCAGGGACGCCCCGGCCGCGACGAAAGGCGTTTCCGTCTGGCGGTAGGCGATGACGGCGGCCTGAAAGGCCGGCGGCGTGCGCGGTTCGGTCATGGCGTTCCCCGGAGTCGGCGTCATCGGATCAGGCGGTTTGTTGCTGCTCTTGCAGCTGACTGTCCAGCTGTTCCAAGGTGGTGTACTGGGTGATGTTCAGTTGTTCCGGGTCGATGGAGCCGTACAGTTGTTCGCAGAACACGATCAGCTCGACGACGTTGAGCGAGTCGATGCCCAGCTCGCCCAAGCCGACATTGGTGTCCACGGTTTCCACGTTCAGGATTTTCGCGGTTTCCTTGCGCAGGGTTTCCAGGGTATTGAGGGTTTCGGACATGGTGTTTCTCCTTTAACTTAGAGAGGGGGTGGAAATCAGTTTGAGATCAGCCGCGCGGCGGCGCGCAGCTCGTGGTAGCAGCGATATGAGCTGCCTTCCATCTTGGTGAAGGCCAACAGGTCGCGCTGGTCTGCGTAGCGCTCAACGGCGCCGCTGGCCACCAGGTGCAGCAGCAGCTCGTTGGAGGCGAACTTCAGCGCCAATACTTTGTGCACGTCCCCGCTGGCGTAGGTGCCGGTTTGCGTCTTGGCGCGGGCGGCGTCGGCGATGAAATCGCGCGCTGCGCGCTCGTCCGGCCCCAGTCTCAAGCGGCCCTGCTCGTGCAGCCATTCCACATGCGCCATCAGCGCGCGCACCAGAAAAGGGCGCACGGTGGTCAGGTATTTGTTCAGGGCGGCGGGGCCGCCTGCCTTCAGCCGGTCTGCCGGGGCCACGCTGACTTCGCCGCGCACATTGCCCAGCTGCACCACGCCGTCCAGAAAGCTGTCTCCGCACAGGCTCCGTTGCAACGTGGCGTATTGCTCCGGCCACACCAGGAAGGCAGAGGGAAAGAAGCTGCCTGGCGTGCGCGCCGCGATGATGGCCATGCCGTCCAGATTGGCGTACATGCCCCATACCTTGTCGATGCGCAGCTTGAATCCATCGTCCATCGGCTCCGCCACCGTGCGCCAGCTGCCCAGCGTCGGCCCGCCGGCATCGCTCATCAGGAAGCGCAGATTGTTGCCGCTGTCTATGCAGGCGCAGGCGCGCTCGTATTGGTCCGGGGTCAGAAACAGCGAGAACAGGATGCGGGCGAAGGTACGCATGAACGGTTTGTAGTGCGGCGCAAGGCCTTCGCGGCGGATCAGGCCGAGTATGCTTTCGCTGAGCGCGTGCTCATGATGCTCCAGCGGCATGGGCGGTCTAAGATCGGTTTCCGGTTCGGCGAAAGGCTGCGCGGTCTGGCGAATCAGCATGTCCGAATCCAGCAGCCGCGCCGAGGCGCGGGCCAGCATGGCGGCCAGGCCGGATGGCAGCTCGCCATAGCACTGCAGCCGGTGCAATACCGGTTGGGCCGCCAGTTCAGGCAAGCCGAGGGCTTGGGCGGCGGCCACAGGGGCGCCGTCCACGAGAGCGGAATGAATATGCATGGAGCTTCCGTCCAGTTATGTGGGAGGAATAGGAGCGAGCAGAAGGCGCGCGGTCAGGCCATGGCCGGTTCTTCGTCTATGCCGCGCAAGGCATGTTCGATATAAATATTCCGGCACTGCAGTCTTTGCAGCTTGCCGCTAGTGGTGCGCGGCAAGCTGCCGTTCGCGACGAAAACGATTGCATGCGCGCCAAAGCCAAAGCGTTCGCGCAGCATGTTCTGTAGTTCGGCGCGCAATGTGGCTTTGACTTCTTCGCCTTCGAACTCGATCAGCACGATCAGGTTTTCGGTAGCTTGGGTCTCGTCGTAAATGCCGGTGGCAACAATCGCGCCGCTAGCGAACAGCCGCGGATGAGAGGCCAGAAGGTCTTCTATTTCGTGTGGGAAATAGTTGCTGCCGCGGATGATGATGATTTCCTTCTGCCTGCCCAGCACGAATAATTGGCCGCCTGCCAGGTAGCCGAGATCGCCGGTGGCGAACCACTCGCCAGGCTGGTAAGGCACCTCTTGGCCCTCGGCCGGCAAGTAGCGCGACATCAGCGAGCTGCCGCGCAGCTGGATTTCGCCAACCTGCCGCTCGGCGGCTTCGTTGCCCGATGAGGCGATCACGCGCAGCTCCATGCCCGGTATCGGTTTGCCCATGGCCAGGATCGTGTCCGCGGCATGGGTATGCTCGCTGGCGGGATGGGCTGTGGAGAAATGGGTCAGCATATTGGAATCGATCCGGTCCGCGATCAGATATGAGAAGGCCTCGCGGTCGTAATGGACGGTTGCGTCGTGCATGGTGGCGGCCAGCGTGGTTTCCGCCATGCCGTAACAGGGTTGCAGGGCCGAGCGCGACAAACCATGCGCTTCGAAGACGCGGGCGAACTCTAGGAGGCAAGCCTGATCGACGCGCTCCGCCCCGATGAAAATATTGCGCAGCTTGCTCAGATCAATCCCCTGCATGGAAGCGGCGCGATAGCGGCGCACGCAGTATTGCAGGCCAAAGGTTGGAGTCGCCGTGGTGGTGGCGCCGAAAGCGGCGATGCGCTTGAGCCAGCCCAGAGGATTGCGGATGAATCCAGCCGGCTGCATCAGCAAGAGCGGAGCTTGGTAGTACAGATTGGAGAGCAAGGTCACCAGGCCCATGTCGTGATACAAGGGAAGCCAGGAGGCGGTGGCGTCGCCGCGAGCCGGATCATAAGCCACTGCGCCGCCTATGCCGCGCACGTTATCGACGACGTTGCGGTGACTCAATACGGCTGCTTTCGGATGGCCGGTAGAGCCAGACGTCAGCTGCACATGATGGGCATCGTCGGGCGAGGGGTAAAAAAGTTGAAGCGGGTTGGCGGCAGCGGCTGCCTGTTCCACTTCTTCGGTGGTGATCACCCGCACGGGCTGGCCCGTTAACTGAAGACGCAAGCTCTCGGCATGAGCTGGCTTGCTGATCAGCAAGCGGGGAGAAAACAAACGGCTGGCGATATGGATTTGAGAGCGCGAAGCGTCAGCCTGCATCCGGCCCGGCAGCGGCACGGTGCAGGGGAGGGCACCCAATAGGGTACAGCCCGTTTGCAGCAATAGATGATCGATGGATGCCGGCAAAGCCAGTATGACGAGATCGCCGCGAGTGGCGCCCAGATCGCGCAGCCCTGCGGCTATGGCCAATGCACGTTGCGCTAACTCGAAATGGGAGATTCGTTTCTCTTCGCCGCTTTCTTCGATTATGCAGATGCATTGATCACTATTTGCGCCCGAATTGTTCAGAGCAGACAAAATAGCTTCCGTCATTGAGGAATGGCTTTGCAACTTATTTTTCCTTTTGTGCAACGTAAATGGGTTTGCTTCTTACTGGAATGGTTTTAATTGGATTGTTTCAGTAAAGTTATCATTCGTTAGTAGCGTCTGCCTGAAAATGATACCGTCGTATCGATTAAATAAAAACCTGACATGTCGTACAGGTGAGTCCTGATCTATTTATATGTATTTGCACGAGCCAGGCCTTCTTTGCAAATCAACCGGCAGCCTGCTTTACGAAATGATTAAAGAAAATTTGCGAAATAAATATGGATTTATTTTGTGAAAACGCCCTGGATGGTTAGCATTTTTATTCGTGGGTAAGAGTTTTTGTTGATAGATTGTTTTTGGTGTTTTTCTTTTGCACTACAGACCAGGGCAGCAAGTGTGTAATTTTTCTGTTCTGGGTGGGAAAGTATGGATAAAAATATACATACTGAGAGGCCATCAGATTGGTCGATTCGCCTATTGAGCTAGGGATTTGCTCGCATGAGGCAGGTTCCAGACCTGTCAAATCCAAGTCTCGGATGAACTTTAGGAGTAAAAGCAGGCGAGAAAGCAGGGTGTCGTATGGTGAAGATGCAGGTGAGAACTGGCAAAAAGATCAGGATTAATGAGTGACTATCCGGTGCCGGTTTTGAAAAGAACAAGCCAGCCACCCATGATGAGCAGCTGGCTTGAGTTCTATTACTCGGCCATTCGCCCAATCCGTTCCGCCAAGCGCAGTTGGCAGGCGGTGGCCAGTTTGAGCAGCTCCGCGCTGGTGGCGGGCATCTTGCCGGGCGGGGCGATCAGCTCCGCCATGGCGCTGAGGGTGGAAACGCTGCTATTGAGGCCGATCAACCTGCCGTGCGGCCAGCGCTGCTTGTTGTTGGGTGCGTAATCCAGCGCCACCACCCAGCGCGAATGCTGCCAAGTGCCTGGCTCGCGCAGCACCGCCTCCATCACCGCGCGGCTGACCTGCTGCGCGGCCTCCGCGGCGAGGGCCAGCGCCAGGCGCAGGGTTTCCGCCGTACTGGCCGCGCCGGCCTCCTGCAGCAAGGCCGGGCGGGTTTCCTCCAGCCACCAGCGCCGCAGCCGCCGCGCGCCCGGTTTCCTGATGCGGCGGAACACGTCGTCCAGCTCGCCTTCAGACAAGCACAGCACCGGCTCCGCCTCATCCGCCAGCCGCAAGGGCCGCCCCAATGGCTCGCCCAGGGCCTTTAGCAAATCCTTCACCTCCAGCTTCATGGACGCCGCCACCTCCGCGGCCACCAGCCAAAACCCCTCCGGCCGCCGCAGCACCCGCATGGCCAAGCCCTTGGCGAAATCCAGCCGCAGCGGCGTGTTCACCTGCTGATCGATAGCCGCATTCATGGCCGAGCCTCCCCAATCCAACGCGCAAACCGCGCCGCCAAAAACGCAAGCCGATACGCGGCGCGCAGGCGCAACAAAGCACGCGATAGGCGACGGGGAGGGTGAATAAGGGGAGGGGAGATAGAGACGACAAACACAAGACGAGCATCCATAGCGATGTCTCCAAACGGCTTTGCCCGACCAAGCATTGCGAGTGCAAGGGCGCGAGTGGAATGCAATGCATGGGCGTGTTGAACAACCACGGCTTTCGGGCGTGGGCCACCGCTAACGGAGGTGTGTTGAGCACCATCTGGCGATTTTACGCGTAGAAGGCTGGGGCAGGGCTTTCACTGTCCCGACCGAATGGGCAGGTTTCGCAGTTGACTATGGACGAATGGAAAAGGCCCGCAATCGCGGGCCTTTCAGTTAATCGGCCAGTTCGTCGCGGTAGTCTTCCAAGATGGCCTGAACATCTTTATCGGCTTTGTACTTGGCATCGACTTTCTTGAACTGACGCTTGGCGATATCGCAGTAGTGATTCGCCTTGTTTACCAGTTGTTTCTGTTCCTTGGGGGAGCCTGGTCCGCCGATCTCTCCCAAGAAGTGATCGCACAAGTCTGCTGCCTCGACTAATTTTTCTACATCCTGGTTTCTGGCAGTTCCGGCAATGGCAGGGAATGTGACCAAGCAAGCTAGCGAGAATAAAGCGTATTTCATCATCTTGTGCGTTGTCTTTATAGGAAAAATCGTTGATTTTCCGAGCCTACTTCCTATGTGGTCCGCTATGCAGTCATGGCACTGTATAATTTTCACACGCGGGTAGTTCTTTATTGGGAATGTAGACTCCAGTTACAAGATCAATGCTGAAAATGCGATGGAAAGTGCATTCTGGGTCTACCACTTTTACTAGGTCTTTCTTTTTTAGAGGTGGGCTAGCCAGAGAGTCAGTAAGGCGAGAAACATGTCCGGGAAAGCTGGTGGCGAGAGTTTGAAAGATCAATTTTGGGAATCCGGCATCTTGCTGCTTGTACAAGTAAAGCTTACTTTTGAATTCGTATTCATCATGACAAGCGCCGCGCCTTTGTTTGTAATCCTGTTCGGAAAAACACGCTCGTATTAGTACACTGCCATAAGTGGGTAGTGCTAGCACTTCTCGAATCTTCACGCCATTGCTTGCTGGATATAGGTGCAGCAAATGAAGAGTGCTGGCATTTGCTCCTCCTCCAGAATACATTGCTTGCACATCTTCCTCAATGCCAACTATCAAACCCTGCTTAGCATCAATCAAACTCAGCATGTGAGGCCAAAGGGTAAGACTTGTATTCATGGTTTCTGATGAAAACTCTTTTAGTTCAAAGCTGGCATTACTCTCTTCCCCATAAATATGGGTAATTTTTAGAATAGGAGGAATATTGTCTTTTTGATAAACCAGTTCGACACAGAACGCATTGTCTGATGTGCAGCCTTGAATAGATGTCTCTGGAGAACCTTTTGGAGAAAGGCTCATCTTTTTGAGCTCATTTCCAGCCTTATCCGCATCAGACAAGGTATTTTTCGTAGCCGCTAGAAGTGGAGTGAGCAATTGTGTAAGTATTAACAAGGCAAAAGCTGCATTCTTAAATCGCATCAAATTATTCCCAGTGGGTGGCGGTGTGCCTAAAGGAAATAGGATCTACCTAATTATTATCAAGCATGGAAATTAGAATCGAATCAATTTATCAGCCCCCTTCGACGCAAGCCGGCTTTCGAATCAGACTCGGGGTTTTAAGCTGCCGGTTGTTCGGCGCGGGGCGACGGTAGCGCCCCGCTAGTTCCGGCAGCTCCCCGAGGCTGGTTTGAAAGGCGGGGTTTCGCAGCGCTATAGGGGCGGCCTATGGCCGCAAGGCGGAACCGGCATGTCAAACATTATCCGCGAAACGGATTTCAAAATATCATATCCATCCAATGGGTTGTGTTTCAAGCCCACGGTAGGTTGGGCTCCACAAGCTTAGCCCAACCTACCGTGCTGAGTGTAAATGGCGAAGTCATCAAGAGCATCTTGAATGACACCTGCGAGCTCTTGCGCGTACTTGGCGGGAATGTCTAATATTGCTTGCTGAAATTTCATTTCATCAATCTTGCCTAAATTGCGTGCCAATCCTGCAAGCCCATAAATAGCACACCTATTTATATCTAAATCTTCATCACCAATATGTGTCAAAAGGAAACTTTGAGTCCACTCAAAGTCATTGATGCTGGACAGGCTGGTTAGCATTTTGCAAATAAGGGATTTGTCATCTGATTTTGAAATGGCTTTTGCTTCTTCTATTGAATAGTTTTCTTCAGTTTGGAATTGCATTTGTGCTGCTCCATCTGTTCTGGATTTTATTTTGGTGAAAAACATTTATTTTGGCACTATCAGTTTTATAAGGCTTTTTTGCATAAATCAAAAATATGCCAAGAAATCACTATGTTTTTGTAAAAAGTTGCGTTTATATTTCGGCAACTTTCAGTAACTTATCAGACAAAAAGCGCAATAAATTTCATTTATGCAACAAAACCGTTTTATAACCTGCCTAAAGATTTTAAGTTGCTGCTTGTTTGACACTGCGCGAGTTTGGCAGCGCCTGGGGCGCGTCATTTTGGACGGGGTATCGAAGCGCCCCGGGTCGCCTTTTCTTTGGGTTCTTTCTTTTGGCGAAGCAAAAGAAAGAACCTCGCCGGCTGGGCGAGACCCGCGAAGTTTCGATTTTCAATGGTACTAGCTGAATCTGCGTGCTTAACGCTTGGCTTGGTAGCGCGGCCAAAACAGACTTACCCCGTTCATCCAAGCTATTGTGCTTGCATGTTCGGCGGAACGCCCCGATGAAATCGGCGCTTCCGCCCTACGCGACAGATGTAGGGCGGAAGCCTCATTGCTGAGGCGTTCCGCCGCGATGTGTAATGAGCGACATCCGGTGTACGCGGTAAGTGTTAGTCAGGGTTATTTCTTATTGCTTAGCGTTAAAATAAACTTATTTCTACTGTACTCTATAGGCTGAGTCGGTTTGTTATTTATTAGCCTTAAGCTTCCATCATTAAGCTCGGACATCTTTCTTGAAATGTAAAGACCTATGCCGGATCCATTTCGCATGCTTTGGATTGCAGCGTGACCTGAAAATCCTTCAAGGAAAATTTTCTCTTCCTCACCTGGCTGGATTGTGAGGCTTGTCATGTCAAATGTTATTGATGTCTCGTTATTTTCTTGCTTTATATAAATATCGAGAGGGGTGTGCTGTTTTATATATTTTGTTGCATTTTCTATAATGTGAAAAATGCAAACGTGTACAGATTCGTAATCAAAAAAAGCGTGCGCATCACTCTTTTCAAGACTTACAAATACCCCTTTGTCAGTAAAATCTTGAAAGAAAAGGTATAATATGTTCATCAATACTTTGTGTACGGAATGGCATTCCTTTTTTATGCCCTCGATGTTACCATTTAATTTCTGGAAGGCAGAGAATTCTGTTTTTTGTGCTGTAGCATATTTTAGTATTTTTATTAATGCCTGAGCTGCCTCAAGCGGATTTTGTTTAACTTGTTTTTCCGTGAATTCTATTGATTGTTTTGGGTTCTTTATTAACTCATGCTGAAGAGCAATGTAGTAAACTTCTTGAGTGATTTTTGCAGTCAAGCTTTTGAGATTGTGTATTAATCTTTGTGCGTGATCGGTGGCTTGTTCTTTGATGATTTTTAAATCGTTTTCTAATCTAGGGGCGAGTTCTAGCATTAAAAGCGCTTGGTTTCTTATAATTTTTGAACTTTTTAATACGTCGGCACTGTAACTTATGCAGGAAATTTCATACATGCCGTTACAAATTTTGTGGAATTTTGCCTGATTGCCTCCGATTTTTATGGATTCAATAGCTCCGTTTTTTAGGTCCTTTGATGATACTTGTGCTAGCTCACTCGATGTTATTTGATTCAATATCACTTCACCGGATGGTATTTTTACTATGCAGTATCTTATTTCCTTCATTTGGATAAAACCTTAATGATTACCTCTTCAAACCTTATTGGTTCTGCAGTTTTGGGGAGTGCATAGTCGGCCATGTTAAGGGCTTCGTGGAATCTGGCACCTGTTTCTTGTGCCGAGTATATAATCAATTTTTTCTCAGGATGACGCCTTTTTATTGCTTGAGCAAGTCCGAGTCCTTCGTCTGAGAAATGGAGTAGCTTTCCTACGCCTTGGATGTCAACAAAAACCACATGTGCAGCTGTAAGATTTCCATCTTCCAAAGAGTTTATATCTTTTATAATTTTAGCGTGACACCAACCCATTTTTTTCAAAATATCTATTATTTTGAAAGACTTATCATCGTCGATAAATAGTATTTTTTTGTTACTTTTAATGTTTCTATGCAGGCATCTTTCTCTTCAGCAAGGGGGTGTATATTTAAATTTACAATTTGGCTTTGGCTTTGGTTTTGACTCTGGCTCTGGCTCTGGCTCTGGCTCTGACTCTGGTTTTGGCTCTGGTTTTGCGCTTGATGTTGTTTGTTTTTATGAAACTTATATCCGGCAATGCCAAAGATTGTTATTAGGCCGACAGTAAGGGAGACTGTTTTTTCGGAAGTGTCCAATATTTCCAGTATCATTTTTCTTCTTTCATTTACTTTTGCCAAAGGCACGTTACGCACCTTTGGCTTGTAACAATCAACGCATATCAAATCAATCCCAGCTCAACGCCCCGCCAGTCTGATACTCCGTCACACGGGTCTCAAAGAAGTTCTTCTCCTTCTTCAAGTCAATCATCTCGCTCATCCACGGGAAGGGGTTGTTCACGCCCGGGAACAGCTGATCCAGGCCAATCTGCTGCATGCGGCGGTTGGCGATGAAGCGCAGGTATTCCTTGAACATGCTGGCGTTCAGGCCCAGCACGCCGCGCGGCATGGTGTCCTCGGCGTAGGCGTATTCCAGCTCCACCGCTTGCTTGAACAGCTCGGTCACTTCCGCCTTGAAGCTATCGGTCCACAGCAGCGGGTTTTCCAGCTTGATGGTGTTGATCAGGTCGATGCCGAAGTTGCAGTGCATGGACTCGTCGCGCAGGATGTACTGGTACTGCTCGGCGGCGCCGGTCATCTTGTTCTGGCGGCCCAGGGCCAGGATTTGCACGAAGCCGACGTAGAAGAACAGGCCTTCCATGATGCAGGCGAACACGATCAGAGACTTGAGCAGCTTCTGGTCGTTTTCCACGGTGCCGGTCTTGAATTCCGGATTGCACAGCACGTCGATGAACGGGATCAGGAATTCGTCCTTGTCGCGGATGGACTTGATCTCGTGATAGGCGTTGAACACTTCGCCTTCGTCCAGGCCCAGGCTTTCCACGATGTACTGGTAGGCGTGGGTGTGGATGGCTTCGTCAAAGGCCTGGCGCAGCAGGAACTGGCGGCATTCCGGGCTGGTGATCTGGCGGTAGGTGCCCAGCACGATGTTGTTGGCGGCCAGGGAGTCGGCGGTGACGAAGAAGCCAAGGTTGCGCTTGACGATGCGCATCTCGTCTTCGGTGAGCTGGCCGGTTTTCCACTGTTCGATGTCGCGCTGCATGTTCACTTCCTGCGGCATCCAGTGGTTGGCGCATTGCGCCAGGTACTTTTCCCAAGCCCATTTGTGCTTGAAAGGGACCAGCTGGTTGACGTCGGTGGTGCCGTTGATCACCTTCTTGTCCACCACATTGACGCGGCCGGTGCCATGGGCGTCCATGGAGGAGGCGGCGGCGGCCGGGGTGGGGAGGGTGTCTTCGAAATTCAACATGGGTGCTCCTGATTTCTGGTTTCTTGCCGCGCGGGGCGCGGCGCTTGGTTTTATGCGGTTTTCACTGCGTATTGGGGGCGTTGCGGCGCAGCCTGCGGCTGGCGCAGCTGGCTGACGGCGACGACGCTGGCTTGGCCCGGCTGCAGCGGGGTGTCCGGCGCGGGCTGGGCCTGGACGAAACAGGCGGCGGAGCCAACGTCTTGGACGGCGATGCGGCGGCCGCCGGCGCTTTGGCGCAGCAGGCAGTAGGCAGTGGCGCTCATGGGGTCTCCCGGTTTAGAAGCGCAGTTGTTCCGCCAGCTGGCGGATGAGGCGGCGCTCGCTGGCTTCTTCCTGCTCCATCTGTTCCTGCTGCCGGCGCAGCTCGCGCAGCTGTTGCAGCTGGCGGTATTGCCGGTTGGCGAAGGCGATGTCTTCCTTCAGCGTTTCGATTTCCTGCTGCAACTCTTCCGGCTGGCAGTACACCACCAGGCAATCGCCTTCCACCCATACCTTGCGCCAGACGGCGGCGCGCGGCAGGCGGCGGGATTCGGCGAAGTAGTCTTTCCATTCGTGCGGCGGCGTGTGGCTCAGCTGCAGGTACATGTTGAACAACAGGAACTGCTTGTCCGGGTTGTGCGATTTGTCTTCGCAAAGTCCGGTAATGCCGATGTTTTCAAATGTCTGCATCTGTCTCTCCTCAGGCGCTGCCTGTTGCTGTGCCGCTGCCACGGCTTGGGGCTGCCAGCGCTATCCGGCGCTGTGCGCGGGCGACGCTGCCTTCGTCGCTAAGGTTTGCTGCTCCGGCTCGGTGTCGTACTGCACCAGGCCGTAAATCTTCCAGACGCCGTTCACCTGCTTCAGGTGGTAGCCGGTGTGGTAGCGCCAGGGCTGGCGGCCCTGCGTGCGCTGCACGGTCCAGGCCACCAGCGCGGTGGCCACGCCGTGGCCCATGGCCATCACATTGACCAACCGGTGGCTGGCGCTTTCAAATCCCTGGCTGCGGTACCACGCCAGCAGGGCAGCGGTGGTGTCGAGCAAGGACGGCATGTCCTGCCAGCCGGTCAGCTCGCCCTGGTGGATGGCGGTGAACGGCACCGTGAAGTGGCTGGCCATGCCGGCCGCGTCCAGGCGGGAGTAGCTGTTGCGGTAGTGCTTGAAAAAGGCTTCCAGGCTCATAGGCGTTCTCGTCGCGGTTATGGGTCTGCTGCTTTTGCTGCTGCTTACCGTCTTGCTTTCACATCCAGAAACCGCCTGCTGGCAAGCGGCTTGAAGATGGGTCCGCCGGTTGGCGGAACGCCTCTTTTGGAGGCTTCAATCTGATGCTCCGACTAGGCGGAACGCCCCCCAAGGGGGCTTCCGCCCTACGAAAACAGCCTTATTGGCAGGATTCGCAATCGGGGTTGTCGATGCTGCAGAACTTGGCGTCGGTGGCCGGGGTGGTGTCCACCGGCGCGGCCGGCGCCTGGCTGGATACGGCGTTCAGCTCGCCGCCGCGGCCGGTGGATTTCTCGGCGCTGGTGGCGGCCAGGGTGCGCAGGTAGTAGGTGGTCTTCAGGCCGCGCAGCCAGGCGTGCTTGTACAGCTCGTCCAGCTTCTTGCCGGAAGCGCCGGCCAGGTACAGGTTCAGCGACTGGGCCTGGTCGATCCACTTCTGGCGGCGGGAGGCCGCTTCCACCAGCCAGCGCGGGTCCAGCTCGAAGGCGGTGGCGTAGATGGCTTTCAGCTCGGCCGGCACGCGGTCGATCTGGCCCAGGCTGCCGTCGAAGTACTTCAGGTCGGCCACCATCACTTCGTCCCACAGGCCGGCGGCCTTCAGGTCGCGCACCAGGTATTCGTTGGTGACGGTGAATTCGCCGGACAGGTTGGACTTGACGAACAGGTTCTGGTACGTCGGCTCGATGGAGGCGGACACGCCGATGATGTTGGCGATGGTCGCGGTCGGGGCGATGGCCAGGCAGTTGCTGTTGCGCATGCCGAACTGCTTGATGCGCTCGCGCAGCTTGTTCCAGTCCATGCGCTCGGTGCGGTCCACTTCCAGGTAGCCGCCGCGCTCCGCCGCCAGCAGGTTGATGCTGTCGTGCGGCAGCACGCCGCGGTCCCACAGGCTGCCGCTGTACGACGGGTAGCGGCCGCGTTCTTCCGCCAGCTCGGTGGAGGCCAAGTAGGCGTAGTAGGCCACCATTTCCATCGATTCGTCGGCAAATTCCACGGCGGCGTTGGAGCCGTACGGAATGCGCTTGATGTGCAGGCAGTCCTGGAAGCCCATCACGCCCATGCCTACCGGGCGGTGCTTCAGGTTGGAGTTGCGCGCCTTCTTCACCGGGTAGAAGTTGATGTCGATCACGTTGTCCAGCATGCGCAGGGCGATGCGGATGGTGCGCTGCAGCTTTTCGCTGTCCAGGCTGCCATCGGCTTGCAGGTGCGCGGCCAGGTTGACCGAACCCAGGTTGCAGACGGCGATTTCGTCTTCATTGGTGTTCAGCGTGATCTCGGTGCACAGGTTGGAGCTGTGCACCACGCCCAGGTGCTGCTGCGGGCTGCGGATGTTGCACGGGTCTTTGAAGGTGATCCACGGGTGGCCGGTTTCAAACAGCATGGTCAGCATCTTGCGCCACAGGCTCAGGGCCGGGATACGCTTGTAGACCTTGAGTTCGCCGCGCTCGCCCTTGGCTTCGTAGGCGGTGTAGGCTTTTTCAAAGGCTTGGCCGTACAGGTCGTGAAGGTCCGGGGTTTCCGACGGGGAGAACAGGCTCCACTCGCCGCCTTCCATCACGCGCTTCATGAACAGGTCCGGAATCCAGTTGGCGGTGTTCATGTCGTGGGTGCGGCGGCGGTCGTCGCCGGTGTTCTTGCGCAGCTCGAGGAATTCTTCGATGTCGGCGTGCCAGGTTTCCAGATAGGCGCACACCGCGCCCTTGCGCTTGCCCCCCTGGTTCACCGCCACGGCGGTGTCGTTGACCACTTTCAGGAACGGCACTACGCCTTGCGATTTGCCGTTGGTGCCCTTGATGTGGCTGCCCATGGCGCGCACCGGGGTCCAGTCGTTGCCCAGGCCGCCGGCGAACTTGGACAGCAGGGCGTTTTCCTTGATGCCTTCGTAGATGCCGTCCAGGTCATCGGCGATGGTGGTCAGGTAGCAGCTGGACAGCTGGCTGCGGCGGGTGCCGGCGTTGAACAGCGTGGGCGTGGACGACATGAAGTCGAAGCTGGACAGCACCTTGTAGAACTCGATGGCGCGGTCTTCGCGGTGCACTTCGTTCAGCGCCAGGCCCATGGCCACGCGCATGTAGAAGGCCTGCGGCATTTCGATGCGGGTGCCGTCCACGTGCAGGAAGTAGCGGTCGTACAGGGTTTGCAGGCCCAGGTAGCCGAATTGCAGGTCGCGTTCGGCGTCCAGCGCGGCGCCCAGTTTCTTCAGGTCGAACTCGGCCAGTTTTTCGTCCAGCAGTTCGGCGGCGATGCCCTTCTTGATGAAGTCGGCGAAGTAGGCCGGGTACTGCGCGCCCATTTCGTCCTGGCTGACGGCTTCGCCCAGGATTTCCAGGCGGATGTTGCCCATCAGCAGGCGGGCGGTGACGTAATCGTAGGCCGGGTCTTGCTCGATCATGGAGCGGGCGGCCAGGATGGCGGACTTGCCCACTTCTTCTTCCGGCACGCCGTCGTAGATGTTCTTCAGGGTTTCGGCCAGGATGGCGTCCACATCGATGCCGACCAGGTTCTTGCTGGCGGCTTCGATATTGGCGCGCAGGCGGGCCACGTCCAGCGGCAGCTTGCGGCCGTCCTTGCGCAGCACGTTGATCTGCACGCTGGTCAGCGCCTCGCCGCGGGCGGCGCGCTCTTGCGTGCGCTGTTCGCGGTACAGCACATAGGCGCGGGCCACGTCGTGCTCGCCAAAGCGCATCAGCGACAGTTCAACCTGGTCCTGGATGTCTTCGATATGGATGGCGCCGCCTTCCGGCTTGCGGCGCATCAGGGCGTTGACCACCTGTTCCGTCAATTGCGCCACTTTGTCGCGGATGCTGGCCGACGTGGCGCCCTGTTGGCCCATGACGGCCAGGAAGGCCTTGGTCATGGCGATGGAGATTTTGACGGGTTCGAACGGCACCACCGCGCCATTGCGACGGATGGTCTTGTACAGGCTGAAGTCGGCTTGCGGCGCGGCGGCGCGGCCGAGTTCTGCGGCGGTTTGCCCTTCAAAGGTGGTCAGTTGCATGTATCCCTCGATAAAGAGAAGTTTAAGTCCGGCCGCGCTGCTTCTTGGCGGGCAGGTCGGCTTGTGGACAAATCTGTTGAAAAGCTGTGTGCGAGCTGTGGGTAAACACAATATATACCGTCAGCAGCGCTAGGACTGCCCAAATTCTAGTGGTGGGACTGACGTAGTTCAAGTCTTGACTTTGTGCCGAAAGACGGAAAACCGCGCCGTTATTGGCTTTGCGGGCCATCGAAATTTTTCTGCAAAAAATCGGCGCTGGATGAGGGGGTCAGGAAATTGCAGAAAGATGGCGGTTAGCTAGTTGAGGGTGCCACGGATTGGGGCGGCACAAGATGTTGTGTACATGCACTGTTGCATAGCCGCTACGACTTTGGCGTAAAAATTACAGCGGATTGCGCGCCGGGCGGCGCGCCTGCGCAAACGCCGTCTTTATGGTATTCTTGCGCGCCTTGCTCAAGCCGTGACCCGTCACCCATCAATGAAAGACCCTTGCGATCATTACACTTTCGACCTGATAGGCGGCGTCCAGAAGAAACCTGGCCGCAAGCCGCTGGGCGAGCGCGCGATGACGGTTGCGGAACGCAAGCGGCGCAGCCGGGAGCTCAGGCGCAACCGGCTGCAGGAGCTGTCGGTGACGGTGGAGCTGAGCCGAGAGGCGCAGAAGTCCTTGGACAAGATGATAGAGTGGTGGGGCGTCAGCAAGAAGGAAGCGATCAACCGCGCGCTGCTGATCGCCTGCCAGTCGCAGATGGGCCGCACCGCCAGCCTGTTTGGCTTTGAGCTGCCGCCGGAAGGCAAGGCGGCCGCCCGCAAGAATAAAGACATCTGAGAACGTGTTCACGATTTTTTGGGCTTTGCATCCGCTTCGCGGATAACCGTTTTCCTTGCCGGGACTGCCCGGCGTAGGGCCGGAAAAATGACACGCCAAGCGAAACGCCCTGACGGCATGAGCCGGCAGGGCGTTTCTGTTTGGCGGCGGACCCGTTTAGCGGGCGCGTTGCTGGGCGGCCTCCAGTTCCTCCCAGCGCGCCAGTTTCTCCAGCAGCAGTTCGTCGATTTCCTCGATGCGTTGCTGCCAGGCCACCGCTTCCTTAGGCGCGTCGCGGTAGCAGTTGGGGTCCAGCAGCCGCTGGTTCAGATCGGCCTGCTCCGCTTCCAGCGCGCTGATCTGGTCCGGCAGGGCGGCCAGTTCGCGGGTTTCGTTGTACGACAGTTTGCTGCGCGCGGCCTTGGGCTTGTCCTGGCGCGCCGCCGCCGCCGGGGCCGGCTCCTTGGCTTTTTCGGCCGGCGCCAGTTCCGCCATGCGCCGTTTGGCGTCCAGCCAGTCCTGATAGCCGCCCGGATACTCTTCCAGCCGGCCGTCGCCTTCGAATGCGATGACCTGGGTGACGACATTGTCGAGGAAGGCCCGGTCGTGGCTGACCAGGAATACGGTGCCGGAATACTGGGCGATCACGTCCTCCAGCAATTCCAGCGTGTCGATGTCCAGATCGTTGGTCGGCTCGTCCAGCACCAGCACATTGGCCGGGCGGGTGAACAGGCGGGCCAGCAGCAGGCGGTTGCGCTCGCCGCCGGACAGGGACTTCACCGGGCTGCGCGCGCGTTGCGGCGAGAACAGGAAATCTTCCAGATAGCTCATCACGTGTTTCTTCACGCCGCCGATTTCGACGAAGTCGTTGCCCTGGCTGATGATGTCGGCCACGCTGGTTTCCTCGTCCAGTTGTTCGCGGAACTGGTCGAAGTAGGCGATTTCCAGCTTGGTGCCTTGCTTCACCGCGCCGGCGTCCGGCTGCAACTCGCCCAGGATCAGCTTCAGCAGGGTGGTTTTGCCGGCGCCGTTCGGCCCGATCAGGCCGATCTTGTCGCCGCGCAGGATGCGGGTGGTGAAGTCGCGGATCAGCGTGCGGCCTTCGAAACCTTTGCTGACGTGTTCCAGCTCCGCCACCAGCTTGCCGGAGCGTTCGCCGGCGTCCAGCTGGAAGTTGACCTGGCCGACGCGCTCGCGGCGGGAGTTGCGCTCGCGGCGGATGGCTTCCAGCCGGCGCACCCGGCCTTCGTTGCGGGTGCGGCGCGCCTCGATGCCCTTGCGTATCCACACTTCTTCCTGGGCGTGGAATTTGTCGAAAATGCGGTTTTGCTCTTCTTCTATGGCCAGCTCTTCCGTCTTGCGCGTCTGGTAGGCGGAGAAGCTGCCCGGATAGCTGCGCAGGATGCCGCGGTCCAGCTCCACGATGCGGCTGGCGACGTTGTCCAGGAAGCGGCGGTCGTGGGTGATCAGCAGCACGCTGCCGGGGAAGTTCTTGATCAGGCCTTCCAGCCATTCGATGGCGGAGACGTCCAGGTGGTTGGTCGGCTCGTCCAAGAGCAGCACGTCCGGCTTGGAGGCCAGGGCGCGGGCCAGCGCCACGCGCTTTTTCCAGCCGCCGGACAGCTCGCCGATACGGACGTCCGGGTTCAGCCCCAGGTGGCTCAGCGTGGACGAAATCAGCGCGTCGAACTGCCAGCCGCCGCGCGCCTCCAGTTGGTGCTGGATGGTTTCCATCCGCGCCAGCGCTTCTTCGTGGCCGGCATTGGCTTGCGTCAGGTGCTGGGTGACCTGGTGGTATTCGGTCAGCAGCGCCTTCAGATCGCCCAGGCCTTCGGCCACGGCTTCGAACACGCTGTGCTCGGGGTTGAATTCCGGCTCTTGCGGCACGTAGGCCACCTTGACGTCGCCCTTGATGTTGATGCGGCCATCGTCCAGCGCCACCGCGCCGGCAATGCCCTTGAGCAGGGAGGATTTGCCCGCGCCGTTGCGGCCGATCAGGCCGACCGCCTCGCCCGGCTCCAGAGCGAAGTCTACGTTGTCCAGCAGCGCGTGGTGTCCGAAAGCCAGGCAGGCTTTCTCGACGGTAATCAGGGCCATATTCTGTGTGTCTTGCGGAATGAGGAAAATACCGGGGAGTTTACCACGTAGCCCCTATTGGCGGATGGGTCGCCTAGCCGCGGCCGGACTGATACAATGCGCGCCGAATCATCATTGCCAGAAAGGCCGCATCATGTATTTCGTCGACCGCGCCGTTGCCGTCATCAAACCGAAGCAACCGTTTCTGGATTGGCTGAACCAGCTGCCGGACACCGATATGGTGGATCTGTCGCTGGACAGCCTGCGCAGCGACTGCACCGCCGTGCTGCTGCCGGAGTTCATTGAGCCGGAAGAAGGCGTCGCCCACATCGACGAGATCTGCGAGCAGCTGTTCAAGATGGAGCTGGCGTCCTGGGATGAGGATGAAAGCCACTGGCCGCAGGATCTGTCGCTGAAGGCATTCTGGGAATGGTTCGATGTCGAGATCCATTCCATGGTGCTGGACAGCGTCGACGCCGACATCACCAACAGCCCGGCCAGCGAGCTGTAATTTCGATGCGCCGGGACCGATCGCTGTTGCAGCCATTCGCTGTGGCGCTGCGGCCGTCCCGGTTGTGGCTGGGCCTGGTGCTTGGCGCCTTGGCCGGCTATGCCTTGCTGCTGGCTTGGTATCTGCCGGCGCGCTATTTCTTCAGTCTGCCGCTCGCGGCCTGGCTGGCCTGGCGCGCGGCGCGTGCCAATGGCTGGTGGCGGGGCGATGCGCCGCAGCGGCTGGAAATCGACCCGCGCGGCAGGCTGTTTCTGTGCCTGCCCGGCTTGCGGCAAGAGGCGGAGGTGCTGGACGACTGCTTCGTCACGCCGGTCCTGACGGTGCTGAACCTCAAGGTGGCGGGCAAGCGCCGCAGCGTGATGCTGTGGCCCGACTCGGCCGACGCGGAGGCCCGCCGCCTGCTCAGAGTGTACTTGCTGTGGTTCGAGCCGCCGCAGCCTAGCGATCAAACGGAATCCACGCCATGACCACAAAAAAGACCCTGGACGACTGGCTGCGCTGGCAGGAAAGCCTGCACCTCAGCGCGATAGACATGGGCCTGGAGCGCGTCGCGCGCGTCCGCGACGCGATGAACCTGAAGCCCGCTTGCCCGGTGATCATGGTGGCTGGCACCAATGGCAAGGGTTCCACCTGCGCCATGCTGTCCAGCATGTTCCATGCGGCAGGCTTCAAGGTGGGCGCCTACACCTCGCCGCATATCTTGCAATACAACGAACGCATCGCCATCGATCTCAAGCCGGCCAGCGACGCGCGCATCATCGCCAGCTTCGAGGCGATAGACGCCGCCCGCGGCGACACCACGCTGACGTATTTCGAATTCGGCACCCTGGCCGCGGTGCATAGCTTCGTCGCCGAAAAAGTCGATGTGATCATCCTGGAAGTGGGCCTGGGCGGCCGGCTGGACGCGGTCAATATCTTCGAGCCGGACGTGTCCATCGTGGTCAGCGTCGATCTGGACCACCAGGCCATCCTCGGCGACAACCGCGAGGACATCGGCTTCGAGAAGGCCGGCATCTACCGCGCCGGCAAGCCGGCCATCTGCGTCGATCCCGGGCCGCCGCGGCGCTTGCTCGACCACGCCGCCGCCATCGGCGCCGACTTGCGCTTGTATGGCCGCGATTTCGGCTTTACCCGCATGGACAATCAATGGTCGTTCCGCCATGGCGAGCACGCCCGCCACGCGTTGCCGATTCCGGCGCTGCGCGGCGGCTACCAGCTGGTCAACGCCTGCGGCGCGCTGGCCGTGCTGGAAGCGATCAAGGACAGGCTGCCGGTAGGCATAGGCGCGGTCAAGCAGGGCCTGGTCGAAGTGGAGTGGCCGGGGCGCTTCCAGGTGCTGCCGGGCCGCCCGGCCGTGGTGCTGGACGTGGGCCACAATCCGCACGCGGTCAAGGCGATGGCGGCGGCGCTGAAGCAGCTGCCGTATGCCGAGAACCGCTACGCCGTGTTCTCCATGCTGGCCGATAAAGACATGGCCGCCGTGATCGAGCTGGCGCGCGGCGAATTCGACCACTGGCTGGTGGCGGGGCTGGACATGCCGCGCGGCCAGAGCGGGGCAGCCATCGCCGCCGCGCTGGCGCAAGCCGGCATTGCCAACGTCAAAGCCTACGACACCGTGGCGGACGCATGGAAGGCCGCCTTATCGCAAGCCGGCGACAATGATAGAATCGTCGTTTTCGGGTCTTTCCACACCGTAGCCGAGGTGGAAGCGGCTCGGCGTCACCGGGTTTGAGGAATGCATGGCACTGTCCAGCCAAGATGAACTGATTCTATTGAGAAAGCGCGCCCGCCGGCGTCTGGTGGGCGCGGTTGTATTGGTTTCCATCGCCACCGCCGTACTGTGGAAGGTGGTGGGCCATCTGCCGGAACAGCAGATGAAGCCCGAATCGATCGAAATCATGGGCGCCGCCTCCGAGCCCGCGGCGTCCGCGCCGGCGGCAGCGGTCAAGCATGCCGCCTCGCAAGCGGCGGCGGAGGCCGCGCCGGCCGCGGCGGCAACCACCGAACTGCCGGCCAATCTGTCCACCATTACCGCGCCGACGCCGCCGGTTGAGAAGCCCGCGCCAGCCGCCGCGGCGCCAGCCCCCAAAGCCGAACCCAAGCCGCAGACGGCCAAACCGGAAGCCAAGCCCGAGCGCAAGCCGGAAGCGCCCAAAGCGGAAAGCAAACCGCGCCAGGCGGACCCAGCGGCGATTCTGGAAGGCCGTTTCGATCCCGACGTCCATGCCGCCAAGAGCGAGCCGGCGCGCGGAAAATCCGTGATCCAGCTGGCGGCCTTGTCCGACCAGGCCAAAGTCGACGCCTTGCGCGGCAAGTTGTCCGCCATCGGCGTGACCGCGCACTTTTCCAAGGTGCAGACCAGCAAGGGCGAAGTGACGCGGGTGCGCGTCGGCCCCTTCGCCAGCCAGGCCGAGGCGCAGCAGGCGCTGCAGAAGCTGGCGCACGCCGGCATCAACGGCATCATCATCAATAAGTAGCCGCCATGACCGCCTTCGACTATATCGCAATAGCCATCGTCGCCGGATCGGTGCTGATGGCGCTGATGCGCGGGCTGATCGCCGAAGTGCTGTCGCTGGGTTCCTGGCTGATCGCCTTCTGGTGCGCCAAGCAGTTCTCGCCGGTGGTGGAGGCGTTTCTGCCGGCCAGCCTGCCGGGCGAGGGCGTGCGCATGGTGGCTGGCTTTCTGCTGGTATTCTTCGTGGTATGGCTGGCCACGGCGCTGCTGCGCGTGACCCTGACCGGCCTGGTGGACAGCATAGGGCTGGGCGCGATCAACCGGCTGTTGGGCGGCATGTTCGGCCTGGCGCGCGGCGTGGCGCTGGTGACGGCGATGGTATTGCTGGGCGGGCTGAGCAGCCTGCCGCAGAAACCCATGTGGAGGAACGCCGTGCTCTCGGCGCCATTCGAATCTTTGGCCTTGTCATTAAGGCCATGGTTGCCGCCGACAATGGCGAACAACCTGCACTACGACTCACCCGGCCTGGCGCCGGACAGTTAGGTGGAAAAGGCGGAATATCTTGATATCTTCACTTCAAGAATCCGCCTTTTTCTTTGTCTTGTCTTGATTTCAGGTAGTTGGATAGAGGGCATTAAAGATGTGTGGAATTCTAGGCGTGGTCGGTCAGTCTCCGGTCAATCAGCTGCTGTACGACGGTCTGCAAGTGCTGCAACACCGCGGACAGGACGCGGCCGGTATCGTTACCGCCAATGGCAAGACCTTTCACATGCACAAGGGCAGCGGCATGGTGCGCGATGTATTCCGCACCCGCAATATGCGCTCGCTGCTGGGCAATGCCGGCATCGCCCATGTGCGTTATCCAACCGCCGGCTCGGCCTCCTGCCTGGCCGAGGCGCAGCCGTTCTACGTCAATTCGCCGTTTGGCCTGGTGCTGGCGCACAACGGCAACCTGACCAATACCGATGAGCTGAAGGCGGACATGTTCCGCCACGACCTGCGCCACATCAACACCAATTCGGACTCCGAGGTGCTGCTGAACGTGTTCGCGCATGAGTTGGCGCAACGCGTCAAGGGGCCGGAGCTGACGGTGGACGCGGTGTTCGGCGCGGTGGGGGCGGTGCATCGCCGCGTGCGCGGCGCTTACGCCGTGGTGGCGATGATCGCCGGCTATGGCTTGGTGGCGTTCCGCGACCCGAACGGCATCCGCCCGCTGGTGATGGGCAGCACCGAGGTCAACGGCCGGACCGAGTACATGTTCGCCTCGGAATCGGTGGCGCTGGATTGTTCCGGCTTTACCCTGCTGCGCGATGTGCAACCGGGCGAGTGCGTCTATGTTACCTTCGACGGCGACATGCACAGCCAGGTGTGCGCCGAGCATACCCGCCTGACGCCGTGTCTGTTCGAGTACGTGTACTTCGCCCGCCCGGATTCGGTGATCGATGGCGTGTCGGTTTACCAATCGCGGCTGAATATGGGCGAGATGCTGGCGGAGAAAATCCGCCGCGATCTGCCCGGCCTGGACATCGACGTGGTGATTCCGATTCCGGACTCCAGCCGCCAGAGCGCGCTGCAGCTGGCCAATGCCATGGGCCTGCCGTACCGCGAGGGCTTCATCAAGAACCGCTACATCGGCCGCACCTTCATCATGCCGGGGCAGGCGGTGCGCAAGAAATCCGTGCGGCAGAAACTGAACCCGGTGCCGCTGGAGTTCGCCGGCCGCAACGTGCTGCTGGTGGACGACTCCATCGTGCGCGGCACCACCTCCAAGGAAATCGTGCAGATGGCGCGCGATTCCGGCGCCAGGAATGTGTATTTCGCCTCCGCCGCGCCGGCGGTGCGCTTCCCCAATGTCTACGGCATCGACATGCCGACGCGCGCCGAACTGCTGGCCACCGGCCGCGACGAGCAGGACATCGCGCGCGAGATCGGCGCCGACGCGGTGATCTATCAGGACCTGGAGGCGCTGAAAGACGCGGTGCGCAGCGTCAACCCTGCGCTGAGCCTGTTTGAAAGCTCCTGCTTCGACGGCGAATACATCACCGGCGACATCACCGAGGCCTATTTGGACGCCATCGAGTGCGCACGCCTGGACCTGAAGCACAAGGACGGCAGCGAGCAGATGATAGACCTGAACCTGAATGTGGCTGAGCAAAACCTGATGTAGCCATGCCCGCGGCGCGGTCCGCTGGTCTATACCAGGGAATAGACGCCCGCGCGGCCTCGGATGACCGGGGCCCCTCCACAGGGAGCGGGCTCCGGTTTTGCTTTGGCTAGGGGCCGCCGCGTGCTCAGAATTGCAATTACCTTGCTGCTTCTTGCGGGGCTGCCGGCCTGGGCCGCCAGCCCTCTGGAGCTGGTCACGCTGCAATATCCGCCGTATCAGTACCAGGACGGCGCCGAAGTCAAAGGCTTCGTGGCGGATATCGTGCGCGAGGCGTTCCGCCGGATCGGCGAACCGGTCCATATTGTCATCTATCCTTGGGGCCGGGCGCTGGCCATGGCGGAGGACGGCCGGGCCGACGCCATCTTCACTCTGTACCGCACCCCGGAGCGCGAAGCCCGGCTCGACTACAGCCGCCAGGTGCTGGCGCAACAGACGGTTTCCTTGTTTGTGCGCAAGGGCGAGGCCATTCGTTTCGACGGCAAGCTGGACAGCCTGAGCGCCTACCGCTTCGGCGTGGTTCGTTCAGTCAATTACGGCGCCGCCTTCGAACAAGCCCTGAAGCAGGGCCGCATCCGCATTGCCGAAACCGCCGCCAGCGGCGAGCAGAATATCGACATGCTGCTGGCCAACCGGTTCGACATCCTCGTCAGCAACCGCCTGGGCGCCTGGGACATTCTGAAGCGCCGCCATGCCGAGCCGCAGGTCAGCGAGTTGCGGCCAGCGGTGGAAGATATTCCCAGCTACATCGCCTTTTCCCGCAAACCATCGTTATCGGGCCTGCGGGACCGCTTCGACGCCGCGTTGGCGGAAATGCGCCAGGACGGCAGCTATGCCCGCATGCTGAACGCGGCGGCGCCGTGAATGGCATTAACCGCGCGCGCCGTTCGCGCCTTGACAGCGCCTCGCGCGCCAACTTAAGTGAAACCAAGTATCTGACTATCCGACTGACAACTTTCACTTAGACAGGCCGTCAATGGCGGGTCTCGCGAATGGCTGATCGACGGATCGGCGAACTCCATAACAAGGCGGACATGTTCGGGAAGGCGGCGGGCATGGCCGACAGACTGTCGGGACAGGGACGCATGGACAACAGGGGAAAACCTCTTCTCATCATGGCGGCGTTGTGCGCGCTGGCGGCCCTGGCGACGGCGTTTGTCTCGCCATGGCTGGGATGGCTGTTGGCAAGCGCGGCGAGTTTGGCCTTGCTGGCTTTCTATCCCTTCGTGCCGGCAGACGCCGGCCTGCCCGCAGCGCAGGCTGTCCACCCTCAGGCCGCCGCGCCGCTGGACGACGACAGCCTGGCGCTGCTGGAGCAGGTTGTGCAGCGCTGGGCCGGCAATCTGCAATTGGTGATCGAGCAGTCGGCCAGCGGCGGCAATCAGCTGGCCGGCACGCTGACCGCCATCGCCAATGGCCTGCATGCCACCATAGAGGCGGCGCGCTCCTCGTCTGACGACATCGGCAGCGACAGCCTGGACCAGATGGTGCGCGACGCCAGCCTGCGCAGCCGGGAAATCTCCGCGGTGCTGTCGGAAATCATCGGCCACCGCCAGCAGCTGGTGGAAGAAGTCTCGCGGCTGGCGACGTTCTCCAGCGAACTGCTGGGCATGGCCGATCAGGTGGGCCGCATTTCCAATCAAACCAATCTGCTGGCGCTGAATGCCAGCATCGAGGCGGCCCGCGCCGGCGAGGCCGGGCGCGGCTTCGCCGTGGTGGCGGACGAAGTGCGCAAGCTGTCGCAGCAGTCGGAGCAAACCGGCAAGCAGATGGCGGAAAAAGTGGTGGAGATCAACAGCGCGCTGGAGCAAACGCGGCAGACCACCACCAGTTTGGGCTCGCAGGATTCGGATAAGGGCAATAACGCGCTGGGCCTGCTGGAGGCATCGGTGCGCGACTTCAGCGCCGCCGCGGAGCAGCTGGCGCAGATCAATCAGAGAATGCAAACGGAAGGCGCGCAGGTAGAGCGCGAGTTGCATGCCTCGCTGATCGCGCTGCAATTCCAGGATCGCGTCAGCCAGATCGTGCAACATGTGGCCAGCGATCTGGAACGGATGCAGGCGCATCTGCAGGCCGTCAGACAGGCGCGCAGCGCCGGCATGCCGCCGCCGACGATCAAGCCGCAGGAATGGCTGCGCCAGCTGGAATCGACCTACACCACGCTGGAGCAGGCGGCGCTGCATAAGGGCCAGGGCGGCAAGCCGGCCGCTTCCAGCGGAGACGTCGATTTCTTCTGAAACAGAATCCTGATATCGGACCCCTCCCGGAGAGAACCATGGGCAAATCCATCCTGATTGTCGACGATGCCGCCAGCATCCGCGCCACCGTGAGCATCGCGCTGAAGGGCGCGGGCTACGACGTGATCGAAGCCTGCGACGGCAACGACGCCTTGTCCAAGCTAGGCGGCACCCGCGTCAATCTGATCATTTCCGACGTCAATATGCCGGGGATGGATGGCATCACCTTGCTGAAAAAACTGAAGGAGGGCGCGGCCACCAGGTTTGTGCCGGTCATCATGCTGACCACAGAGGGCAGCGACGACAAGAAGGCGCAGGGCAAGGAGGCCGGCGCCAAGGCCTGGATTGTCAAACCGTTCGACCCGGTCAAGCTGCTCGATGCGGTTTCCAAGCTGATTCAACCTTAGGGAGTCAAACATGCCGTTGAATGTGACCCAGGAGGGCGAGCAAACGCGGGTAGCGCTGGATGGCGAGTGGACCATCTTCACTGCCGAAGAAGCGCAGGATGAGCTGTTCGGCCTGCTCAATCGCGCCCGCTTCGCCCTGGACTTGTCCGGCATCATCGAACTGGACGGTTTTGGCGCGCAGATGCTGGCCATTCTGCTGTCGGAGGCGCGGCGCATGGGCAAGCCGGCGACCATCGCGGCGAGCAATCCACTGGTGGACGAAGTGGGCGTCTGGCTCGGCTTTGCCGGGCTGGCCGATGGCGGCGTCGACGCGGAGGGCGACGAGCATGGATCTTAGCAAGGCCAAGGCGGTTTTCTTCGAGGAATCGCGCGAGCTGTGCGATGGGTTGGAGACCGCGCTGCTCGACCCGGCGTCCTTTCCGCCCGGTAACGAAACCTACAACCTGCTGTTCCGCACTGCCCACACCATCAAGGGCTCGGCTGGCATTTTCGGTCTGGATGCGCTGGTGCGATTTGCTCATGTCATGGAAAACGTGCTGGAGCGTTTGCGTTCCGGCCAAGTGTCGCTCAGCGACGATCTGGTCACGCTGCTGCTGTCCTGCAACGACCACCTGCGCCGCTTGCTCGATGCCAGCGCGGTCAGCGACGAAATGGCGCAGCAGGACCTGCCGGAAGGCGAGCCGCTGCTAGCCAGCCTGCGCCGTTACCAGCAAGGCGATCCGGCAAACGTTATGAATGCCGCGCCGGAACCGGCCGCGGCAGCGGAGATCGAAACGGCAGGTCATGGCGGCCCGGACATTCCCGCGCAAACCCCGCATTGGCAGCTGTCGTTGCGCTTCCATCCGGACACCTTTCGCCATGGTTTCGACCCCTTGTCCTTCCTGCGCTATCTGGGCGGGCTGGGCACGCTGCGCCATGTTTGCCCGGTCTGGCGCAGCTGGCCGCCGCCGCAGGCGCTGGATGTCACCGAATGCTTCATGGGCTTTGATCTGGCGCTGGAGTCCGAGGAAAGCCTGGACAAAATCGCCGGCACCTTCGAATTCATCGCCGAGGACAGCCTGATCGGCATCCTGGCCCCGCATGCGCCGCTGGCGGAGTTTCTGGCCCTGGCGCAACGCCTGGACGAGCCATTGGAAGAACAGCTGGAGCGTTGGCTGGACCGCGGCGCGCTGACCGAGGACGAGGCGGAGCGCGTGCGGTCCGGCTTAGTCAGCCGCGCGGCCGAAGAAACCGCCGTCCATGCTACGCCCGCGCCGCTGGAAACCGCCGGCCCGAGCGCGGCGGCACCAACCGCAGCCGCGACTACCGCCGCGCCGGCAGCCAAGGGCGCGCGCGGCGACAGCCAGTACATCCGCATCGAGGCCGGCAAGCTGGATCGGCTGATCAACCGGGTGGGCGAACTGGTGATCGCCTCATCGGGCACCAAACTGATCGCGCAAAGCCGCGGCGATGCCGAATTGCTGGAGTCGGTTGCCGTCATCAACACGTTGGTGGAAAGCATACGCGACGACGCGCTGACGCTGCGCATGGTGCCGGTGGACGAAATATTCAGCCGTTTCCCGCGCATGGTGCGCGAAGTGTCCAAGCAACTGGGCAAAGCCATCCATCTGGAGATCAAGGGCGGCGACACCGAGATCGACAAATCCATGGTGGAGAAGCTGAACGATCCGTTGATGCACATCGTCCGCAACGCGGTGGACCATGGGCTGGAGTCCGCCGAGAAGCGGTTGGCCGCCGGCAAGCCGGAACAGGGCACGGTCACGCTGAACGCCTATCACGACGCCGGCTCGGTGGTGGTGGAAGTGCGCGACGACGGCGGCGGCATCAACCGCGAGAAGGTGCTGGCCAAGGCGATAGAACGCGGCCTGGTGGCCGAGGGCCGGCTGCTCAGCGACCAGGAAACGCTGCAGCTGATTTTCCTGCCGGGCTTCTCCACTGCCGACGCCGTCAGCGATCTGTCCGGCCGCGGCGTGGGCATGGACGTGGTCAAGCGCAATATCGAGGCCTTGCGCGGCGAGATAGAAATCCAGTCGCAGCCCGGCGTCGGTTCGGTATTCCGCCTGCGCTTGCCGCTGACGCTGGCCATCATCGACGGCTTCCGCGTCGAGGTGAATGAATCGTCGCTGGTGATGCCGCTGGACATGATGATCGAGTGCGTGGACATGCCGGAAGGCGCCATGAGCCAGCATGCCCGCCAAGTCAATCTGCGCGGCGACTGGCTGCCGTTTGTGTCCTTGCGCGAGCTGTTTGGCCTGCCGCGGTCGGAGAAGCCGGAATACATCGTCATCGTGCATTACGGCGAGCTGCGCGCCGGCATTGTGGTGGACAGGCTGATGGGCGAGGTGCAGGCGGTGATCAAGCCCTTGGGCGAGATTTTCAAGTCGCTGCGCGGCATCAGCGGCTCCACCATCCTGGGCAACGGCAAGCCGGCGCTGGTGCTCGATATTCCGCAACTGATCCAGCATGCCTGCCGCCGCGAGCGCCGTTTGGTTCGCCAAAGCGTCGAAGCGCTGGTTATCGAAAAATAGTACCCCGCTGCAACATCGTCATGGGGTGATGAGGAGACCGATATGAACTGGTTCCACAATATGCAGGTGCATGTGAAGCTGGCGATAGGCTATGGAGTGATTCTGCTGCTGATGACGGGCATACTGCTGGTGGGGGTGCGGGGGATGGCCAATATGAGCGCCAATACCAGCGACATTCTGCACGACCGCTACGTCAAGGTGGCCTTGTCCCATGAGGTGATGCTGAATACCCTGAACAACGGTCGCTTCGTGCGGAATATGCTGCTGCAGACCGATCCGGCGGACATAGAGAAAAGCAAGCAGCAGGTGGAAAAGTTGAGGGCGGAGAACAAAGAGGTGCTGGATCGGCTGGATAAGCTGATCAATACCACGCGCGGCCGGGAATTGATGGATAAGGTGACGGCCGCGCGGGAAGCGCTGAACGGCAAATATGGCGAGTTTTACGCCATCCTCGGCAAGGATCACGCGCAAGCCGTGGCATTCTTGTTAAAGGAGTTCGCGCCGGCCAACAATGCCTATGTCGCCGCTTTGAACGATATGAGCAAGCTGCAAGCCGATGTGATGCAGGATGAGGGCCGCGCGGCGGAGGAGTCGGCGCAACAGGCACGCAACCTGATGCTGACGCTGGGGGCGATTGCGCTGGCGGTGACGGTGCTGCTGGCGCTGGCCATCATTCGCAGCATTCTGCGCCAGCTCGGCGGCGACCCGTCCTATGCGATGCAGGTGGTATCGCGGGTGGCGGACGGCGATCTGGCGGTGCCGATCCAGCTGCGCGCCAATGACACCAACAGCCTGCTGTATTCGATCAAGGGCATGGCGCACCGGCTGTCCGACACCCTGGCCGAAGTCAGCTCGATGTCGGAATCGATAGGCGCCGCGTCCGAGCAGGTGGCCTCCACCGCCAGCTCGCTGGCGCAAACCGCGTCCGAGCTGGCCTCCAGCGTGGAAGAAACCAGCGCCTCGGTCGAGGAGATGGCCTCCACCGTAACCCAGAACGCCGACAACGCCCGCGTGACCGAGGGCATCGCCTCCAAGTCGGCCGGCAGCGCCACGGAAAGCGGCAAGGCGGTGGGCGATATGGTGCATGCGATGAAGGAAATCGCTTCGCGCATCACGGTGATCAACGATATCGCCAATAAGACCGACCTGCTGGCGATCAATGCGGCGATCGAGGCGGCGCGGGCAGGCGAACACGGCAAGGGCTTCGCCACCGTGGCGGTGGAGGTGCGCAAGCTGGCCGAGCGCTCGCAGGTGGCGGCCAAGGAGATCGGCGATCTGGCCGGCCGCTCGGTCAGCGTGGCCGAGCGGGCAGGACAATTGCTGCAGGAAATGCTGCCCGGCATCGACCAGACGGCGACGCTGGTGCAGGAAATCTCCGCCGCTTCGCGCGAACAGCGCACCGGCATCGATCAGGTCAATACCGCGGTGTCGCAGATCAGCACCGGGATGCAGACTTCTGCCTCTTCGGCCGAGGAGCTGAGCTCCACCTCGGAAGAACTCAGTTCCGCGGCCATGCAGCTGCAAGACTTGATGCAGCAGTTCAAGCTGCGCACCAATCGGCATGCGCGCAAGAGCGTAGCCATCCATATGTCCGGCCATGGCGGCGCGCCGCGCAAGGCGTCGCAGGCGGCCGCATCCAATCATTTCGATGACGATTTCGACGGGGACGTCGACGACGACAAGTTTTCCAAATATTGAGGAGAGAGGCGATGAGCGAGCGTTCCGAATCCGCCGCAGGCGCGCCGGGCGGCAAGTTCCATTGCGTGACCTTTATCCTCGGAGAGGATTTGTTCGGCATTCAGATCAACTTTATTCGCGAGATCATCGAGCTGGACGGCATCACCCAGGTGCCGATGATGCCGAGCTTCGTGCGCGGCATCATCAATCTGCGCGGGTCGGTGGTTCCGGTGATAGACCTGTCCATCCGTTTTGGCCGAGGTCTGACCGAACTGAAGCCATCCTCTTGCGTGGCGATTCTTTCTCTGCCGGGCCTGGAAGGCGGCTATAACGATGTCGGCATTCTACTGGACGCGGTGTGCGAGGTGCTCGAGATCCCGGAGCGGGACATCGATCCGTCGCCGACCTTCGGCGTCAGCATTCGCGGCGATTTCATTCTGGGCATCGCCACCATCAACGAGCGCTTCGCCATTCTGTTGAACGTGCAGCAGGCGCTGTCGGTGACGGAGCTGAGCGCCATGGCCGAAACCGCTGCCCAGCAGCATTTCAATGACGACGCTGAGGTGGCCTGAGGCCGGGGCGAGAGGCATGCGGAACGGCGACCCGACGCTGAGCGAGGAAGAGTTTGCCTGCTTCCGTCAATTCATCCTGCGCGAGGCCGGCATAGACCTCCCACCGGGCAAGCGGCCGCTGGTGCAATCCCGGTTGTCCAAACGGCTGCGCGTTCTGGGGCTGGACAGCTATGCCGCCTACTGGCGCCTGCTGCGCGCGCCGGAAAACCATGCCGAGCGTCAGCGCGCGGTGAACCTGCTTTCCACCAACGAAACCTATTTCTTTCGCGAGCCGCAACATTTCCAGTGGCTGGAGCGTCAGGTTCTGGCGCTGCGCGAGCGCCAGACCGGCATGATCAAAGTGTGGTCCGCCGCCTGCTCCACTGGCGAAGAGCCTTACACCATCGCCATGGTGCTGGCCGAGACCTTGGGCATCAGCGGCAACTGGCGCATCTTCGCCACCGATATCAATACCAAGGTGCTGGCATCGGCCAAACGCGGGGTCTACCCCTTGGATCGGGTGCGCCGCACGCCGCCGCTGCTGTGGCAGCGATATTTGCTGCGCGGCCGTGATGAATACGAGGGCATGGTCAAGGTGGCGCCGGAGCTGGCGCGCAAGGTGGAGTTCTCCCAGCTCAATCTGCTGCAATGCAATCAATTCCATCACACTGAAATTGATATTGTCTTTTTGCGCAATGTTCTGATTTACTTTAATGAGGCCACCAAGCTGGATGTGCTCGCCCATCTGTGCACCCGAATGAAAAATGGCGGCCATCTGCTGATCGGCCACTCCGAATCCTTGCATAAGCTCGATTTGCCGCTGGTACAGGAGGAGCCGTCCCGCTATCGCTTCGAAGCCGCGCGACAGCTGAGCGGAGGAGGAAAGAAATGAGCATCGCCGTGCTGATCGTCGACGACTCCGCCGTGGTGCGCGAGATATTGACCCAGATGCTGTCCAGCGCGCCGGACATAGAAGTGATGGGCGCGGCGCCGGACCCTATCTTCGCCATGACGCGGATGAAGGCGCGCTGGCCGGATGTGATTGTGCTGGACATTGAAATGCCGCGCATGGATGGGCTGACCTTTCTGCGCAAAATCATGGACGAGCGGCCGACGCCGGTGATCATCTGCTCGTCGCTGACGGAGAAGGGCGCGCGCATCACGCTGGACGCGATGTCCGCCGGCGCGGTGGCGGTCATCACCAAGCCGACGATCAATCTGAAATCCTTCCTGCAGGAGGCCGCCAAGGACCTGATTCAGGAGGTGCGCAACGCCGCGAGGGCGCGGATGGGCGTGGTCAAGCGCATGGCGCGTCCTGCCGAGCGCGGACCGGGCGGCGAAATCGCGCCCAAGCTTACCGCCGACGTGGTGCTGGAAGCGCCGTCCGGGTTGGAAAAATACCGGACCACCGAGAAGATCATCGCCATCGGCACCTCCACCGGCGGCACCCAGGCGCTGGAATACTTGCTGCCGAGGCTGCCGGCGACCTGTCCGGGCGTGGCGGTGGTGCAGCACATGCCGGAAAAATTCACCGCCTCGTTTGCCAACCGGCTCAACGGCCTGTGCCAAGTCGAAGTCTGGGAAGCGAAAAACGGCGACCGTTTGAGCGCCGGGGTGGCCTTGATCGCTCCCGGCGGCAAACATCTGCTGATCAAGCGCAGCGGCGCCCAGTATGTGGCCGAGGTAAAGGACGGGCCGCTGGTGTCGCGGCACCGGCCTTCGGTGGATGTGCTGTTCCGCTCGGTCGCACTTTGCGCCGGCAGCAATGCCGTTGGCGTCATCATGACTGGCATGGGGGATGACGGCGCGCGCGGCATGCGGGAAATGCACGATACCGGCGCGCGGACCATCGCGCAGGATGAGGAGTCTTGCGTGGTATTCGGCATGCCGGCCGAGGCGATTGATCACGGCGGGGTGGATGAAGTCATGTCGCTGGAGAGAATTGCGCACACGCTGGCCGGGATCAGGGGCTGAATCATGGGATATCTCGATAAGTGGTTGCAGCGTTCGGTGATGGTGGTCGACGATTCCGCCACGCATCGCCTGCTTGCCGTGGGCATTATGCAAGACTTGGGGTTTCCCAAGGTGTGGGAAGCAGAGAATGGCGTGGATGCGCTGAACAAGCTTCAGGGGCTAGACAACGTCGATCTGGTGATTACAGACCTGAACATGCCGTGCATGGATGGCGTGAAACTGCTGGAGAACATCGCCGCTACGATGAAGGGCAAGGTGCAATTCGTCGCGGTGATGAGCGGCGTGCCGCGCGATGTGCTGGATGCCGTGCAGGGTGTAGTGGACGCGTCGGAGCTGGATCTGCTGGAAATCTTTCCCAAGCCCCTGCGCCGCGAGGAAGTGGAGCGGGTGCTGGACGCCTGCAACCCGGATTGGCATCTGCCAAGCCGAGGGGGCAACAAGTTCACCATCAGCCGCGACGAAGTCGCCCAGGCCTTGCAGATGAAACAGCTTGTGCCGTATTTCCAGCCCAAGATCTCGCTGCAGGACAATACCCTGTGCGGAGTGGAGGCGCTGGTGCGCTGGGAACATCCGCATTACGGCGTGCTGTCGCCGTCGTTGTTTGTCGAATACCTGGAAGACGGCGAGCTGGCCATCCGTTTTTTCTATCACTTCCTGCGCGATGTTTGCAGCGCGCTGCTGCACTTCCAGGCCGTGCGCCCAGAGCTGCATGCATCGATCAATTTGCCTGTGCCGCTGTTGAGCGACCCGAACCTAGTGGATGAGATGACCACCATTGTCCAGTCCAAGGGCTTGCCCAGCGAAAGCATCGTGCTGGAAGTGACCGAAACCTCGCTGATGTCGAATCTGGCGCCGTCCTTGGGCACGCTGGCCCGGCTCAGGCTGAATGGTTTTGGCTTGGCGATGGATGATTACGGCACTGGCTATTCGTCGATGAAGCAGCTGTCGCGCAGCCCGTTCACCGAGTTGAAAATAGACCGCGAGTTCGTGCACGACGCTTCCAGCAGCCCGAAGAAGCTGGCCATCCTGACCGCGGCCATCGCCATGTGCCAGAAGCTGCAGCTATCGTCGGTGGCGGAAGGCGTGGAGACGGAAATCGACAGGCAGCAGCTGGCCGCCTTGGGTTGCGACGTGGCTCAGGGCTATTACTATAGCCGGCCCTTGCCGAAAGAGATGTTCCTGCTGTGGATGCAGGAACGAGGCGGCTAGGCGCAGTCGATAGGCATGAAAAAAGGGGCCGGCGGCCCCTTTTTTGCGCAGAAACGGGATCAGGCGGCGAAATTCTTGGCCGCGAAGTCCCAGTTCACCAGCTTCCAGAAGCTTTCCATATAGTTCGGGCGGCTGTTGCGGTAATCGATATAATACGCGTGTTCCCAGACATCACAGGTCAAGAGCGGCTTCTTGTCGGTGGTCAGCGGGGTGGCGGCGTTGCTGGTGGAAACCAGATCCAGGCTGCCGTCGCTGTTCTTCACCAGCCAGGCCCAGCCGGAGCCGAAAGTGCCAACGGCGGTCTGGGAGAAGGCCTTCTTGAACTCTTCGAACGAACCCCACTTGGCCTTGATGGCGTCGGCCAGCGCGCCAGTCGGCTCGCCGCCGGCGTTCGGGGCCAGGCCGAACCAGTAGAAGGTGTGGTTCCATACCTGGGCGGCGTTGTTGAAGATGCCGCCGGAAGACTTCTTGACGATCTCTTCCAGGGAGGCGTTCTCGAACTCGGTGCCCTTGATCAGGTTGTTCAGATTGGTGATGTAGGTCTGGTGATGCTTACCGTAGTGGAATTCCAGGGTTTCCTTGGAAATATGCGGGGCCAGGGCGTCCAGCGCGTACGGCAGTTCAGGCAGTTTGTGTTCCATTATGCTCTCCTTGTTGAGAAAGTAAGCCGCATAAGCGGATGCTTTTTTCGGAGTTTACTGGAATATGGCTGGGATGGCCAATAGTTGACTAAAATGATAGGAATAAGCTTTTGCAATTTGATGTAATTGTCATCGGCGCCGGCGCGGCCGGCATGATGTGCGCCGCCACCGCCGGCCAGCGCGGCCGAACGGTGCTTTTGCTGGATCATGCCGCCAAATTGGCGGAGAAAATCCGCATCTCCGGCGGCGGCCGCTGCAACTTCACCAACGTCAATGCCCGTTTCGACTGCTACCTGTCGGCCAATCCCCATTTCAGCCGCTCCGCGCTGGCGCAGTACACGCCGCAGAATTTCATCGCCATGGTGGAGCGCCACGGCATCGGTTACCACGAGAAGAAGCTTGGCCAGTTGTTTTGCGACGACGGCAGCGAGCGCATCATCGCCATGCTGGATGAAGAGTGCCGGCTGGGCGGCGTGGACAGACGGATGGAAACGGCCGTCCTCAGCGTAGCGCGCGACGAAGACGGCGTGTTCGCCGTGGAAACCAGCGGCGGCCGCTTCCGCTCGTCCTCCCTGGTTGTCGCCACCGGCGGGCTATCCATTCCGCAAATCGGCGCCACGCCGCTGGGCTACCAGCTGGCCGAGCAGTTTGGTTTGCCGGTGACGCCCTTGTCGCCGGCGCTGGTGCCGCTGACCTTCCATGTGGAGGATGCCGAAATCTTCACGCCGCTGGCCGGCGTGTCGATAGATGTGGAAGCCAAGGCCGGCAAAGGGCGTTTCCGCGAGAATGTCCTGTTTACCCATAAGGGCGTGTCCGGCCCGGCCATTCTGCAGGTGTCGTCCTACTGGCAGCCTGGCATGGAGCTGTTGCTGGATCTGATGCCGGACGGGCACGCCGAACGCTGGCTGGAGGAAAAGGGCGATAGCGAGCAGCTGATCGCCAACGCCCTGAGCGAACTGGGCTGGTCGCGCCGCTTTGCCGATGCCTGGCTGGACCGAGTCGGCATGAACAAGCGGCTGAAGGATTTGGGGCCGAAGCAACGCCGCCAATTGGCCGAGCAGCTGCACCGCTGGTGTGTCAAACCCAACGGCACCCAGGGCTACAAAAAAGCCGAGGTCACGCTGGGCGGCGTATCCACCCAAGCCCTGTCATCCAAGACGCTGATGGCGGCCGATGTGCCCGGCCTGTTCTTCATCGGCGAAGTCGTGGACGTGACCGGCTGGCTGGGCGGCTATAACTTCCAATGGGCCTGGTCCTCCGGCTACGTCGCCGGGATGAACTGTTGAGCCGCGCCGCCAGATGGCGGCGTTTCGGGTTAGAATCACGCTTTGCCTTACGCGCATTTTTCCGCGCATGCACTCCGGGTCTACATGACACAACAGTACGATAATTTCGATAGCGAAATGGCGGCCATCCGCACGCCGCCTCATTCGGTGGAAGCCGAACAATCGGTGCTGGGCGGCCTGTTGCTGGACAACAGCGCCTGGGACAAGATCGCCGACGTGGTGACGGAGGCCGACTTCTATCGCCATGACCACCGGCTGATCTACCGCCACATCGCCAGGCTGGTGGAAATGGCGCGTCCGGCCGACGTGGTGACGGTGGCCGAGTCGCTGGACAAGAACGCCGAGCTGACCGAGGTGGGCGGCCTGGCTTATCTGGCCACGCTGGCGCAGAACACGCCGTCGGCGGCCAATATCCGCCGCTATGCGGAAATCGTCCGCGAGCGCTCCATCATGCGCCAGCTGGCGCAGGTGGGCACCGAGATTGCCGACGCCGCGTATTCGCCCATGGGCCGCGACGCAGCGCAATTGCTGGACGAGGCAGAAGGCCGCGTGTTCCAGATCGCCGAATCCACCGCCAAGTCCAAGCAGGGCTTCCTGGAAATGCCGGGCCTGCTGAAGGAAGTGGTGGAGCGGATCGACATGCTGTACAGCCGCGACAATCCGGATGAAGTCACCGGCGTGCCGACCGGCTTCATCGACCTGGACGCCAAGACCTCCGGCCTGCAGCCCGGCGACCTGATCATCGTTGCTGGCCGTCCGTCCATGGGCAAGACCGCCTTCTCCATGAACATCGCCGAGCACGTGGCGGTGGAAACCCATCTGCCGGTGGCGGTGTTCTCCATGGAAATGGGCGGCGCGCAGCTGGTGATGCGTATGCTGGGTTCGGTGGGCCGGCTGGATCAGCACGTGCTGCGCACCGGCAAGCTGGGCGACGACGACTGGCAGAAGCTGACCTACGCCATCGGCAAGTTGTCCGACGCGCCGATGTACATCGACGAAACGCCGGCGCTGACGGCGCTGGAACTGCGCGCCCGCGCGCGCCGGCTGGCCCGCCAGCACGGCGGCAAGCTTGGGCTCATAGTGATCGACTACCTGCAGCTGATGAGCGGCTCCGGCCGCGGCGACAACCGGACGGCCGAGCTGGGCGAAATCTCGCGCGGCCTGAAGGGTTTGGCCAAGGAACTGCAAGTGCCGGTGATCGCGCTGTCCCAGTTGTCGCGCGCGGTCGAGCAGCGGCCCAACAAGCGGCCGATGATGTCCGACCTGCGCGAATCGGGCGCCATCGAGCAGGATGCGGACTTGATCATCTTCATGTACCGCGATGAGTACTACAATCCGGATTCGCCGGACAAGGGCCTGGCCGAGGCCATCATCGGCAAGCACCGTAACGGCCCCACCGGCGCGGTGCGGCTGGCCTTCATCGGCCATTACGCCAAGTTCGACAATGCCGCCAGCGTCGGCGCCGCCGGCTGGGCCGACAACGACAGCTAACGCGATATCGAGACCACGACATGAGCTTTTTCGACAAGCACGTATTCATCTGCTGCAATCAGCGCGACGCCTGTCAGGATTGCTGCAATAACCACGGCTCCAGCGAATTGCTGGGCTATATGAAAAACAAGGTCAAGGCGCTGGGCCTGGCCGGCGAGGGCAAGATCCGCGTCAACAAGGCCGGCTGCCTGGGACGCTGCGACGATGGTCCGGTGATGGTGGTCTACCCGGAAGAGACCTGGTACACCTTCCTCGACAAGGAAGACATCGACGAAATCGTCCATGAGCATATGCTGAACGGCCGCGTGGTGGAAAGGCTGAAGATCTGATGTTGAAGGCCTTGAACAAGATCCAGATTGCCGGCCCGGCGGGCGCGCTCGACACCATCATCGTTCCGGCTCAGGGCGAAGCCAGCGGCGTCGCCGTGATCTGCCATCCCAACCCGCTGCAGGGCGGCACCCACACCAACAAGGTGGTGCAGACCGCCGCCAAGGCGCTGTCGCAGATGGGATACGCCTGTTATTGCCCAAATCTGCGCGGCGTGGGCGATAGCGAAGGCGAGCACGATTACGGCCAGGGCGAGGTCGACGACGTCATCGCCGTGGTCGAATACGCCCAATCTCAGTATCCGGGCCTGCCGCTGGCGCTGGCGGGTTTTTCCTTCGGCGGCTTCGTCGCCGCGCGCGCCCGCGCGCGCATCGAGGCCGACAAGCTGCTGCTGATGGGCGTGGCCGTCGGCAAATACCCGATTCCGACGCCGGACGTCCCGGCAGATGCGCTGGTGATCCATGGCGAAGAAGACGAAGTGATCCCGCTGTCCAATGTGCTGGACTGGGCGCGCCCGCAAAGCCTGCCGGTGCTGGTGTTGCCCGGCGCAGGCCATTTCTTCCATGGCCGGCTGGTGCAACTGGCGCAGATGATCCAGCGTTGCTGGTAAAGGCTACAAGCAGACCTCGGTCTGCTTTTTTTGCATCTACAGAAAGAGAACAATATGCAGGACATCATCGATTTTGTGCTGGAAATCGACAAGCTCAAGCAGGTGACGCGCAAGACCAAGGTGCTGAACAGCGAGCGCTATGAAAACTCGGCCGAGCACAGCTGGCAGATCGCCCTGCTGGCGGCCTCCTTGCAGCCCTACGCCAGCGAGCAGGTGGACATCAACCGCGTCATCGGCATGCTGTTGGTGCACGATATCGGCGAAATCGAAACCGGCGACACCATCGTCTATGCGGAAGGCGGCTGGGAGGAGCGCAAAGCGCAGGAGCTGGCCTGCGTCACCCGCATTTTCGGCATGCTGCCGGCAGAGCAGGGACAGCGCTTCCTAGCCCTGTGGCGCGAATTTGAAAGCGGCGAAACCGCCGAGGCGCGTTTCGCCCATGCCGCCGACCGCGCCATGCCGGTGCTGCTGAACCTGGCCAACCAGGGGCAAAGTTGGCTGGAAAACGGCATCCGCCACGAGCAGGTGGTCGCGCGCGTGGCTCCGCCGATACGCGAGGGCTGTCCCGCGCTGTGGGCGTATCTGGAGGGCCGCCTGCAGGAGGCCAAGGAGAAAGGCTGGCTGGGTTAAAGCCTGCCGGTCTGCGCATCCTGAAGACGCCTTTGGGCGTCTTTTTTTATTTGAAATCATGGCTTCTTGATATGCAGGATGATCAGGAATGCCCTATACATAAGCATCCCCCGGTTTGCCTGGTTTTAGACAGCCAGAAAACCTGTCGACACGCGGAGGATGGCGCTCATGCAGCAAGCGGATTCGGACTCCTCTCCCGAACTGGCGTTTCTTTCCACGCAGTCGCCGACGCGCGGACAGCGCAGGCTTGCCCTGGCGGTGGCCGCTTGGTCGCTATTGGTCTTCATCGCGGCCTTGCCTTATGCTCAAACCCCGCTGCCCAAAGTATGGGCCTTCATTCCTGCCTATCAATCCGCGCTGGCGGCCAACGATTTGGTGACTTCGGCATTGTTGTTCGGCCAATTCGCCATTCTGCGTCATCCCGGCTTGCGTCTGCTGGCGGTCGGCTATCTGTTCACCGCGCTGATGGCGATATGCCACGCGCTAAGTTTTCCCGGCTTGCTGACTGAGCGGGGCTGGCTCAGCGGCGGACCACAGACCACCGCCTGGCTGTACATGCTTTGGCATTTCGGCTTTCCTTTGATGGTGATCGCCTACGCGCGGCCAGCGCCTGACAGCTCATTTCCGGACGATGGGAGCGGTTTGAAGCTGATTTTGCGCGCCATCGCGCAAACCTTGCTGGCGGTGGCCGCGCTGGCGCTGTTGGCGATATGGGGGCATGACGCCTTGCCCGCCATCATGCATGGCAACCACTACACGCCGCTGATGTGGGTTGTGGTGTCAGCTGTCTGGGGCGTGAGCGCGCTGGCGCTGGGCATGGTGTTGCTGCGCCGTCCGCAATCGTTGCTGGATGTATGGCTGGCCGTGGTGATGCTCGCCTGGCTGTGCGATGTCGGCCTGTCCACCATGTTCAACGCCGCCCGCTTTGACCTGGGTTTTTACGTCGGCAGGAGTTTCGGCTTGATGGCGGCGAGCTTTGTGCTCTTGGTGCTGTTGCTGGAAAACGGGCGGCTGTACTCGCAACTGGCGGACAGCGCGGCGGCGCTTAGCCATGCCAAGCAGGTGGCCGAGCAAGCCACGCGCGCCAAATCGATTTTCCTGGCCAATATGAGCCATGAGATCCGCACGCCGATGAACGCCATCATCGGCATGTCCTACCTGGCCATGCGCACTGGCCTGAGCGAGCAGCAGCGCGACTATATCGGCAAGATACACAATGCCGGCACTTTGCTGCTGGGCATCATCAACGACATTCTGGATTTTTCCAAGGTGGAGGCGGGGCGTCTGGAGCTGGAGGCGCAACCGTTCTGGCTTGACGACATGCTGGACGGTGTATCGGCGCTGGTGGCGCAAAAGGCTGCTGACAAAGGGCTGGAACTTGTTTTTGAAACCAGCCGGGAAGTGCCGCAGGCCTTGGTGGGCGATGCGCTGCGCCTGGGGCAGGTGCTGACCAATCTGCTGAATAACGCCATCAAGTTTACCGATAAAGGACAGGTGGCCGTCATCATTGGCGTGTGCGGGCGCATGGGCGAAAAAGTGCAACTGAATTTTTGCGTGCACGATACCGGCATCGGCATGAGCGAAGAGCAATGCGCGCGCTTGTTTCAGGCTTTCAGCCAAGCAGACAGCTCCACTTCGCGGCGATTTGGCGGGACGGGCCTCGGGCTGGCCATCGTCAAGCGGCTGGTGGAAATGATGGGGGGCTCGGTGCGGGTGGAGTCGGCGCCGGGCTGGGGCAGCTCCTTCATTTTCCAATGCTGGCTGGGCGTGTCCAATGAACACTCGGCAGGCAAGCGTCCGCCGTTGCCCACGGAAATGCGCGGGCTGCGCGTGCTGGTGGTCGATGACAACCAGGCAGCGCTGAATGTGCTGTGCGAACAGCTGCGCATACTGGACTTTGCGGTCACCGATTGCGCCAGCGGGGCGGAAGCCGTCGCGTTGGTACGCCGGCATTGCCTGGATTGGCCATTCGACATCGCGCTGGTGGACTGGATGATGCCGGAAATGGACGGTCTGGAAACCATACGGCGCATGCGGCAGATCAGCCGCAAGCTGCGGGTCATCCTGGTTACCGCGTTCGGGCGAGACGAGGTGCGCAGCCAGGCCAGGGCGGCTGGCTGCGACGGTTTCCTGACCAAGCCTGTCAGCCAATCCTCTTTGTACGACGCCTTGCTGGAGGCATTCGGCTTCGGCCGCGGGGGCGATGCCTCTCCACTGATGGGGATGCCAGACCTGCATGGCATGCACTTGCTGTTGGCCGAGGACAACCGGATCAACCAGCAAATCGCGGTAGAGCTGCTGGAAGGCACCGGCGCCACGCTCACCGTGGTGGGCGATGGGCAGGCGGTTTTGGACAAGTTGGCCGCCTATGGCCCCAAAGGCTTCGATGCGATCCTGATGGATGTGCAAATGCCCGGCATGGACGGCATTGAGGCGACGCGCAGAATCCGCGCGCAAGACGGGTTTGCCGAGCTGCCCATCATTGCGATGACGGCCGATGCGATGGGCGATGACAGGGCGCGTTGCCTTGCCGCCGGCATGGTCGATCATGTGCCCAAGCCGATAGATCCACATGAGCTGTTTTCAACGCTGCTGCGCTGGTTGCCGGTGGCGCCGCTGCCGCCAAACCAGGAGGCGCAAGAGCAGCCGCTTCCCCTGCCGGAAGTGGCGGGCCTGGATCAGGCCGCAGGCCTGTCGCGCGTGGCCGGCAATCGCGAGCTGTATCTGCACGTGCTTTGGCAGTTCGTTGAGGAGGAGGTCGATGCGCCGGCGCGAATCTCCATGGCCTTGGCGGAGGGCGATCGCGCGGTAGCGCAACGGATCGCGCATACCTTGAAGGGCGCGGCCGGCAGCATAGGTTTGGAGGTGTTGCAGAACGGCGCGGCGCGCCTGGAGCGCGCATTGCGGGATGGGCAGGATGCGACGGCCGAGCTGGCGCAATTGGCGGGCGATCTGGCGCGAACCATCGCAGCCTTGCGCGCGGCCTTGCCAAGCGTAAAGCAAACGGCTCAGCCGCCCAGCGTAGCGGATGAGCCTTTGCTCAATCGGCTGGCGCTGCTGCTGCAGCAGGGAGATGGCGAGGCGCTGGGCTTCTTCCTGGAGCACGCGCCGGATATTCGCGCCAGCTTTCCCGATGACACCTACGATGCCTTTGAACGCAGTCTGAACAGCTTTGACTTTGTCGCCGCTTTGGAGCATTTGCGCGCGGCGGCCAAGGCGGCTGGCCTGACCTTATCGGAGCATACGATATGAGCGGAATGGCAGAGTCCGGCCTGCAGACGGTGCTGATCGTGGACGATGCGCCCGAGTGTCTGACCCAGATGTATGGCCTGCTCAAAGGGCACTATCGGGTGTTGGTGGCCAATAGCGGCGAGCGCGCGCTGCAGATTGTATCTGGCGAAGTGCTGCCGGATCTGGTGCTGCTCGATGTGATGCTGCCCGGCATCGGCGGCTATGAAGTTTGCCGGCGTCTGAAAGGCGATGATCGCACGGCGGCGATTCCGGTGATTTTCCTGACAGGGCAGGGCGAAAGCGAGGATGAGCAAGCCGGCTTCGATGCCGGCGCCGCCGATTACATCATCAAGCCGATATCGCCCCCCATTGTCTTGGCGCGCGTGCTGACGCATGTGCGGCTGAAAGCGGCGGCGGATTTCCTGCAGGACAAGGCGGCCTTTTTGGAGAGCGAGGTGGAACGTCGCACGCGCGAGGTGCAAGTGATACAGGACGTCACCATCATGATGATGGCGGCGCTGGCCGAAACGCGCGATCACGAAACCGGAAATCACTTGCTGCGGACGCAGAACTACGTGCGCGCGCTGGCGATTGAGCTGAGAAATCACCCGCGCTACCGTGCCGAGCTCGACGAGCAGACCATACAGCTGCTGTATAAATCCGCGCCGCTGCATGATATCGGCAAAGTGGGCATTCCCGACCGCATCTTGCTGAAACCAGGGCGGCTGACCCCGGATGAGTTTGAAATCATGAAAACGCACACCGTACTGGGTCGGGACGCCATCGCCACGGCGGAAAAACTGCTTGATGGTCCAAGCAATTTCCTGAGGCTGGCGCGCGAAATCGCGTATTCGCATCAGGAAAAGTGGGACGGCAGCGGCTATCCGGAAGGATTTGCCGGGGAGCAGATACCGCTGTCGGCGCGGCTGATGGCGGTGGCGGACGTCTATGACGCCCTGATTTCGCGGCGGGTGTACAAGCCGCCGTTTTCACATGAAACGGCGGTCGACATGATCAAGGAGGGGAGCGGCCGGCATTTCGACCCGGACGTGGTCAACGCTTTCCTGCAGATCGCAGAGCAGTTCTGCCAGATCGCGCAGCGCTACGCCGATGCCGAGTGAACGGATGCGCTTAGCGGTGGAGCGCGCCGGCCGATTCCGGCTGCTCGACAATTTCCAGCACGGTCAGCGCAACGCTGCCGGATGGCGTTGGCCAGTGCATGGTCTGCCCGACCGAGAGTCCTAGCAAGGCGGCCCCGATGGGGGCCAAGACGGAGATGCGGCCCAGCGTCCCGTCGGCGTCTTTAGGGTAAACCAGAGTCAGCTGTTTTTCCTCGCCGCTTTCCAGTTTGACGCGAGCAGTGCTGTTCATGGTGATGACATTGGACGGAATCGCAGATGGCTCCACCACGTCCGCCCGTTCCAGTTCCGCCTCCAGGCGGCTGGCGACCGGATGGCCGTACTCGCACGTTTCCAGCACGGCTGCCAGACGTTCGTAATCCAGCGTGGACACAATAATGGAGGGCGGGATAGACATATGAGCTCCTTGCAGATGGACAAAGGGCACCGCAAGGGTGCCCGTTGGACAAATCCGGAATGGATTCACATATCGATCATATAGGACTCATCGTTGCCAAAACAAGCCCAGGAGCCGAGTATATATTTTACCTCACCGGGAACTTCTGGCGAAAAATAGCTTATCCCAGCAGCGACAAGGCAGCCTGTGGCGCGATATTGGCTTGCCCCAACGCCGCGGCGCCGGTACGGCCCAGTATCTGCTGCGCCGTCAGGTTGGCGGTGGCGGCGGCAAAGTCCGTATCGCTGATACGGCTGTTGGCGGCCTGGTTGGCGATATTGGAAGTCTGCAGATTATTCACCACCGCCTCAAAGCTGCTGTTGACGGCGCCGAGGGTGGCGCGCTGCGAACCTATCGTTTGCAGATCGCTTTGCGCCGATTGTTGCGCATTCAGCGCATTGGCCTGGGTGGTGATGTCTATGGTGTTGGTCGCCCCCAGATTGGCGTTATAACTGTTTAGACCGCCGGAGCCGGGCGCGGCCGACAGATTGATGCTGGGAACGGTGATCTGGTTGCTGCTGGTGCCGTTGGGCCCCACCTGGAAGGTGGAGGCGTTGCCGCCAGTCAGCAGGGGCGTGCCATTGAACTGCGTGCTTTGCACAATTTGCGAGTTGGATTGGGTCAGCTGATCCACTTGCTGCTGCAGCGCCTGGCGGTTGCTGGCATTCAGCGCGCCATTGCCGGCCTGGATGGCCAGTTCCTGGATTTGCTGGGTATTGTTCTGTATCTGGCTGAGCGCGGATTCGGCGGTCTGCACCAGCGAAACGCCATCGTTGGTATTGTTGATGGCCTGGTTGCTGCCGTTGATTTGCGCCTGCAGCTGCTGGGAAATGGCGAGATTAGCCGCATTGTCAGCAGCGCTATTCAATTGCGAGCCGGAGGCAAGTTGAGCCAGAACCTGCTTGGTGGCTTGCTGCGTTTTGTTCAGCTGAGCCTGGCCAGCCAATGAGGCCAAATTACTGTTGATGGTCAGCGCCATGATGTTCTCCCGCTTGCTGCGTGCCTATAGGGCAATAATGCTCATTCAGTTTAGAAACAAGCACTTGTCCTGGCAAGAGTAATTTAAAGCAGGAAACAATTCGCAACGAATTAGGGGGATACGAAGCCCCGCGACAGCAGTCACGGGGCGATTGGCCTTATTTGAAGCTGGGTTTGTCCGGCGTGCCGGCGGACTGGGTCATGATCTCGTAGCCGGTGTCGGTCACCAGCACGGTGTGCTCCCATTGCGCGGACAGGCTGCGGTCCTTGGTCACCACGGTCCAGCCGTCCGCCAGGATGCGCAGATGGCGCTTGCCCTGGTTGATCATCGGCTCAATGGTGAAAATCATGCCGGGCTGGATTTCCAGGCCCGTGCCAGGGCGGCCGTAGTGCAGAATTTGCGGTTCTTCATGGAATTTCTTGCCGATGCCGTGGCCGCAGAACTCCTGCACCACGCTGTAACCGGCGCCTTCGGCGTAGCTCTGGATGGCATAGCCGATGTCGCCGAGCGTCGCGCCCGACTTCACTTTCTCGATGCCTTTCCACATGGCCTCATAGGTGATCTTGCACAGGCGCTTGGCGTGCGGGCTCACATCGCCGACATAGAACATGCGGCTGGTATCGCCGTGGTAGCCGTCCTTGATCACCGTGATGTCCAGATTGACGATATCGCCGTTCTTCAGCGGCTTGTCGTTGGGAATGCCATGGCAAATCACGTGATTGACCGAGGTGCAGATCGACTTGGGGTAGGGGTTGTGGCCGCCCGGCGCGTAGTTCAGCGGCGCCGGGATCGTGCCTTGCACATTGACCATATAGTCGTGGCACAGCTTGTCGATGGCCTCGGTGGTGACGCCGGGCTTGATGTGCGGGGTGATAAAGTCGAGGACTTCGGAGGCGAGACGCCCCGCGACACGCATTTTTTCGATGTCGGTCGCGTCTTTGATCTGGATAGACATGTGTGGCTTGTTTGTTTTCATCGGCTAATGAGACGTAATTCTAGCAAAATGCGGCTCCGCTGGACATGCCAAGCGTGCAGTGCGCCGCGCCGGGCTTTCTATACTGGACTTGGACGGCTTTGCGGGAGAAGGAGATGCGCGCATGGATGCTGGCGTTGTGGCTTGCGCTCTTGTCATGTCAGGCCCATGCCGAGAGCGCGATGGAGGTGCGTTACATCAGCGACGCGCCGCGCTATCAGGAATACATCGAGATACTGCGTACTGCGCTGGACAAAACCATTCCGGAATACGGCCCGTATGTGATGAGTCACCCGGAAGCCGAAATGAACGAGCCCCGCTATATGGCGGATGCGGTTTCGGGCAAATCGGTCAACCTGGTATGGGGCTCCACTTCGGTAGAGCGCGAGCGAACCTTGATTCCCATCCGCATCCCGTTGGGTAAGGGATTGCTCGGCTATCGCATCGGCCTGATTCGCGCGGGCGAACAGGCGCGTTTTTCCGGAGTGAAAACGCGGGACGACCTCAAGCGCTTTACTTTCGGCATGGGCCCGGGCTGGGGCGATATCGCCATCTGCCGCCACGCCGGGCTGACCGTGTGGATCGATCCTTACGAGAAGCTATTCAAGATGCTGACCGCGGGGCGGTTTGATTTCTATTCGCGCGGCATCAATGAGATATTCACGGAATTCCAGGCCTTCCACCTGTCCGAGCAGGGCATAGCCGTGGAAAAGAATTTGCTGTTGCACTCTATCTATCCGTTTTACTTTTTCGTCAGCCCGGCCGAGCCGCGGCTGGCCAGCCGGCTCAAGATGGGCCTGGAAAAAATGCTGAACGATGGCAGCTTCGACGCTATTTTCTGGAAGTACAATCAGGCCAATATCGAGCGGGCCGACCTGGCGCGCCGGCATGTTATCGAGCTGGCCAATCCGGCCTTGCCGCCCGATACGCCGCTGGATGACCATCGCTTGTGGTTCGCGCCATCGGCCCGGCGCCCCTGAGAGCGAGGCGTATCGCCACAGCGCGACGGGGCCGGACTTGGACCGGGCGCGGCGATGGGCTGGCCATGAAAAAGCCCGCCGGGAGGCGGGCTTGCTGGCTTTGTGAGAGCCGGATCAGGCTTGCTCTTGATGGTAGCGCGTGACGCGCTCCACTTCCTGTTTCGAACCCAGGAATACCGCCACGCGTTCATGCAGCTTCTGCGGCTGGATGTCCATGATGCGCTGGTAGCCGTTGGTGGCCGCGCCGCCAGCCTGCTCGACGACAAAGGCCATGGGGTTGCCTTCATACATCAGTCGCAGTTTGCCTGCCTTGGCGGGGTCGCGCGCGTCCTTGGGGTACATGAAGATGCCGCCGCGCGTCAGAATGCGGTGCACTTCTGCCACCATGGAGGCCACCCAGCGCATATTGAAGTCGCGGGCGCGCGGACCGGTCTTGCCGGCCAGCAGCTCCTCGACATAACGGCGCACCGGCGCTTCCCAGTGGCGCATATTGGACATATTGATGGCGAATTCGCTGGTCTGCTCCGGCACGCGCATGTCCGGATGGGTCAATACGAACGAGCCTTGTTCGCGATCCAGCGTGAAGCCATGCACGCCGCTGCCGAAAGTCAGCACCAATTGGGTTTGCGGGCCGTACACGGTATAGCCGGCCGCCACCTGATGGGTGCCGGGCTGCATGAAGTCCTGCTCGGTCGGCAGCGTCACGCCTTCCGGGCAACGCAGAATCGAGAAAATCGTGCCGACCGAGATGTTGACGTCGATGTTGGACGAGCCATCCAGCGGGTCGAACAGCAGCAGATATTCGCCCTTGGGGTATTCGCCCGGGATGTGATACGGCAGTTCCATTTCCTCGGACGCCATCGCGGCCAGGCTGCCGCCCCATTCATTGGCGTCAAGCAGGTAGTCGTTGGCGATCACGTCCAGCTTCTTTTGAGCCTCGCCCTGGATGTTGCCGGTGCCGGCTTCGCCCAGCACGCCGGCCAAAGCGCCCTTGTTGACCGAATAGCTGATGGCCTTGCAGGCGCGTCCGACCGTTTCGATCAACAGGCGCAGTTCGGGGGGAAGCGTGCCCGCCTTGCGCTGCTGTTCGATCAGGAATCGGGAGAGGGTGATGCGGCTCATGACTTTCCTTTGGAATGGATAGGTGCGCGAATGATAATGCCGGCGGGTTGTCGGCACAACGCCGAATTATAGCGAAGATACGGGCGGAGGCGGCGTGGAGCGGCTATCAAGATAGAAAGTTCCATCCAGGAGTGCATCATGCGAGCCAGTATTTTGGGGCTGCTGTTCAGCCTAGCCATCTGGTCGTCCACCGCATCGGCGCTTGTCATCTACACCGAGGACTGGCCACCGATCACCTTCCAACGCAATGGCGTAGCCGATGGCATGGCGGTGGAAGTGGTGCGGGAAATCCAGTCCCGCATCAAGGACAACAGCCCGATTGAGGTGGTGCCCTGGGCGCGCGGATACAAAGAGTTGCTGACCAATCCCAACGTGATGCTGTTCACTGTAGGCCGCAGCGAGGCGCGCGAGCGGCAGATGACGCTGCTGGGGCCGATAGCGGTATCGCAGACCGTGCTGTTGGCGCGCAAGGGCGAGGCTGCCAAACTGTTGGCGCTGGGGGCTGGCATCTACCAGCGTCCCGTAGGCGCCTATCGCGGCAGCATCTTCGCCGACGCCGCGTCCGCGGCTGGTTTTGTCGAAGTGGACCTTGCCCCTACGCCACAGATCACCGCGCAGAAAATGCTGCTGGGCCGTTACGATATGTGGGTGGAGGGCGGCTTCGTCGTGGCCTCGGTCCTGAAGGACATTCGCCAGCCGCCCGATGCGGTGGAGGTGGTGAGGGTGCTGGAATCGTTGGAGTTGTATCTGGCGTTTTCCCGCGGCACGCCGGGCGATGAGGTACGGCGCTGGCAGGATGGCTTCGCCGCCATCAAGAAGGACGGCACGTTCAAGCGCATCTACAACAAATGGCTGCCGCGCGACGCGGCGCCGTTGGAGATCAAGCTGATAGGCGTGCCGCCTTCCCCGGCGCATTAGCTTTGGGTATTTTTCGGGCCGGCATCTGCCTGAAGGCAGGATGGCCGCGGCGCTTTGCGCAACTCGGCCCACTCCGACAGCCGGATGTTTTCCGGCACGCCGCGCCGCTTGGCGATGCCGACGCGTTGCGCCCGGTAAATGCCGGAGTGGCCGGAGCATAAATAGGCCACCACGCAAGCCAGCCCGGCGTAAATGCCGATTTCCGGGCCGAACAGCTCCATGGCCATGACGGTGGAAGCCAGCGGCGTATTGGCCGCGCCGGCGAAGACCGCGACAAAGCCCATGCCTGCAAGCAGGGGGAAGGGCAGGTGCAGCAACGGCGACAGCGCATTGCCCAGCGTGGCGCCGATATAAAACAGCGGCGTCACCTCGCCGCCCTTGAAGCCGGCCCCCAGCGTGGCGATGGTAAACGCCAGCTTGCCGGCGAAATCATAGGATGGCAGCGGGTGCTGAAAGGCGGCCACGATATTGGGAATGCCCAAGCCCAAATAGGCGCTGGCATCGAACATTGACGCGGCGATGGCGACGCAGGCCCCGCCAATCAAAGGCCGCAGCGGCGCAAACGCGATAAACCGCTTGAACAGCGCGGCCAGCGCATGGACGGATTCTGCGAACAATTTCCCAGTCAGGCCGAACGCCACGCCAGCCGCCATGGCCGCGCCAAGGCCCAGCGCAGTTGGTTGCGGAATATACGGAATCGCATAATGGGTGTGCTGCACGCCCCACAGCAGGCCAACCTGGTCGCCCGCGACGGCGGCAAGCAGGCAGGGCAGGATTGCATCGTAGCGCATCCGCCCGATGGCCAGCACCTCCAGACCAAAGATGGCGCCAGCCAGCGGCGTGCCGAAAACCGAGGCGAAGCCCGCGCTGATGCCGGCCATCAGCAGCAGGCGCCGCTCCGACGTCGGCAGGCCGAACAGTTTGTGGACCTGATCGGCCAGGGCGCCGCCCATCTGCACCGCCGTGCCTTCGCGGCCGGCCGAGCCGCCAAACAAATGAGTGATGATGGTGCCGATCAGCACCAGCGGCGCCATCCGCAGCGGGATGGTCTTTTTGGGGTCGTGAATCTCGTCGATCAACAGATTGTTGCCGCCTTCAACCTCGCGCCCAAACCATAAATAGAGCAAGCCAACGGCAAAGCCGCCCAGCGGCAGCAGCCAGATCAGCCAAGCATGGGCAATGCGCGTATGCGTGGCCCAATCCAGCGAGAACAGAAAAAACGCGGAGGCGCTGCCGACCAGCGCGGCAAGCAATAGCGATAACAAGGTCCATTTGCCGATGAAAGGCAGGATGGAAAGCCGCTCGGGGATGAGTTTTGGAATCATTTTTTGTCCAGTGCAGTCAGATTGACACGCCTGGACCGTGGGTGCGGGATATGCGTACCTACAGCTTCCGGTCCAGGAATACTGTAGGCATCATCAGCCTTCGCAAAGGCGGTTACGGGAGGAATGCCATCTCCGTAGCAGATGGGACATTGTATGGCGTTGCGGCCGTCCGCGCAACGGCGGGCGATTCATGCGGTTTTGACCACCTCGCTCTCCAGCCATCCGCAAAAAGCCTCCACGGTGGCGTCTTCGGCGGACATCCGCGGCACGACCCAGCAGTAGTCGCGCACTGTCACCACCGGCTCCGGCAGCGGCGAAACCAGTTGCCCGGAGGCTATCAGCGCCTGAGCCATCGGCAACGGCCCCAATACCACGCCCAAACCATCTATGGCGGCTTGCAAGGCGAGCGAGAATTTGTCGAAGTGCAGACTGCAAGCCGGCTTCAGCTCCGGCGCGCCGGCCAGCGTCAGCCAGCGCGGCCAGGCGGTGGGGCGGGTGTCTGCGTGGAGCAGGGTATGGGAGACCAGATCGGCCGGACTGTTCAGCGGCAGGCGCGTCAGCAGGGCGGGGCTGGCCAGCGGCAGCTCCCATTCTTTCAGGAAAGGTTTGGCGATATGGCCGGGCCAGTCGCCGGGGCCGCGGCGGATGGCGATGTCGAACGGCGCATCCAGCCGCGACAGGTCACGGTCCGAGGTGACCAGATGCAGTTCCAGATCGGGATGCCTGGCGCGGAATCCAGCCAGCCGCGGCAGCAGCCAATAGGCGGCAAACGTGGGCGTGGAATTGATGCTGAGCCGGCGCTGCCGGTTGGGTTGCAGCAGCTGGGCGGTGGCGTTGGCGATCAGATCCAGGCCGTCCTGCACCTGCACCAGATAACGCCAGCCGGCGTCGGTGAGCTTGACGCGGCCGCCGCTGCGCTCAAACAGCAACACGCCCAGCCAATCTTCCAGCTGCTTTATCTGTTTGCTCACAGCGCCATGGGTGACGAATAATTCGCCCGCAGCGGCGGAGAAGCTTTCCAGGCGGGCGGCGGCTTCGAAAATCCGCAGGGAATTGAGAGGAGGGTAGGCGCTCATACTGTGATTTTAACTCACAATGCGTGTTGCGATTACTCGTTTGTATGCAAGCGCCGAAAAGCGTAATCTTCAGCCACTACAAAGCGCATATCCGCAGCGCCCGGCGCGCGTATGATGCAGAATTACCGAGTGGAGACTGTCGGCGTTTTCGCCGGCAGGCTTGCCGACAACCAAAGCCAAGAAGGTCCCGAGTCATGCTAGAAGCTTATCGTCAGCACGTTGCCGAGCGCGCCGCGCTGGGCATCCCGCCCCTGCCGCTGTCCGCCAAGCAGGTTGAAGAACTGGTCGAACTGCTGAAAACCCCGCCCAAGGGCGAGGAAAGCACGCTGGTTGACCTGATCACCCACCGCGTGCCGCCGGGCGTGGACGATGCCGCCAAGGTCAAGGCATCGTTCCTGGCCGCCGTGGCCGAGGGCAGCGTGAAGTCGCCGCTGGTTTCACGCGAACTGGCTACCGAGCTCTTGGGCACCATGCTCGGCGGCTACAACATCAAGCCGCTGATCGACCTGCTGGACGATCCGTCCGTCGCCAAGATCGCCGCCGCCGGCCTGAAGAAAACCCTGCTGATGTTCGATTCCTTCCATGACGTGAAGGAAAAAATGGACAAGGGCAATGCCGTGGCCAAGGAAGTGATCGAATCCTGGGCCAACGCCGAATGGTTCACCAGCCGCCCGGAAGTGGCCGAGAAAATCACCGTCACCGTATTCAAGGTGCCGGGCGAGACCAATACCGACGACCTGTCCCCGGCGCCTGACGCCTGGAGCCGCCCGGACATCCCGCTGCACTATCTGGCGATGCTGAAGAACACCCGCGCCGACGCGGCCTTCAAGCCGGAAGAAGACGGCAAGCGCGGCCCGATCCAGTTCATCGAAGACCTGAAGAAAAAGGGCCATCTGGTGGCTTATGTCGGCGACGTGGTCGGCACCGGCTCTTCGCGCAAATCCGCCACCAACTCGGTGGTGTGGGCCACTGGCCAGGATATTCCCTACGTGCCGAACAAGCGCTTCGGCGGCGTGACCCTGGGCGGCAAGATCGCGCCTATCTTCTTCAACACCCAGGAAGACTCCGGCTCGCTGCCGATCGAAGTGGACGTGTCCAAGCTGGAAATGGGCGACGTGATCGACGTCTACCCGTACAGCGGCAAGATCGAGAAGAACGGCGCCGTGGTGGCCGAATTCAAGCTGAAGTCCGAAGTGATCCTGGACGAAGTGCGCGCCGGCGGCCGCATCAACCTGATCATCGGCCGCGGCCTGACTGCCAAGGCGCGCGAAGCGCTGGGCCTGCCGGCTTCCACCACGTTCCGCCTGCCCAAGGCGCCGGTGGATTCCGGCAAAGGCTACAGCCTGGGCCAGAAGATGGTCGGCCGCGCCTGTGGCCTGCCGGAAGGCAAGGGCGTGCGTCCAGGCACCTACTGCGAACCGAAGATGACCACCGTCGGCTCGCAGGACACCACCGGGCCGATGACCCGCGACGAGCTGAAAGACCTGGCCTGCCTGGGCTTCTCCGCCGATCTGGTGATGCAGTCGTTCTGCCACACCGCAGCCTATCCCAAGCCGGTTGACGTCAAGATGCACAAGGAGCTGCCGTCCTTCATCTCCACCCGCGGCGGCGTGTCGCTGCGCCCGGGCGACGGCGTGATCCACAGCTGGTTGAACCGCCTGCTGCTGCCGGATACCGTGGGCACCGGCGGCGACAGCCACACCCGCTTCCCGATCGGCATTTCCTTCCCGGCCGGCTCCGGCCTGGTAGCCTTTGCCGCCGCCACCGGAGTGATGCCGCTGGACATGCCGGAATCGGTGCTGGTGCGCTTCAAGGGCAAGCTGCAGCCGGGCGTGACCCTGCGCGATCTGGTCAACGCCATCCCCTTGTACGCGATCAAGGCCGGCCTGCTGACCGTGGCCAAGGCTGGCAAGAAGAACATCTTCTCCGGCCGCATCCTGGAAATCGAAGGCCTGCCGGACCTGAAGGTTGAGCAAGCGTTCGAACTGACCGACGCCTCCGCAGAGCGCTCGGCCGCCGGCTGCACCGTGCACCTGAACAAAGAGCCCATCGTCGAATACATGCGCTCCAACATCACGCTGATGAAGTCCATGATCGCCGACGGCTATCAGGACGCGCGCACGCTGGAACGCCGCATCAAGGCCATGGAAGACTGGATTGCCAACGGCAAGCTGCTGGAAGCCGACGCCGACGCAGAATACGCCGCCGTGATCGAAATCGACATGAATGAGATCAAGGAGCCTATCGTCGCCTGCCCGAACGACCCGGACGACGTGAAATACATGTCGGAAGTGGCCGGCACCAAGATCGACGAAGTGTTCATCGGCTCGTGCATGACCAATATCGGCCACTTCCGCGCCGCCTCCAAACTGCTGGAAGGCAAGGCCGACATCCCGGTGCGCCTGTGGGTGGCGCCGCCGACCAAGATGGACGCCAAGCAACTGACCGAGGAAGGCCACTACGGCGTGCTCGGCCGCGCCGGCGCGCGTCTCGAAATGCCGGGCTGCTCGCTGTGCATGGGCAACCAGGCGCAAGTGCGCGAAGGCGCGACGGTGATGTCCACCTCCACGCGCAACTTCCCGAACCGTCTGGGCAAGAACTCCAACGTGTTCCTGGGCTCGGCCGAACTGGCGGCAATCTGCTCCAAGCTGGGCAAGATTCCGACCGTGGAGGAGTATCAAGCCAATATCGGCATCATCAACGAGAAGGGCGCCGAAGTTTACAAGTACCTGAACTTCGACCAGATCCAGGAATACCAGGAGCTGGCCGCCAGCAAGGCTTGATAGCGATATCGAGGGGCTAACCATAACGACGCCGTCCATCCCGCAGGAGGACGGCGTTTTTTCATGCCTGTCACGGGAGGCCGGCCACGCTCATGAAAGCGCCGCGTCGCGCCAGCGTGTGGAGAAATCCATTGCCGGCAATGGCCGTCCGTAGAAAAACCCCTGAATGGCCGAGCATCCCGCTTTGCGCAGGAAATCAGCCTGTTCGGCAGTCTCCACCCCCTCGGCAACGGTATCCAGAGCCAGATTGGCCGCCAGTGACAGTATGCTGCGCACAATGGCCTCTCCGTCCTGCCCGCCGCCAATGCCCTGGATGAAGCTGCGATCAATCTTGAGCGTCTGCACCGGCAACTGATGCAAATAAGCCAGCGAGGAATAGCCTGTGCCAAAGTCATCTATGGACAGGCGGATACCCAGTTTGCGCAAGGCCGTCAAGGCGGCAACGGCATCATCGGCCTCCATGATCACGCTTTCGGTGATTTCCATTTCCAGCAGGGAAGGGGGTAGAGCATAGTGCTCCAGCATTGACTCAACCCGCCGCGGAAAATCCATCCGCTCCAATTGTCTGACGGAAAGATTCACCGAAACGGATGGCACGACGAAGCCGTCCGCCAGCCACTGCGCCAATTGGCGGCAGCTTTTGTCCAGCACCAAATCGCCCAGGGCTTCGATCAGCCCGCTTTCCTCGGCAATCGGAATAAATCGGGCCGGACCTATCTCGCCCAAGACGGAACTGTGCCAACGCGCCAAGGCTTCCGCGCCATACAGCTCGCCGCTGTCGCAAGCGATCTTGGGCTGAAAATGCACGTCGATTTCGCCGCTCTCTATTGCTTGGCGCAAGTGGCGCTCAATCAACACGCGCTCCTCCAAGGCGGAAGATAGCTCAGGCGTGTAGCGCAGGCAGCGGTTTCGGCCTGCCGCCTTGGCCTGGTACATCGCCAGGTCGGCGTTGCGCAGCAAGGTGTCCCCATCGGCACCGTCCTGCCGGGAAAAACTGATGCCTATGCTGGCGGATAGATAAATATCCTGACTGCCGATGTCGAAAGGGCGTTCGAACAGAGACAACAAACGGCCGGCAGCGGCATCAGCCGCATCCTGCTTTTCCAGGCCCTCCATCACGCAGACAAACTCGTCTCCGCCCAAACGGGCCAGCAGATCGCCCGGGGGGACATGGGCAAGCAGCCTGTTGGCCACTGCGATCAATAGCAAGTCGCCTATGTGGTGGCCCTGTGTATCGTTGACATCCTTGAATCTATCCAGATCGATAAACAGCAGCGCCAAACCATGCTCGCCCATCGCGGAGCGGTCCAGCGCATGGCTCAGCCGTTGCTGAAACCGCAAGCGGTTGGGGAGGCCGGTCAGGGTGTCATGGTGAGCCAAGCGATCCAGGGTCGTCTCGGCTCGGCGGCGCTCGGCAATTTCATCATGCAAACGACGATTGGCCGCCTCCAGCTCGTGGGTGCGCTCCGAGACTCTGCGATCCAGGTCTCGATTGGCGTCGGCCAATGACTTGGCCTGCTGCTCAATGATCCGACCCGCATGGCCCACCACCAGCATCTGGGCAATAAATAGAATGCCCATCAAGGCGCAGATTGCCAGCGTTAGCCACCATAGCTGGTGCGCGGAATCCGTGACGAAAGGCGTTGCGTCCAGATACAGCTCCAGCACGCCTTCGACTCGACCATCCTGCCCGTGTACCGGTACGTAGGTAGACACAATGTCGCGCTCGGTCAAAGTATGCTCAAAGGCATCTATGCTGTGATTGTGCGCCAGTTCACTGGCCGGCACGCCTGCCGCGGCTGAGCGGAAGCCGTCGTTGTCCCATTCATTTTCGCCTATCTGCTTGGCGTCGGTGGAAAACAGTGTCAAGCCATTCAGTGCGTAAACCTTCAGCTTGATCACATCCGTGCCGCGCATCAGGCCGATCACTGCGTCACGCAGATGCACTTGGCGTGCAGCTTGCTGCAGCCGGTCCGGCTTGCCTGTCAGCGGCAGCAAAGACCGAAAGTCAGGCCATAAGGAGTTTTCGAAAATTTGCACCAGCGATGCCGCACGGTTTTTTTCAAGCTTCAGCAACTGCTCGGCTGAGTAATGCCGAAGGTAGCCCGCCATCAATGAAGTGGCGCACCCCATCAGCAGGAGCGATAGCAGAAAGAAATACGGAACCAAGCGGAAAGGACGAGTGGAGGGCGAAGCGTGTCTGGCCATGACAATCTCGCAGCGCAAATGAATATAAGTTTAGGCGATTGACTGCGAAATCACCTCCGCACCTTAGTTCGCATAATCTATATTATGTCAAATCATCAATGTCGTATCAGAGAAATACGACACCAAGACCACACTCAGGCCATCACATCAAACAAACTACGCACAATGAAACGCAGCAAACCCATTGCAGGATTTCCATGCAGCCCGGACGAACTCTACCGGGCTGTCTGTTTTGGTGAAATCAACCAAATAGCCAATGAGCTAGCAGTCACCACGGAGCAAATCGAACGATGGCGGACCGGACAAGAACCTGTTCCCAAGGCAGTTTTCCTATGGCTCAAACATCGTAACTGCACAACCCTAGGCGCTCAGTTTGGTCCGTTCAAAGGGTTCCTTCAGCAGCAGGATTTCAGAGAAGTTGACCCTCACGCCGCTGGCTGGGCATACCAGGGCGTCGCCGCGGTCGCATAGGCGGAATATCGACGCGCAAATAAATTGGCAGAAAGACAGGCTGAACTGATCGAAAAGCTAATGACAGATAGGAATTTCTGCAGGGACAATTGCCACCTGCAAGCCCGGTACGGGCTGATGTTCAACATTTTCAGGTGACGACATGAACAAGTGGATAGCCATCGCGAGCGCCCTATCATCAATCAGCGCCCACGCAGCCGTGATCGAATGCACGATCGACAACACGGAATCGACGATCTTCACCAGCGCACAATTCTGTCCGGCCGGCACCACGTACAGACGCATGATGCTGAACGTAGACGACCCCAGCATCGCCGCTATCAAGGCGCAAAGTGAAAACCGCCACCCCATACAGGCGGCGCCTCGCTACACATGCGCTCAACTACGCGCGCAGCGCGATTACCTCTATCAAGTGCTGGACCCTCACAGCATTTATCACGACAGAGAACCGCAGCCGCTAACTAAACTGCACAACGTCAAGGCTCAGATGAGCGAGCAGAACTGCAAGATGATGTGAACGCCTGATACCGCTCGCTGGGCGGCGTCGCTGGGTGGTGCTACTGATGAGATGCGTTCGCAACTTGCTAGAATGAACATATACAGGGCAAGGAGCGCATATGATCAACGATGACATGAAGCTGTCGTATACCTTCACCTGCCCCAAGTGCCACTCCAAAATCGTGTTGAACAGCACGGTGCATCAGTTGGAGCTGCATGTCAGAGCGCGTGATCTGATATTCCGTTGCATGCGCTGCAAGCGCGAGCATAACGCGCTCACGCAAGACTACGAACTCCTGACCATGCGCCTGCGCGAGAAAGGCTGTGATCTCTAGCCCATAAGTCCGCCATCTTGTCTCCGGCTGCACCAAATCAAAGTTATGGCGCGGGCTATGTCCAGAATGCCTCCGCCTGCCATAGCTGCCGCAAGGCCTTTTCGACTTCTGCCTCTGCTGGCGGATCCTGTTGCATCAGGGCGTTGCGCAGCTTGTTCGCCTGATCGCGCAGCGCTGGCGCGTCCTTGACACATTGCTGCAGCAGATCCAGCGCCGCCGCCCTGTCGTTGATGGCGCCCAGCAGTTGCTGCACCCGCTGCAAGGGTTTCAAGTATTGCTTGACCGACTTGCGCCGGTACAAGGCAGAGAAGAATTCGACTGAATAGCGCAGTTTCTTCGCCCGCTTGCGCAAATCGTGACGTTGCTCCATATCCAGCGTATGCCAGCGGCGGGCCAGACGGCATACCGTTTTCCAACTGCGTCGCAGAGATTTCCTGGCGAAACCCGATTGTTTCTCGTGCTCATCAGTCCCCGGAGGCTGATTCAACAAAGCAAGCAGCGCGCCGCACCATGCCATATGCTCGGGCGAGGACAAGCTGGCGCGCACGGCGGAACGGGCCTGCTCTCGATGCTGCCGCAATGCCCGGCGCAGGGCGCTCAATCTCAGACGGCGGGCGCTGGCCTGCTCCGCATCAGGCAGTATCTGCAGCAGCAATACGTCCAAGTCTCTAAGCCGCCCCAGCGCGGCGGCCAGCCGTTGCGCCTGGGCCATCACCGGTTCCCAGCCGGCGCCGCTCGTCAGCGGCTCGAAGGCCTTGCCGGCCGCGCGCAGCCGACGCAAGGCGACTCTTGCCTGATGCACGTATTCCGGATCGTCGCAGGACAGGATGCCTGGCACATTGGACGACAGGTGGCGCAGACTCTCCAGCATGACGCTGCGCAACGCCTGTCTGGGCGTCATGCTGGCGCGCAGCGCGGGTTGGCGGGCTATCGATGGCTTGTGCATCTGGGCCTCCTTTTCATGCGTGACGGCAGCAGGAGATATTCTAAAGACTAGAGAATGCCTTGTGGCTTGGCGCTTGCGCCAAATACTCAGCCCTTCCGCGGCATGCCATGAGCCTGCCGGCGCAAACCGGCAGGCTCATGGGGGCAGCCATCATCGCATAGCGGCCACGCTAGTCGTCAGCGGACCCCAACAGCTTGCGCGCCAGTTCCGGGCGGCTTAGCCCCGGCAGATGCTTTTGCAGCAGCACGTCCAGTTCCTGCTCAAACAATTGCCACTGGGACAGCTCGGCCAGCGCGGAATCATCATTGTGCGAACGGATCATGCCGGCGGCTACCGTGCCGTTGCTCAAGCGGTCGATCACGATCAGGCTGCCGCTGCCGCGGCATTCGCGGTAGGGATCGAATACGGCTGAGCTGTTCAGCGCGATGCGGCACAGGCCAATCTCGTTCAAGGCCAGCGTATCGGCCGGATTGTTCTGCAGGGTATTGACGTCGGTGCGATGCAGGACGGACTCGATGCGGCCCGTGACGTATTTTCCCGCCAGCTTGAAACCATACTCCTTGCCCGGCCGCAGCGGCGCGTCGCTCATCGCCACCAGATGAGCGTCGAAGCTGCGCGACACATGGGGCCTTGGCTCGTCGGCCCGCACCAGCATGTCGCCGCGCGAGACGTCGATTTCATCCTCCAGCGTCAGCGTCACCGCCTGGCCGGCCGAGGCGCGCGCCAACTTGCCGTCATAGGTGACGATATCCTTGACCCGGCTTTGCTTGCCGGAAGGCAGCGCCATGATCAGGTCGCCAGGATGGATGGCGCCACTGGCGATGGTGCCGCAGAAACCGCGAAAATCCAGATTGGGCCGGTTGACATACTGCACCGGCAGGCGGAAGGCGTCCAGGCCGGCGTCATGGTTGATCTGGATGTTTTCCAATAGATGCATCAGCGTGGCGCCTTGGTACCACGGCGCGGCCTCGGTGCGGCTGACCACGTTGTCTCCGCGCAAAGCGGAGATCGGCACGAAGTGGATGTCGGGAATGTCCAGATGCTCGGCAAAGGTCAGGTACTCGTCGCGGATGCGGTTGAATACTTCCTCGCTGTAGTCCACCAGGTCCATCTTGTTGACGGCGACGATGACATGGCGGATGCCCAGCAGGCTGACGATATAGCTATGGCGGCGGGTTTGCGTCTGCACGCCGCGCCGCGCGTCGATCAGGATGATGGCCAGATTGCTGGTGGACGCGCCGGTGGCCATATTGCGGGTGTACTGCTCGTGCCCGGGGCAATCGGCAATGATGAACTTGCGCTTGTCGGTGCTGAAATAGCGATAGGCGACATCGATGGTGATGCCCTGCTCCCGCTCAGCCTGCAAACCGTCTACCAGCAGCGCCAGATCGATTTCCTGGTCGGTGGTGTTGTACTTTTTCGAGTCGCGCTCGATCGCCGCCAGCTGGTCTTCGAAAATCAGCTTGGAGTCGTGCAGCAGGCGGCCGATCAGCGTGGACTTGCCGTCATCCACGCTGCCGCAGGTGATGAAGCGCAGCAAGTCCTTGTTCTCATGCTGCTTCAGGTATTCCAGGATATCCCCGGCGATCAGTTCGGATTGGTGAGACATCAGAAATACCCTTCCATTTTCTTCTTTTCCATCGAGCCCGCGCTGTCGTGGTCGATCAACCTGCCCTGCCGCTCTGAGGTCTTGGTCAGCAGCATTTCCTGAATGATTTCCGGCAGTGTGGCGGCGTCGGACTCCACGGCGCCGGTCAGCGGATAACAGCCCAGCGTGCGGAAGCGCACCTTGCGCGTTTCGATGCGCGCTTTCTCCTCCGGCGTCAGGTACTGCAGGATGCGCTCATCGTCGATCATGATCAGCATGCCGTCGCGCTCCACCACCGGACGCTCGGCGGCGAAATACAGCGGCACGATCTCGATGTTTTCCAGATAGATGTATTGCCAGATGTCCAGCTCGGTCCAGTTGGACAGCGGGAACACGCGTATGCTCTCGCCCTTGTCTATTTTGCCGTTGTAGAGGTTCCACAGCTCCGGCCGCTGGTTTTTCGGGTCCCAACGGTGGTTCTTGTCGCGGAAGGAATAGACGCGCTCCTTGGCGCGGCTCTTTTCCTCGTCGCGGCGCGCGCCGCCGAATGCGGCATCAAACTTGTATTTGTTCAACGCCTGCTTCAGTCCCTCGGTCTTCATCACATCGGTATGCTTGGCGCTGCCTGCGGTGAACGGGTTGATGCCGGCGTCGACGCCGTCCTGATTGATATGGACCATCAAGTCCCAGCCGTTCTCCTTGGCTTGCTTGTCGCGCAAGGCGATCATGTCGCGGAACTTCCAGGTGGTGTCGACATGCATCAGCGGAAACGGCGGCGTGCCCGGATAGAACGCCTTCTTCGCCAGGTGCAGCATCACCGCGGAGTCTTTGCCGATGGAGTACAGCATCACCGGGTTTTCGAACTCCGCCGCCACCTCGCGGATGATGTGGATGGACTCCGCCTCCAATTGTTGCAGGTGAGTTATTCTTGCTTGATCGATATCCATGCTTGCAGCCCGTTCTATGGTTGCAGCCAATCTACCGGAAAGGTTCCAGCGCGTTCAAAACCAATTGGATATATCAATATAAACTTAGTAAATCTTAAAAATTGAAATGTAGGAATAAGGGGATCTACGGTGCAACCCGTGCCCATAACCGTTAACATTTGCGTTAAGCCAAAAATTTAAAGTTGCTCTGAATGCGGACGATAATGGCTTGAAGAGATTGTGTGTCATCCTCCGCATGAGCCGACAAGAACAACGCCGTTCGTGATGACAACTTGGCGAGATTAGCCACCCCAATTCGCAATATTTCCGCCGGATGGCAGTGCCGGTCGGACAGTGGGAGAAGATACCATGTCATCTGCATCCATCAGCGCCAGCGCCGGACCGCTGGATGTCCAAAGCATCGTCAGTCAGCTGATCCGGGCGGATTCTCAACCCCTGACCCAAAGCCAGCAAAGGCAATCCAACTACCAGTCCGAGATCAGCACGCTGGGCCAGGTCAGTTCCGCGCTATCCGCCTTGCAAAGCGCCGCTTCCACCCTGGCTTCCGGAAGCTTCCTGCAGCAGTTCAGCGCCACTTCGTCGGATTCCACGGTGGCAGCGGCCTCCGGCACATCCGGCGGCGCAGCCGGCACCTATGTGCTGAATGTGACGCAAATGGCGCAAGCGCGGCAGCTGGTTTTTGACAAGAACCCGGATGGCAGCGCCATCACCGACCAAAACGCCGCGATCGCGGGCGCGCCGTCTTCGCTGACCTTCAATGTCGGCGGCAAAAGCAGCACGGTGAATCTGAGCAGCGGCGGCAGCGCGGTCTCGCTGTCGTCCATCGCCAGCAGCATCAACGGCGCCGGCATCGGCGTGTCCGCCTCCATCGTGCAATACAACAATAATTATTCGCTGGTGCTGAACTCCACGCAGGCCGGCACCAGCAACGCTTTCTCCATCACGGCAGGCGGGAGCGACAGCAACAGCACATCCGGCAACACCCTGGCCGGTCTGCAGCAAAGCGCCACCGCGGCCGGCGAGTCTGCCAATGCCGCCAACGCCTTGATGACAGTCAATGGCGTCAATGTTTCCTCCGGCAGCAACACGGTGAGCAATGTGATCAACGGCGTCAATCTCACGCTGGAAAAAGTGGGGCAAACCACGATCAACATGAGCCAGAACACGGCAAACATCACTTCAACGCTGCAAAGTTTCGTCAGCGCATACAATCAAGTGGTGGGGGCGATCAACTCCGCCACCAGCAGCTCAAAAACCGTAGGCAGCACGCCGCAGAATACCGACATCAGCAGCGATCTGACCAATTTGCAACAACAATTGGCCGGGATCTTGGGCACGCCGTTGAAGGGCGTCGATCCTGTCAGCTCCTATGCCTATCTGGCGCAAGTGGGCATCACCCAGAATGTCGACGGCACGCTGGCATTGAACTCCACAACGTTCAATGCCGCGCTGACCGCCAACCCCTCTGCCGTAAGCAATCTGTTCGGCAACGCGCAAAACACCGGGGTCGGCAATGTATTCAACAGCACCATCAACAACTTGCTGGGTCCGACTGGCACGATCACCATCAGCCAGAACAATCTGAACAGCCAGGTGTCGACTGAGCAGCAATTGCAACAGCGCCTGCAGGACCAGCTCAACTCCGAGCAAAGCAGCTTGTTGACCGAGTATTCCAACCTCAACAGCGAGCTGGCATCGATGGAGCAGTCCTCCACCAGCATGGCCAACCTGATTGCCTGATTGCGCAGCCAAAACATTCGACCCGCAGTCGAAGCCAAAAAGGCGCCGCGAGGCGCCTTTTCTTTATCCAACTGAACACTTCTCGTTCAAGCACTCGCGCGCGACAGCACGTCCAGCCAGCGCGTCGGCAGCAGCCGTTTCAGATACCAGAACAACTGGGTGGGGAACGTCACCCGGTAGCGCGCACGCGGCCGCTTGCTGGTTACAGCCAGCCAAACTGCCTCGGCCACGGCGCTGGCCGGCAAGGTGAACGGCGCGGCATGGCCTTCTTTCTTCAAGCGCTCCAGTTGCTTGCGGTAGTTGTCGCGGTGCACGCTGGCATCGGTATCGACATGCTTGAGGAATTTTTCCAAGGCATTGGGCCGGAAGCGGCTCTCGATCGGCCCCGGTTCCACCAGCGCAACATGGATATCCGTGCCATGCAGCTCTTGCCGCAGGGTGTCGCACAGCCCTTCCATCGCATACTTGCTGGCATTGTAAGCGCCGCGCCAGCGCATGGCGGCAAAGCCGAGTATCGAGCTGTTGAACACGATGCGGCCATGGCCTTGCGCGCGCATGACTTTCAACACCGCGCTAGTCAAGTCCCATGGTCCGAACAGATTGGTTTCAAACTGCTCGCGCATCACCCGCCGCGAAATGTCCTCCACCGCGCCGGGCTGGCCGAAGCCGGCGTTGTTGAACAAGACGTCCAACCGCCCTCCGCTTCTGGCCAGCACCTCATTCAAAGCGGTCTGGATCGACGTCATATCGTCGACATCGAGCGACAGACTTTCGAAACCCTCCTCTCGCAAACGCGCCACGTCCTCCTGCTTGCGGCAAGTGGCGAACACGCGCCAGCCCTTGTCGCGGAACCATTTTGCGGTATGGTAGCCGATACCGCTGGAGCAGCCGGTTATCAGAATGGAATGCGCCTGGGCCGTCATGACAAACCTCTTGTCGGTGGAGAGGCCCCCACCCTACACCATTCGCCGCCGCGCCGGAATCCGCCATGTTGCCCGCAAGCGGCGACGACACTGTCGTTTTGAGGCGGAATTGGACTAGAATGTCGGCCTGACACGTACGAGGAAGACCGCCATGGCAAAAGCCGCCAAAGCACCGGCCAGTTTCGAGAGCGCGCTGGCCCAGCTGGAGGACATCATCCAGGCGATGGATAGCGGCGACATGCCGCTGGAGACCGCCCTCGCCTCCTACAAGCAAGGCACCGAATTGATCAAGTTCTGCCAGGGCAAGCTGGCCGACGCTGAACAGCAGTTGAAAATACTGGAAAACAACGAACTGAAGACGCTGGACCTGCCCAATGGCCAATGAAACCTTCATCGGCTGGATGACCTCCATCCAGCAATACATGGAAAGCGCCCTGGAGCGCTTGCTCCCTTCCGCCGACTGCGCGCCGCATAAATTGCATGAAGCCATGCGCTACGCCACGCTGGAAGGCGGCAAGCGCGTGCGGCCGCTGCTGGTTTTCGCCGCCGGCGAACTGGTGGGCGCGGAGCAGGACAACCTGGCGCGCATCGGCGCGGCGCTGGAAATGATCCACGCCTACTCGCTGGTGCATGACGACATGCCGTGCATGGACGACGATGTGCTGCGCCGGGGCAAGCCGACCTGCCACGTCGCCTATGACGAGGCTACCGCGCTCTTGGTCGGCGACGCGCTGCAAACCCGCGCTTTCGAGCTGATTGCCCAAGCCATGCCTGGCATCGCCGCGGCCAGCCAGCTGGAAATGGTGCGCGCGCTGGCCCACGCGTCCGGCCATGCCGGCATGGCGGGCGGCCAGGCGATTGATCTGGCCAGCGTCGGCCAGCCGCTGACGCTGCCGGAGCTGGAATTCATGCACATGCTGAAAACCGGCGCGCTGATCCGCGCGGCGGTGATGATGGGCGCCATGGCCGGCCGCGAACTGAACGCGCAGGAAAAAGAAGCGCTGGACGCCTTCGCCAAGCGCATCGGCCTGGCCTTCCAAGTGGTGGACGACATCCTGGACTGCGAGGCCGATACCGCCACCTTGGGCAAGACCGCCGGCAAGGACGCCGCCCACGACAAACCCACTTACGTCAGCCTGCTGGGCCTCGCCGAGGCCAAGCGGATGGCGAAGGATTTGCATGACCAGGCGTTCGCCGCGCTGGAGGGCTTCGGCCCGCAGGCCGATCGCCTGAAACAACTGGCCGACTATATCGTCGCCCGCTCGTTTTGAACCGCTCGTAGAGAAACCATCAGGGCGGCCCACCGCCCGGCGAGCCCATCCGCAGAATCACAACAATGTATCCTCTGCTTGAAAACATAAACAGCCCTGCCGACCTGCGGCTGTTGCCGCGCACGCAGTTGCCGCAGCTGGCGCGCGAACTGCGCGAATTTCTGGTGGAGTCGGTCAGCAAGACCGGCGGCCACTTCGCGTCCAATCTGGGCAGCATCGAGCTGACCATCGCGCTGCATTACGTGTTCGATACCCCGCATGACCGCCTGGTGTGGGACGTCGGCCACCAGACCTATCCGCACAAGATCCTGACCGGCCGCCGCGAGCGCATGGGCACCATGCGCCAGTTTGGCGGGCTGGCCGGCTTTCCCAAACGCGAGGAGTCCGAGTACGACACCTTCGGCGTCGGCCACTCGTCCACCTCCATCGGCGCGGCCCTGGGCATGGCGGTGGCGGCCAAAACGCTGGGCATCGAGCGCAAGAGCGTGGCCATCATCGGCGACGGCGCCATGACCGCGGGCCAGGCCTTCGAGGCGCTGAACAATGCCGGCGCGATGGATACCGACCTGCTGGTGATCCTGAACGACAACGATATGTCCATCTCGCCCAATGTCGGCGCGCTGAACAACTACCTGGCCAAGCTGATGTCCGGCCGCTTCTACGCCGCGATGCGCCAAGGCTCCAGCAAGGTGCTGGGCATTGCCCCGCCCTTGAAGGAAATCGCCAGCAAGATGGAGGAGCACGTCAAAGGCTTCTTCACCCCGGGCACGCTGTTCGAGGAATTCGGCTTCAACTACATCGGCCCCATAGACGGCCACGATCTGGACGCCCTGGTCGATACGCTGAAGAACATCCGCAGCCTGAAAGGGCCGCAGTTCCTGCACATCGTCACCAAGAAGGGTCAGGGCTACAAGCTGGCAGAGAACGATCCGGTTAAATACCACGGCGTGACCAAGTTCGATCCGGCAAACGGCCTGGCCGGCGGCAAAGGCGGCTCCGGCAAGCCGCAATACACCCAGGTGTTCGGCGACTGGCTGTGCGACATGGCCAAGCAGGACCCGCGCTTGGTGGGCATCACGCCGGCCATGCGCGAAGGCTCCGGCATGGTGCGCTTCGAAAAAGAGCATCCGGACCGTTACTACGACGTGGCCATCGCCGAACAGCACGCGGTCACCTTCGCAGGCGGCATGGCCTGCGACGGCCTGAAGCCGGTGGTAGCGATCTATTCCACCTTCCTGCAACGCGGCTATGACCAACTGATCCACGACGTGGCTTTGCAGAATCTGCCGGTGATGTTCGCGCTGGACCGCGCCGGCCTGGTGGGAGCGGATGGCCCGACTCATGCCGGCGCCTTCGACCTCAGCTACCTGCGTTGCATCCCCAATATGCTGGTAGCGGCGCCGTCGGATGAGAACGAATGCCGCCAGCTGCTGTACACCGCCTTCCAGCACAATGGCCCCAGCGCTGTGCGCTATCCGCGCGGCACCGGCCCCGGCGCGGAGATTCAGCAACAGATGACTGCCCTGCCCATCGGCAAGGGCGTGCTGCGCCGCCAGGGCCGGAAGATCGCCATCCTGGCCTTCGGCAGCATGGTGCACCCGGCGCTGGCCGCCGCCGAGCCGCTGGACGCGTCGGTCGCCGACATGCGCTTCGTCAAACCTCTGGACGCAGAGCTGGTGCGCCAGCTCGCCGAGAGCCATGAGCTGATCGTCACCGTGGAGGAAAACGTGGTGATGGGCGGCGCCGGCTCGGCCTGTATCGAGACGCTGCAAGCGCTGCGCCTGACCGTGCCGGTGCTGCAGCTGGGGCTGCCGGACGACTACGTGGAACACGGCGACCCGGCGCTGCTGTTGAAGAACTGCGGCCTGGACGCGACCGGCATCGAAGCCAGCATCCGCCAACGGCTGGCCGACTGAGCATGCAGGCCTCGCTGCCGCTTCCCACGCTGGAAACGCGGCTGCAGCTGCATGCCAGCACCGCCTTGTCGCTGATCAGCGCGGTGCTGCTGACCTGGCTGTGGCATGGGGCGAATCTGCATGCCTTGCTGCCGCGCCAGGGCGAACAGTGGCTGGCCTGGACACTGTTCTTTCTGCCTATCTACCGCACCATACGCCATATCCTGCGCCGGCCGCGCCAGCGCCAGCTGGGCGACCTGATCGGCCTGTACATCGGCCTGGTGCTGCAGTTCGCTGTAGTCTACTACTTGTTCGCGCTCTTGCTGGTCAACGGCCATGCCTTTCATGGCATGACCGCGCTGTATGACGGCCATGGCGGTTTTCTGCCGGACTTTTACGGCAATGCCGCGCTGCTGTTCCTGGATTGCTTCCACCTGTCCATCGCCACCGCCGCCACCGTGGGTTATGGCGACATGTATCCCACCTACTGGCCGATCCGGCTGCTGGCGGATTTGCAGATCATTTTTACCAGCGCGCTGGTCATCATTGGCTTCGGCCGGCACTTTTCCGGGCACGGCGCGAAGGGCCCGTCGAGCTGAGCCGATCGCGGAATAAAAAAGCCGGACGTCTGTCCGGCTTTTTTATGGCTATGTCCCAATTGTAAGTTGGTAGCCTCGCCCCACCGCTTCCTGCAAACAATGCACAGGTTGTATCTGCTGATG